>CAUJDL010000061.1 GCA_963169635.1 Bacteroidota bacterium
TTACCATTTAACCATATTTGGTTTGCATTAATAATTTCTTTTACTTTATGCTCTAATTGTATTTGTATGGTATTTTTCAGATGACAGTATTGGCAGCATTGAGGTGTTGGAGATTTTTGCTTCAAATGAAGATGTATTATTTTCTGTATAAGTACCCAGTCTTTTTTCTACAACTTGTTGTAGTTGTTGTACAAGTTCAGGTTTAGCTAAACCTGTAGAAGCAATGAGCTTATCAGGGCGGTTATATAATTTATCAAATTCTTCATAAGGTAATATATAGCCATTATTATTTTTTATAATAAATGAGTTATAATAACCACCACCTGTAAAATAACCATCAGGTTGTACAAAAATGTATGAAGGCTGAACTTGTTGCTCTTTTGGAATATTTGCCAAAAGAGTATACAACTGTTTTGCATCTGTTGTACTCCAAACTTTAATTTGCTTGTCGTTACCTAAAGAAATCAATAATGATGAATATGGGTCTGTAATTATTTTTTTTACATTATGATGATAACCTAGACTTAATTTAATTTTAGTTGCTATTTCGTATCTATATATATAATCGTTATTAACATAAAAAATATATTTGTCGTCATTGGAAAATACAGGTTTTTCGCCTAAAATATTTAATTGCAAATCAGTTTTGGAATCTAAATCGTATAATATATTTTGAGGTAAAAGTAATTGATTGGAAGTATTGGTAAAAGACCCGCAATAGTCATAAGAAATAAACGATTTTGAGTAATCTTTTTTTAATAAAATTTTTCCTGTAACTGCATCTATAAGGTAAGAATGTAATCCACCCATATTATTATTAAATGTTTCTACATAAATTATAGGTTGTTTATTATGCACTGCAATGTGGTTGATAATTTGCCATTTATCATCTTTTGAAGGTCTTAAATCTACTTCATGTAATAATTCTTTTTTTAATATATCGTATATCTGAATTCTACAGAGTTTTGGATAATATGAAGGTATAACTAAATAATGTTCATCTGCTGTTACAAAAAAATTATTCAATCCAGTATATGAACAATTTTCACTTACTGTGTTATTTTTAGGCTCAAAACTTATCGTATTTGTATAGGGTATAATTCTGTATAAGAATGTACTGGTTGTAGTATTGAAAAAGTTTATACCACAACCGTCTTTTACTATTTTAATTTTTGATTTAGGTAATATTTTTAATTGATCTGCATATAAAATTTCTTTTTCAAGTAACTCTTTTTTAACTGTGCATCGTGTATAATCTATTCGTATTGGTATATTATCATACATTGTATTTGCAACAGCTAAGCCTGGTGCTATAAAAGATAAATTTTTAAACGAACTGAATGAATTAGATAATTTGAATATGTCTTTCTTATTAACATAGTCTATAAAAAAAATTTCATTATTTTTTGCAATCAGTAAAATTTTTTTTGTTTCATTTATAAGTAATTCTTTTGGTAAATAAACATCGGCATTTGTTTTTATTTCTTCAGGTTTATTATTATTGTTAAACATTAATAACGGATATGTTGAAATATATTTATTTTTTGCTATTTTTTTAGTAGAAAAATAAAAAACATTGCCATTTACATCAACTGCAAATGGATGATTTATTAATTTAAAATTATCTTCTTCATTAAGAGCATATTTTTTTATTATATTACCAAATACCATATTCAACTTATAAAAATAATTATTGGTAAGCAGCCATATATTTTCTTTATTATCTGCCTTGAAAGAGGCTATATATTCATTATTATTATTTTCAGAAGCCCATTTTAATTCCCATTTTTTACTGTTTGATAAAATGTATAAACCATTAGTAGTGGCAAGCCATAAGTTACTATTGATTAATTGAAAACAATTAAGTTGACTATTGGATATAAGTGGTGGAGAAACCTCTGCAAGTTTAGAAGTTTTTAGGTCAATGGAAAAAACTTTATATCCAATTGTAGTATAATATTTGTCTTGCACATTTACAGTTAGCCATACATTTTTTCCATCGCTACTTAGTTGCATAAAATCGGCATTAATTTTTCTAAAGTTTAATGAATCTGTAAACTGAGTTAGAGAAATTGTGTTTTGAACATTTGCATTTTTTAGACTGTATATTACTAGTAAACTACTATCAGGATAAAAACTTGTTTTTTGTAAGGTTATGACAGTTTGGTTACTATTATTAATAATTAGTTTCTGTATTTCTCTTTTTCCAGTTATAGATACTCTTTTGTATATTACTCTTTTATTAATATTATAAAAGATAAGCTCTTTATCGCTTCCATAAGAAACCATTCTTTCTCCCGAACTTTCTAAGTCTATATATAAAATGTTATAACCAGAATGAAAGTTTTGCAATATTAATTCGTTACTATCTTGAGCATGAGTTTTGCATAAAGTAATAGATGTTAAAATAAGAATAGTGAAATATCTTTTCATGTACCTAGATTGAGGTTAATGAAAGTTGTTTAGTTAGAATAAAAATAAGATTTAATTAAGACTTATTGAATATGAAAATATTAAATACAAATTATAATTAAATTTCTGTTTTAAAAAAATTAATCTTATCGTTCAATAATATCTTTTATTTTATAAAATACTTCGTTTATTCTTGCTTTGGGTATACTTATTGTTAATAAACAAAACAGCTTTTGCTCATGTTTAATGATAGTACAGTTATATTGCTTTACAATTGTCATTACTTCGTTTATTTTTGTATAATCATATTGAAATTCGTGAATAATTTCTACAGGCTTTTGTATAATAGGAGTGGTTTGTAAAACTAAAGTAGTTGCAGTTTTGTAAGCATTTATTAATCCTGAAACACCTAATAATGTTCCTCCAAAATATCTAACAACAATTACTAAAATATTGGTGAGGTCTTTACTATTAATTTGACCAAGTATTGGCTTACCAGCTGTACCTGAAGGCTCTCCATCATCATTTGCTCTAAAATTATTTCCATCTATACCAAGTTTATAGGCAAAACAATGATGTACAGCTTTTGGGTGTTCTTTTTTTACATCTTTTAAAATTGTTTTAAATTCTTCTACTGAATTTAGAGGATATGCATAAGCTATAAAATTACTTCCCTTTACTTTAAACTCAGCTTTTGCATTTTGAGTTATAGTATAATAAAAATCTTTTTCTTTATTCATTTAATTATTAGGTAAGTAATATGAAATATCATCTGTAGATAATTTGTTAGATTTTATTTTAATTCCATTAATGAATGGTGCTTTTACTCCATCATCAATTTTTAAACTTGTATTGGTAATTATTCTTGTCTCGTCCCACATTTTATTGTCAATAAAGCTACCTAAAAGCTTAGCACCTCCTTCTACAATTAAACTTATTATTTTTTGTTTAAAACAAAAGTCTAAAATTTCTTGAATAATTTTATTTTGATTAAGAATTTTCACATAAGATACATTACCTATTGTTTCATTTTTAATTGTATTAAAAATTATTGTTTTAGCATCTTGATTAAAAATATTAAGTGTATTGGGTAAACTAAGATTTTTATCAATAACTAATCTAACTGGATTTTTACCAAAATAAATTCTATTAGTTAGAGTTGGATTATCTTTTAATGCAGTATTTGTTCCTATTAAAATAGCATCAACTTCGCTTCTCCATTTATGTACTAATTTATTACTATATTGGTTACTTATTAATAACCTTTCATTTAAATTATTATCAATTTTATTATCTGCAGTTTGTGCAAATTTTAATATAATGTAAGGCCTTTTTTTCTGATGGAAAGTAAAAAAATATTTATTAAGTTTTATACATTCATCTGCAAGAATATTACAAATTACATTTACCTTATTGTCTAATAAATATTGAATACCTTTTCCATTAACTTCAGCAAATGGATCTTGACAACCAATTACAACATGCTTAATTTTTTTTTCAATAATTAAATGAGTACAAGGAGGTGTTTTACCAAAATGATTACAAGGCTCTAATGAAACATATAAAGTTGCATCTTTTATAAATTGTTTATTTTCATCAGCAACATTATTAATACAATTTACTTCTGCATGTGGGCTTCCAAATTGTTGATGATAACCTTCGCCAATAATTTTGTTATTATACACCAAAACTGCACCTACCATTGGGTTTGGTGCAACAAAACCACTTCCAAGTTTAGCCAATGCTAAACAACGATACATATATTTTTCGTGCAAATTCAAAATGCAAATAAAAAATTATTAAAAACAAATGTAGCATAAATGAGGGTATGAAATTTTGTAATTTAAATTAATTAAACTCTATTACTTTGTAATAATGACTTTAGAACAAATACATAATGAACTACTATTTAGTTTAAAGAAATTATATAGTATTAATGAAGCCAATTGTATTGCAGATATGGTAATAGAACATGTTTTTGGATATAGTAAAATGAATAGAATTTTACATAAGAAAGAAAATATTACTGAAACAGAAATTAAAAAAGTAAAAGAAATTATTTCGTCTTTATCTACCAATAAACCTATACAATATATTTTAGGAGAAGCTTGGTTCTATCATAAAAAATTTTATGTAAATGAACATACTTTAATACCCAGAAGTGAAACTGAAGAGTTAATTGAAATTGTATCATCTTTTAAAATAAAAAATGAAAAAATTATAGATATAGGTACAGGCTCTGGCTGTATTCCTATTACAATTAAATCAAAGTTTGAGAATACTCAAATAACTGCTATTGATATAAGTTATGACGCATTAAATGTTGCTAAACAAAATGCACAGATTTATAATACTAAAATTAATTTTATACAAACCGATTTTTTAGATGAAGATAATTGGCAAAATTTAGATAAGTTTCGCATTATCATTAGCAATCCACCTTATATAAGACAAAGTGAAAGCAGCACAATGCAGCCAAACGTAATCTTATTTGAGCCTCATTTAGCCTTATTTGTACCAGATAATGATGCACTAATTTTTTATAAAAAAATTGCTTTATTTGGTAAAACTAATTTAGAAAATGATGGTAAAATTATTGTAGAAATTAATGAAGCATTAGGCGAAGAAACCAAGCAAATTTTTGAAGAATTAAATTATAATGCAACAATAATTAAGGATATGCAAGGGAAAGATAGATTTATTGTTTGTAGTTAATGATGAGATTATTGCAGAATACTGTATATAATTGTCTTTTAAACACAATAAATTATACATATTTTTTCCTCAATTTTAATTTTTTATCTAAAATTGCAGGGTAAAAAGTTTTTACATTTAAAATTTTCTTTATTTTTGAAAATGGGTGAGAGAAATAAATAAACATATATGAAATTGAAGTTTAAATTACTAATTGGATTTATCGCTTTTTTTACAGTATCAACTTATGCTCAGAGAGTAAAAGTTTCTGCTGCAGTTGGTGCTAGTGGTTATTATGGCGATTTAATTCAAGGAACTCCATTATTAAAACAATTATCTCCTGCAGTTACTATTGGTGGTAGTTATGATTTAATGGAAAAATTAAGAGTGAGAGCAAGTTTTTCTGGCTTAAGTATTAAGGCAGATGATAAAGACAATAGTGATATAAAATTTAAAAATAGAAACTTAAATTTTAAAAGTTTTGTTTGGGAGTTTAACGTTGCAGCAGAATATGATTTCTTAAATAATTTTGATGAATATTCTTTTACTCCTTACATATTTTTTGGGCCTAGTATTTTTGGTTTTAACCCTACAACTGTTGATAGATTTGGTAATAAAGTAAAATTAAGAGATTATAATACTGAAGGCCAAGGTTTAGCTGCATACCCTGATAGAAAACCTTATAAACGTACTCAATTTAATTTAGGTTTTGGAGGTGGTATAAGAGTAGATTTAACTGAATCTTTACAATTAGGAACAGAGTTATTTATTCGTAAAACATTTACTGATTATTTAGATGATGTAAGTATGAATAGTTATGTAGATCCTGCTTTATTTATTTCTCAAGGCGACCCATACTCTCAATATCTTTCTTTTAGAGGCGATGAAGTTGGAAAATCTTTTTCTAAAACAATACCTCGTGGAAACCCTAAGAATAAAGATATTTACTACTCTTTTCAAATTAAATTAACTTACAAATTATTAAATTTAGATTGGGGACAACCATTAGGATATTATGGAGGTGGTAGTCCAGGAAGAGTGAGAAATAGTATGAGAAACCCTCGTAGAGTTTTATAACAACATTATTTTTCTATAAAAAAAATTTAAAGCTACTAAAATAAATTAGTAGCTTTTTTTATGATATAATTTGTTGAGCAAAATTTATAACATTTACACCATCATAATCGCCACTACTCATTAAAAGCAAATTGCTATTTTTATATTGTTGATGCAAAAGAAATTCTGTTAATTCTTCTTTCTTATTAAACACAATTAAATCTTTCTTATTAAAACTTTGATAAACTATTTCTTTTGCTAATGGTGGCATTTGTTTTAATTCAAGAGCATGATTACTATAAAATACAATTGCAATATCTGCATTTTGCATAGCATTTTTATACTCAGCTAAAAAGTTTTCATTTAAACTACTAAATGTATGAAGTTCTAAAACTGCTATTAATTTTCTTTGAGGAAATTGTTGTTTTAAAGCATCTATTGTAGCAATAACTTTACTTGGTGCATGAGCAAAATCTCTATAAATATTTGTTTGTTCGTTTTTTGCTAATAACTCCATTCTTTTTGCTGCACCTGTAAAACTTTTAATAGATGATAAAAAATTAGTAGTAGTAATTCCCAAAGCTTTACATACATAAAATGCAGCCAATAAATTTTGTAAATTATGATTGCCAAAAACATTTAATGTTGTTGAAATATTTTCAATACAAACACTAGTAATACCATTTTCAATAGTATGTTGAGGAATTGAATATGGTTGATAATTTATATCATCTCTTTTATTGTTAAGTACTAATTCTTTTAAAACAATATCATCTTCGTTATAAATTAATAATCCATTTTTTTCTATCTTATGAATAAAGATGATAAACTGCTCTTGATAGTTTTGAAATGTAGGAAATACATTGATATGATCCCATGCAATACCTGTTAATACAGCAATATGAGGAAAAAGGAAATGAAACTTTGGTCTTTTTTCTAAAACACTTGCTGGATATTCATCTCCTTCGCAAATAATTAGTGGTGCATCTGTAATATTTACTGATTGATTAAAACCTGGAATTTTTGCACCTGCCAAGTAATCAAAATTTTTATTTAATAAATGCAATACATGCATTATCATACTTGTAGTTGTTGTTTTGCCATGACTGCCACCTATAACAACTCTTTTTTTATGAATACTTTCTTGATAAATATATTCAGGGAAAGAATAAATTTTTAATCCTAATTCTTTTGCTTTGATAATTTCTGGGTTATCTGCTTTTGCATGCATACCCAAAATAACTGCATCAATATTTTTGGTAAGAAGCTCAGGTTGCCAACCAATTTTTTGGGGCAATAAACCTTCTGCTGCTAAATTAGATTTTGCAGGTTCAAAAATTTCATCATCTGTGCCAGTAATTGTATATCCTTTTTTCTTTAATGATATTGCTAACTGATGCATAACACTACCACCAATAGAAGTAAAATGTACATTCATATTTTCAATTATATTTTATTGATTTACAGCAAATTTTATAAAAAAATGATTTATTTAAAGGTTATATGCAACATTTTAATATAAAATACTATCTTCGTTTATAGAAGCAAAATAAAGCCTTATAAATTAAAAATTATCTATGAAAAAAGTTTTAGTTGCAATAGTATTCATTTCATTTGCTGCAATATTTTTAACAGCTTGTGGTTCAGCTCGTTATGGTGCAGGTAAAGGTTGCCCTACAACAAATCCACGTTATTTTAGAGGATAATACTTATAATATTATCTTATGGATTTTACCCCTTTAATTTCAGATACTCATTTAGAGCATTTGAAAGAAAAATCTTACCATAGTTTTCAAGTTATACTTAAACATAGCCCACGCTGTGTAATAAGTAATGTATCATTGAATAGATTGAAAAATGCAACAGTTAAAGCTGATGCAGATTTTTATTTATTAAATGTATTAACAGAAAGAAACTTATCTAATACAATAGCAGAAGAGTTTCATGTACACCACGAATCGCCTCAAATTCTTTTAATAAAAAATGGTGAATGTATTTATACAGAAAGCCATAATGCTATAACAATGGAAGATATTATTGAAGCTCAACAACAATAATCTTTATTCACTTTTTTTTCTGGCAGTATATTCATCTAATGCTTTTTGATATGCTTTTGCATATTTATTATGTTCTGCATAATTAGATGAAAAATGATGGTATCCATCAAAATTGGCATTTGCCACAAAAAATAAATAATCTGTTTTAGGAGCATTTAAAACTATATCAATACATTTTGCAGAAGGTGTACAAATAGGTCCTGGAGGCAAACCTTTTACTCTGTAAGTATTGTATGGCGATGGATTGAATAAATATTTTTCGTAGATACGTGTAAGTGCAAAATCTTTCATTGCATATTTTATTGTAGGGCATGCCTGTAATGCCATACTTTTTTGCAAACGATTTAAATATACACTAGCAATTTTTGCTCTATCATTATCATGATTTGTTTCTTCTTCTATAATAGATGCTAACGTGTAAACTTCTTCTGCTGTTAGGTGCAATGCTGCTGCTTTTTCTAAACGATTATTTTTTTGCCAAAAATTATTTTTTGCATCATATAATTTATTGAAAATATTATTGAGAGATGTATTCCAATAAAAAGCATAAGTATTTGGAATAAACATTGTAAAAACAGTACTCGTATCTACACCATAATTTTTAAGAGAGTCGTTAGATGTAATAAAAGTCATTACACTTGCAGAATCAGTAGAAAAATTTTTTGCAACAAGTTTGGCAAAATCTTCCTTTATTCTCAATTTATTAATTACTAATTTAATTTCTGCTTGTTTTCCATTTTTAAAATTTCTAATTACATCAATTAAATTATCGCCTTTATTAATTTGATATTTACCGGGTTTTATTTTTTTCCAAACATCAAAAAAGTTTGCAGTTAGTAAAAAAGGTTGTTTGCTCGTAATTATTTTTTCTTCAATTAAAGTTTTTAATACACTTTGTTTATCAGTATTTACAATTGTAAAATATTTTCCTTTTTCTTGAATATTTTTAATAGGAGCAATAAGCATCCAACTAAAAATAGCTGTAATAGTTAATACTAATAAAATTAAAATTAAAATAATTTTTTTCATGATAGGGTAGAAGAAGTTAGCGATAATAGGTTATTTATTTTTCATTTCTAACATACGCATTTCTTTAGCATCTTGTAAAAAGTCTGATGCAAAAATGAAATTATTCAATAATTCATCTTTACTAAAAATGATGTCTTTATTACTACCTTCCCATTGTTTTTTACCTTTAAAAAGGTAAATAATATGATCGCCAATTTCCATTACACTATTCATATCATGGGTTACTACAATAGTTGTCATATTATACTCTACAGTAATTTCTTTAATTAACTTATCTATTAATAAAGATGTTTGAGGGTCTAAGCCACTATTAGGTTCATCGCAAAATAAATATTTAGGATTTAAAACAATAGAGCGTGCAATACCAACACGTTTTTTCATTCCACCACTAATTTCTGCAGGATATTTTTTATGAGCATCTGGTAAGTTTACTCTTTCTAAAACTTCATTTACTCTTTTTCTTTTTTCTGCCTGAGACATTTTAGTAAAAATATCTAAAGGAAAAAAAATATTTTGCTCTACTGTCATACTATCAAATAATGCACTGCTTTGAAAAAGCATACCAATTTGTTGTCTTAACTCTTTTCTTGTTTCAGTATCAGCAGTAGTAATATTTATTCCATCATATAATACTTCTCCTTGGTTAGGTGTAAACAAGTTTACCATTGCTTTAATAAGTACACTTTTTCCACTACCACTTGCACCAATAATTAAATTACATTTTCCTGCATCAAATACAGCACTAATATTATCTATTATTGTTCTGTCATTAAACGACTTGGTTACATTTTTTATTTCTATCATAGTAAATGTAAAGTTATGAGAAAGCAAATTTAATTATAGCTATTCACTATTTTAGCAGATAATTTTTATTTAACATGGAAACTACATTTAAACAATTAGAACAAATTATTATTAATAGAAGAAATATTAGTGCTTCTTTAATGAATGGAATAATTATAGAAGATGATAAGATAAATAAAATTTTAGCTTTAGCTAATTGGGCTCCTACACATGCACATACTGAACCTTGGCGTTTTATTGTTTATAATCACTTATCTAAACAAAGTTTTTGTGATGCACATGCAGCAATGTATCAACAACATACACCAGAAGAGAATTTTATTTTAGCTACTTACGAAAAGCTACAATACATGGCAGATAAAGCATCGCATATTGTAATAGCTTATGTTAAAAGAGGCGATAATGTAAAAATTCCTGCTATTGAAGAAACTGTTGCTACAAGTATTGCTATACAAAATTTTTTATTAGGAGCTTATACATTAAATATTGCTGTACATTTTACTACAGGTGGTATGACGCATAAACAACCAATGAAAGATTATTTTAACTTAAATCATGAAGATACCATCTTAGGTATATTTTATTTAGGCTATACCAATGAAGAGAAAACAGGCAAAAGAGTTTCTGGTATTGACACTAAAGTAGTTTGGAGATAAACATTATACCTCAAATACTTTTGTACATGTTTCTTTAAAAATTATTCCATTATTTTTTAGCTCTGCTAATACAGGAGTATAAATTTCAGGAATGGTAGGAATATGTAATCCTTTTACAGGTAATTTATTTTCTAAAATTAATTTAGCTGCAATACCTAAAGGTAAACCAACAGTTTTTGCCATGGCTGTTTTATGATTATCTTCTCCTACCAACTCTAATAAACTGCTAACATTGTATTGTTCATTATCTTTTGTGTAAGTAATTTCGTGAAGCATTACAATTAAATCTTTATCTGTATTATTCAGTACTAATTTTTTTTCTAGTATAAATTGTAAAACATCTGCAGCACTACAAAAGCCTTTATTGATAATGGTTTCATCATCATCTAATCCTAAAAATAAAAGCTGCTCTAATACTAAATTGATATTAGATAAATTTTGTTGTACAGTAGTTTTGTCTTTGTTGATATTAAAAGATGTAAGTTCGCCATCTTTATTTACAAGCAGCATTTCATCATTATCATTCAATGAATCGCTTTGTAAATGATTTAAAATATTTTCTAAAACAACAGTTGCGTCTTCTAATTTTTCGTTGATTAATAACGATAGCCATTGCTCTATTTGATGATGTTTAAAATGAGCTTTAAAAAATGCAGCAATACTCATATTAGTAGTATCGTAAACTGGATTTTCATCTGTAAGTTTAAGGGTAATAATATTTTTCCAGCCTAAACAAAAATCAGGATGACGAAGTGTAGTTCTTACAAATGTTTCAGCATCTTGCAAATCATATAAATCTATATAACCTAAAGAATCTCTATTAGGATAAAAAGCATAAGTATTATTAGTGGTAGTTTTTATTAATTCATTAGAAAGAAATAATGATTCATAAGGTAGTTGTACAATATTATTATCATATTTAAAGGTAGCACCAGCTTTACCAGCAAGAACTACATTTCTTGGATTCCAGCTAATTTTATAATGCCAAGGATTATCATCATTTTCAGGAGCCACTAAGCCACCACAATGCGATTTAAATGAAGTTATTTTACCACCAGAAGTTTTTATTTGATGAATTAGTTGCATAGCACTCATGTGGTCAATACCAGGGTCTAAACCCATTTCACATAAAAAAATTAAATCTTTATTTTCTATAGTTGATGCAAGTGCTTTAATATTTTCATCTACATAAGAGGCAGTTAATAAATGCTTACTAAATTCAATACAATCTTTAGCAATTAAAAAATGCAAATGAGGAGGCATCATAGAAATTACAACATCTGCTTTAGCTATTAAAGCTTGTCTTACTTCTGTGTTTTCAATATTTAAAACCTGTGTAGTAGTATTATTATTTAAAACAACTTTTTCTTTTAATAATTGTTCGTTACTATCTGCTACTGTAAAATGCCAATTATTTTCTTGTACTAATTTAGCTAAATAATTTATTAAAACTGTAGCTGATTTTCCTGCTCCAAAAAGAAGAATATTTTTCATGATTGACATATTGCAATGGTACAAAATAAATTAAAATGGTAAACCAATACCTAATTGAATAGCATAATTTTTTACTTCTGTATGGCTTTGATTAATTCTATATTCACTCCAAACAAAATCTTTTATACTCATCCAACCATTATTAGTTACTCTACCTGGGTCTTTTACTTTATAAGCAAAATCTACTCTGATAAGGAACAAAGAAAAATCTAATCTTAAACCAGTACCAATACCTATAGCAACATCGTTGTACAATCTTTTTAAAGAAAATTCTGCATCGGTATTAGTTGCATCTTTTTTTATGTTCCAAATATTGCCAATATCTGCAAATAAAGCACTACCAATTTTAAAACCTTTAATTGTTGCTAAATTAAATCTGTATTCAAAATTTGCTTCTAATTGCATATCGCCAAAACGATCTCTAAAAGAGTTAGCTGCAATAGTATCGCTTAATTTAGATGAGCCTAAACCTAATTGTCTTAAACCCCAAGCTCTCATACTATTTGGGCCTCCTGCAAAATATTGTTTAAAGAAAGGTAATGATTGACCACTAAGTGGTACACCTACACCTACAAAAAATCTATAAGCTATTTCGCTTTTAGGTTTTTGTTGTGCATACTTATATTCTACCTCAGCTTTTATATATTGATATACTTTATTTTTTAAAGATTTAAAAGGTAAGGATAGTAAACCACTTTCTTCAACACCCCATCTAAATTGTGAATTACTATTTAATTTTTTTCCAGGTTTTGTGAGTGTATAATTTATGCCACCACCAGGAAAAGGAAAACCAAAAACATTACCTGTATTAAAAGAGTTTCTTAAAAAAGGATTAGCATCAAATAAAGTTTTTAGTCCTGGTAAAGTATCAATACTATAAAGCTCTACATTTAAAGGCTTCCAAAGAATTACTGCATTATGTTTTTTTCTTGTAGGTTTTTGCCACTCCCAACCAAAATTTATATTAGCCGATCTTAATCTAAAAATTTGAAAACGTTCTGTATAAGCAACAGCACCTGTAATAATGGTTCTTCTATTTTCTGCATTTCTGAAAATAGGGATTCTTAACATTTTTCTTGGCATTAATAATCTAGGAAAACTATATGAGTGAGATATACTAAATTGAACAGTTTGTATAAGATCTGTTTGAGAGCCTTGCCCATTTTGTTTTAATAAATTTAACTCAATGCCACCTCTTAAATTAGTATTGCTTTGTATGGCAAGCTTACCAATATTTCTGTTGCTTAAAGAAGTGCTTAAAGAAATACCTAATAAATTACCAGCAGTAAAATCGCCAGAGTTTCTACTGCCTTCAATATTATAATTTAGTTGATATTTTTTTTGTGGTACAAGAAAATAATGAACATCTAATGAGTCTTTACTATATGGTATTATTCTTGCATCAACTTGTTGCCAAGCAGGTATGCTAGATAGAGTATTAAGTGTTTTAAAAAAATTATATTCATTATAAAGTTGCCCACCTCTAATAAAAGAATGCTCTCTTAATGGACGAAGTTTAAATAAGTACTTGTTATAATTTACAATTAAATCGCCTTTTTTATTATGTAATGTATTAGGCCAATTTTTATAAATAAGCGAATCAGGAATATCAGCCATTTTTATATCTGGATAAAAGAAAACTTTTCTGATAAAAAATTTATTTAATCTGCTAGTATCTTCTAAACCTCTTTGTTTAATAGTAATTTTCCAAGTGGGATTTTCTCTTCTTTTTTTCTCTGCTTCTGCAATATTATTTGCAAGTTCTATAGGGTCTAATGTTAGTTTAAATAAACTTTCGTTTGTTGTATCTACTAGAGCATAAATATGTTCTCTGGTAAATTTATAATATCCATTTTCTCTAAACCAACCAACAAGTTTATCTAGTTCATCAGCTATTTTTTGTTTGGTATAAGGAGTGTTTTCTTTTAAGTTACTGGTAGCATATTTTTGTAATGCTAATTGTTGTAATGCAGTATCTTTTATAGTATTAAAATTACTATCTACAAAAGCATAACTTAAAGTATCTATTTTAATTCCTTTGCCAAGATGTATGGTAATAATAGCAGTTGTTCTTAACTGATTTTTTTTACCAATTTGTGGTCCTTTTTTTATGTAGAAACTATCTTTATCAAATGTAGAGTAATAATAACCTTGCGATTGTAAATAAGCATTCATAAAAATCCTGCTTCTATTAAAATAGGTTGTATCAAAAATTGGAGGGTTATTAAATTTTTTTATTAATCCTAACCATGATGATGTGTGTCTTGGTTTTAAACTATCATCCCAATAATTGCTTAACTCAGTGTTTAATCTTTTTTTCTCATCTTTGGTAATATTTCCAATTAATTTTACTTCGTTACTATAAACAAATGGAGTATTAATAGGATAATTTTTTTTATTGCAAGAAACAATTATAAAAGCTATTAGTATAATAGAAATTATAGAAAAATTCTTAGTCATTTTTTTGATAAAATTCATACAATGGTAAGTAAAACTGAACTCAAATATATTCAATCATTATGCCATAAAAAACAAAGGAGGCAAGATAATAATTTTATAGCAGAGGGAGCTAAGATTATAGATGAAATAATAAAAAGTAAATATAAAATAACTAAAATTTATGCTACCCAAGAATGGATAGAAAAATTTAATACAAATAATCTTTCAGTTACTGAGGTTACACCAACTGAAATGGAAAGAATGAGTTGCTTACAAAACCCAGGTAATGTATTAGCAATTGTAGAGAAAAATAATAATGATGATTTATTACCTAATAATCAATTAAATTTAGTTTTAGATGGCATACAAGACCCAGGTAATTTAGGTACAATTATTAGAATTGCAGATTGGTTTGGAGTAGAAAATATTTTTTGTAGCAACGATACTGTAGGGCTTTACAACCAAAAAGTTATTCAAAGTTCGATGGGTAGTTTTGTACGTGTTAATATGTGGTACGGAAATATTGAAACAATTTTAAAAGATAGTAAAATACCTGTGTATGGTGCTGTATTAAATGGAAAAAGTATGTATGAGCTTTCAAGTTTATCAGCATGTTTTTTAGTAATTGGTAATGAAGGCAATGGGATTAGGAATCATATATTACCTTATATAAAACATCCTATAACTATCCCTAAAAAAGGTGGTGCAGAAAGTTTAAATGCTGCTATTGCAACAGGCATTTTATTAAGCAGATTAGTAGGGTAGTAGCTATTGTATTATTTATTCAGAAACTGAATAATGCGTTCTACCACTGTTTTATTTCTATAAATTTTATTATGTCCTAAACCTTGTGTAATAAAAAACTCAGTATTAGATAAGTTTAAATTAATAGCAGGTTGTACATCATCATAAGGGCAAATCCAATCTCTTTTATCATGTACCCATAAAATTTTTGCAGTAATATTTTGTACACATCTTGTAACAGAATAGTAACTAATAGGCTGATGATTAATTGCAATAATTGTTTTTTCAATATCAGATTTAATCTCGTTTCCTAAAGGTACAATCTTAAAAAAATTATCAATGGCTCTTTGTGTTTCTGTAGCAGGTGCTATTAAAATAAGTTTATTAAGCATAGGCATTACTTCTGCTGCTAAAGATGCAGATAAGCCACCTAAAGAGTGTGCAATAATGCAATAAAAACTTCCCAGCTCTTTATCAATTTCAAGAATGGAGTTTCTATAAAGCCATGCATCTGCAGTTTTGCCATCACTTATGCCATGAGCTGGTGCATCAAAAGCATAAACAGTAAAACCCTCTTGTAGTAAGGGTTGTATATAATTATCAAATTTATAACTGCAACTATCAAAGCCATGAGCAATTAAAATTTTTTTACCATTAGCAGTTTTAGGTGTCCACATCCAACCTCTAATTGTTAATTGATTAATGGTGCAAGAAATTTTTGCTGCATTATGAAATATTGGTGGAGCTTTTCTTTTAGGTTTACCACTATAGGGTGTACAAAAAAGTTCAAATGCTTTTTCTGCAGCCATTTTTTTAGATAAAAATGAAATTGCTTTAATTTTTGTTTTATAATAACTTATTGCTATTCTTTGTGCTAACTTTAATTTCATAAGCATCAAATATACATACTATGAAAGTGGTAATAATTGGTTCTGGAAATGTGGCAACAATATTAGCATTAAAATTAAAAGCTATTAATTTTAATATAGTACAGGTTTATAGTTTATCATTAGAACATGCCAATAGTTTAGCATCAAAAGTTAATGCTTCAGCAACTAATTATATTGACAAATTACATAAAGAAGCAGCTATTTATTTTTTAGCAGTTACAGATAATGCAGTGATAGAAATTGCTAACAAATTACAATTGCCTAACAATGCTATTATTGTACATACAGCAGGTGCAGTAAGTAAACAAGTATTAGCAAACTGTACTAAAAATTTTGGGGTATTTTATCCAATTCAAAGTATCAGAAAAAATATGTGTTTAGATATACCTATACCTTTTGCTATTGATGGTAATAATGATTTTGTAATAAACACTTTAACTACTATTGCAAAGCAATTACAACAAACATTTGTATTTTATAATGATGAGCAAAGGCTTAAACTACACGTAGCAGCAGTGATAGCAAGTAATTTTGTTAATTATTTATATAAAGAAAGTGCTACATTTTGTAAAAATGAAAAAATTGATTTTTCCATACTTCTACCATTGATAGAAGAAACAGCTACAAGATTAAACAACTACCAACCTAATGAAGTATTTACAGGTCCTGCTGTAAGAAAAGATTATGCAACTATTGAAAAACATTTACAATTACTAAATAATCATCCAGAGCAATTAATGTTGTATAAATTTTTAACCAATAAAATTTTACAAGAAGAAAAATATTAAACTTGATAAAAATAAAAACGGCAATCAATTTGATTGCCGTTTTTAAAAAATTAAACTATTAAATTATTTTACAATTACTTTTTCGGTTAATTCGCTATCAACTAAAATACGACCACAATTTTCGCAAACGGTAATTTTTTTGTGTAAACGAATTTCACTTTGTTTTTGAGGAGGTATAGAGTTAAAGCAACCACCACAAGCATCACGTTCTACAGGTACTACAGCTAAACCATTTCTATAGTTATTTCTAATTCTGTCGTAGCTGTATAATAAACGTTCTTCAATTTCTTTTCTTGCATTATCGCTTTTTTTACGAAATTGAGTTTCTTCTTTTTCAGTATCAGCAATAATTTTTTCTAATTCTTCTTTTTTATGGTTTAAAACGCCTTCTTTAGTAGCAATATTTTTCTTTGCAACTTCTAAAGCTTTAGCTTTTTCGCCAATTTCTTCAGTAGCATCTTTAATGTGTTTTTCAGCTAATTTCATTTCTAATTGCTGCATTTCAGTTTCTTTATTGATAGCTTCAAACTCACGATTGTTTTTTACATTGCTACTTTGCTTATCATATTTTTTTATTAAAGCATCAGCTTCTTTAATAACTTCTTTTTTGCTTTCAATAAATTCTGTAATACCATTTATTTCTTCTTCAATTCTGTTTTTACGAGCATGTAATCCAGCTATTTCATCTTCAAGGTCTTTCACTTCTAATGGAAGTTCTCCTTTTAAAATTTTAAACTCATCTAATTTGCTATCAATTTTTTGAAGCGTTACTAAGCTTACTAATTTTTCTTCAACAGAAAATTCTTTAACTGCTGCCATTGTTTTAATTTATATTTTATTACAGAAAATAATTAACAGGATTTGTGTTTACCTTACTTTTAAGGACGGCAAAGTTAGGGAAATTTTTTTGTAAATAATCTATTAATAATTCGGTAGTATATTGTTCACTTTCATAATGCCCAATATCTGCAATCAGTATTTGTTCATTAGCATCAAAAAATTCGTGATATTTTATATCTGCAGTTATAAAAATATCTGCACCTGCTGCAATAGCATTATTGATTAAAAAACTACCAGCACCACCACAAACTGCTACTTTTTTAATAGTTTTTTGTAAAAAATTAGTGTGTTTAATAACTTGTAAGTTAAACGCTTTTTTAAGTTTTTTTAAGAAAGTTTTTTCATCTAATGGTTTTAAAAGTTCACCAATTACGCCACTACCTACATGATGAAAAGTATTGTTTAAAGTTATAATATCAAATGCAGGTTCTTCGTAAGGGTGATTTTCTATTAATGTTTTAACTACTTGATTTTTAATCCAAAATGGAAATATAATTTCTATTTTTATTTCATCTTCTGTATGTCTTTTTTCTTTATTACCTATAAAAGGTTTAGCAGCATTGTTAGCTTTAAAAGTTCCAGAACCATTACTATTAAAACTACATTCACTATAATTTCCAATATTTCCTGCTCCTGCATTAAATAATGCAGTTCTTAATTTTTCTGCATAATTTATAGGAACAAAAGTGAACAGCTTTTGTACAATATTTTGTTTAGGTAAAATTGTTTTTAAGTTAATAAGCTCAAGTTTATCAGCAATTTTTTTATTAACTCCGGTAAGTACATTATCTAAATTGGTATGTATAGCATAAATAGCTATATTATTTTTAATTGCAGCTATAATAGTTTTTTCTACATAATTATCGCCTGTAATTTTTTTTAATCCATTAAATATAATGGGATGATGAGCAATAATTAAATTGCATTTATTCTTTTTAACTTCTTCAACCACAGCTTCTGTAACATCTAAAGAACACATAATACCTTTGCAAAACCAATTTTTATTGCCTGTAATTAGCCTTGCATTATCATAATTCTCTTGTAAAGAAGGATGTGCTAATTGCTCTAAAACTTGAATAATTTCTTGAATTTTCATAAAGAATATTTACGATTCATATTAATGCAGTAAAAATAAATAAAAAAGTAAGTACCCTAAGGCATTTGCTTTTATTAAAATTCAAACAGACAGAAATTCTGTTTTATTCAACTATTAATTTCAAGATAGGCAATATATTGATATGCTGAATGAAGTGAAATGTGTCTGCCGTTTCAAATTTTGATAATTCTGCGAAATTGTAAATATTTACGATTGATTATAAGCCATCAAGTTTTGCATAACTAATTGATTTTTTAGCTTCCATCATTATTCTAACAAAATGTTCATTTAGTTGTTACTACTAACGTTTTAGGCTTGGTGTTTGTAGCGGAATTTTAGCAAAAAACTTCAATCGAAGAATAAATGTTGAACTTTGCACAAATGCCCAATCAAAGCCGTTCAGCCACACTTTTGGTAATACTTTTGTTGGCGATTGTTGTTTTAGTCCACAAAAGTTTCTTGAATTACTGTTTTGACTTTCTCAATTTCCTTGTCGGTCAAAGATTCAAATCGCTTAACAATTCTTAATCTGTCAATCGTACGTATTTGGTCAATGGCAATCCAGCCTTTTGTCGTTTTATGCCTAACTTCAACTCTAGTTGGATATGGCTTTGAGCTACTTGTCATAGGGGCAATTACAATTGTCTGTAAATACTTGTTCATTTCGTTTGGTGATAACACAACGCAAGGTCTTGTCTTTTTCATTTCACTTCCAATCGTAGGGTCAAGGTTTACCAATACTATGTCATATTGATTTACTTGCTCCATTCTTCAAAATTTTCATCGTCAAAAACATCGTCCATTAAAAGTTGGTCGTCTCCGTTTTTGTGCATTTTCTTAAAAGCCTTTTCCCAATTTTTCCTTGGCTCTGCTTTAGGTTTCAAAATGATATATTCTTTTTCAAGGATTAGTTCAATTTTGTCACTGATACTATATTTTTCCAGAATAGTCTTTGAGAGTCTAATCCCTTTTGAGTTGCCAATATTGATGACTGATAGTTCCATAAAACTTATTTTGTGATTACAAAGTAATTACAAAAGTTTTGAATTTCCAAATTGTCAAGCTAATATTTTGTTTAGAGGTCGGTAAACAAAATTACCAACATCGTTTTAGGCTTGGCATTTGTGGCAGAGTTTAAAAAACTTTCAGCCCAATACAAAGTCTAACTAAATTTAATAATTTGAAGTTTTAAAAAGACTCTAAATTAATTTTCTTTAATAATGGAAAGACACAAGATACATGTAAGATTGTTGTCGATTATGTACAAGTAAGATGACATAACGCTAAACCTGTGTTAGCGGTAGTTTTTTACTTCATCAATTTCATCTTTAATTCTTTGTCTTATGTCAATTTTTGCACCTGCGAAAATAAATATTCCTGTTCCAAATTCTCTTGCATATTGGTTAGTTATTGAGTCTGCAAGAGTTGAATTTTGAAAAAATTGAGACGTTTCTTGTAATTCTACATTTACTTCTTCTGCTTCCTTTACTCTAATTAAGTTTTCATAGTTCTTGGTTAAATCAAACCAATCTATGTAATCAGCATTGAATGAAACCGCTCTTAGTTTTTGTCTTGTATAGAAGTTAATTGCCCCTGCCTGTCCATAATTATCGCATAGAATTAGTGTATTTTCCTTGTTAGGTAAACTTAAATAAACGCTATCTACTTTTAAGGATAGTTCTTTCCACCCAAGCATATCTGCAAAATCTTGTGGTAATAAATGGTCTTTGCCATCTTCCCAACGAAGCAAGCCTAATTTTTTGTAGTTTTCTGAATGCTGAACGATATATTCAGGACTTTTATTTGGGAATGCAACATTATAAATTGGAATAAATAATAGTAGGGGAACTGCAATTGCAACGGGTTGTAAATATTTTTTCCACCCGTCTTTTAAAACGTCTGCAAGATAAACAGAACCAAAGGCAATGTAAATTGGATAAATACCAATGGCGTAATAATCTTTTGCCTTAAAGTAAATAAAGACAAATAAAGTAAAGAGAATAGAGAAAAAGAAAAGCCTGTATTTTTGGAAAGGTTTGTAAAAAAGAAATGCATAAAAAGATGAAAAGATTACTATTAGTGAGCCTATAAAAAAGAGCAACTGATTTTTCAAAAAATCAAACCTATTTACATGTACTAGTTGAGTTTGTTTCAGTTGTTGTAAGTGGTAAAAGACTGGAAAATTGTTATTGTATTGCCAAACAAGATTAGGTAAAATTAAAACCAAACCTACTAAAATGGCAAAATACAAAGTAGGTTTTAAAAATATCTTCCTATACTCTGTAATCAACAAAGAAGGCAAAAGTCCAATCAATAAAAAAACAATGTTGTATTTATTTAAAAAGCCAATTGCAAATACTATCGCTCCTATATACAACCATTTTAAATCATCAGTTTTGATATATTTTAGTAATATAAAGTATAAAACCGTCCAACTTAATACATCAAAAGAATTAGGTTGATAAAGCGTATTAAGTCGCAATAATGCAGAAAATAAAACACAAGTTGCTCCTAATATCAATGCAAATAGATTTCCATTTAATTCTTCTATGGCTTTCCAAACTATATAAATTGTCAGTGCACCATACAAGGCAGGAAAGAACTTAATCCAAAAAATTGAATTACCGAGTAATTGAATAATATAAGATGTCCAAGAAGTAAAGGGTGGAACAGAAAGATAACCCCAAGCTAAATGATTTGCCTGGTCAAGGTGTAAATATTCGTCTCGTTGCAAATCATACTCACTGCTTAATAGTAGAAATTGCAGCAAGAATTTAAGTCCAATAAAACCTATAACAATTAATGTCTTTTTTGTCATTGAGGATTATCTGTTAGAATTACCGGTAACGGTTTGCAGATACTTTTGTTGTGCGTAGCTGTATCATACTTCATCCCCTCATATCCATACTAGGTGTCTTACCCCACAGATAGGATAGCAGATGAAATTTGGAAATGTAAAAACTATTCCTTAACTTTACATAAAGTATATATACTTTATGTATATAGCAATTAACGCTTAAAATCCGCCACACATCTATACTAGGTGTCTTACCCCACAGATAGGTTAGCAGATGAAATTTGGAAATGTAAAAACTATTCATTAACTTTACATAAAGTATATATACTTTATGTGTATGGCAATTAATTCTTAAAACTATGGCAAATAAATCAAGATTCGTTGTTGCAGAAAGTAGCATAAAGGCTTTTTTTAGAGATGGTGCAAGAAAAGTATATAGTAAGGAACAACTAAGTGAGGTGCTAGAACAAAATAGAACGTTGTGGAATTTGCCATTCTCTATGTACACAGATAAGTTTATCGTAAGATTATTGAGTAGTGAAATACTATCTAAACGTGAAATAATTTTTTCCGGAACTTATTTAAAGAAGGAAAGATATTTGACTTCTGATGCGTCTGTTTTTCAAGTGGCAGTATCACTAGTAAATAAATCTTACTTATCGCATTATACAGCTGTTTATCTTCATGGTTTAACAAACCAAATACCTAAGACAATTTATATTTCATTTGAGCAAAGCAAAAAGAATAATGTTGACAGGGAACTGGAACAAAGTGCAATTGATTCTGCCTTTTCAAAACCTCAAAGAAAATCGGGTACAGCCACAATATATGAGGGATATACACTCCTACTTCACAATGGTATGTACTCAAATCGCTCCGGAGTTTTTTCGTTAAATGATTTGCCAGTAACTAATATCGAAAGAACATTAATAGACATAGCAGTAAGACCAGGTTATGCAGGAGGAGTTGATTCTGTATTAGATATTTATCGAAGAGTTATTGATAAAATTTCAATTAATAAATTAATGGCAACGTTGGATAAGCTAAATTTTATTTACCCTTATCATCAGACAATCGGGTTTTATCTTCAGAAAGCAGGGTTGAGTGATGATAAACTGGAAGTGTTGCGTCAAAAGAAAATACTTTTTGACTTTTATCTAACCTATGAGATAAGTGAAAAGGAATACAATACTACTTGGAAAATTTATCATCCTAAAGGAATGTGATGCCTTCAAAGTTCTGTACTACAAAATCAAAATAGTAGTCAAAATCCTGTAGCTTTTCATATGGAGAAATTGTGTCTTTTACACTCTGCCAGTTATCAGAATGAATTGCTTTATTGTTTCTTATTTCCTTAATAAAATGTGTGGGGACCTTTTTAGCTTGAAAAATATTTTGAATAAGGTCTAAGTTTTCCTTTGTTGTAGGGTCGATTTCATGCATTTCCATTATTAAATGGATATCAAAAAAATCTCTTGCTCTTGCTCTGGGGGTAAATGAAACAATTACCTCTTTGTATTCTGGAATTTGTTGACATATTGCCCGAAGTTTTTCAAAAACAATCATTTCAGGAGTGTAAACATAGATTTTATAACCATCGACATTAATTGCTACCTTTTGCCCAACATGTTCAAATTTGCTAAATTCTAATTCGAAAACGGGTGAATTATCCGGATTTACAGAAACAGCACCCCTTCTTAATTTGTCAATATTTCCCTTATTTTCATCGAATGTTTTTTTATCAATGATTTTAAATTCTACTTTATAGCCTCCCCAAAAATCAGCCACTTCTTCACGAATTTTTTTTGGCTTATTTAAAAATTTATAGTCTATTACTACATAATCACTTTCAAGAAAAGTCTGCGTTAATGTCGCTTCAATTCTTTTTGAGATACTAATTTCATCTTCGCTAAAGTCTCCATCGTCAATGGAATAATCTAAATCATAAGAGGTTCTTGAGATAGTATCACTTTTGGGTCTATAAGCTAAGTCAATAGCATTGCCTCCTTTTAAAACTAAAGTCTCCACTAATTCGTCATCAGAGGCAAGAGCTATGATAGCAATTCTTTTAATTTTATTTACTAAATCTATGTCCATATCAACTGATTTGATTAGAGTACTCTGTCACAACAGTTACGCACAACGTTTTACGGCTTGGCGTTTGTAGCTGAATTTGAAAAACTACTGTTCAAATATATTACAAAAAATATGTAATGCATATCAAACTGGTAACAAAGCTAAATAGTTGTAGAAATTCTTAATTATTCCACTTTTAAAAGAGTTAAGTTTTAGCTGATATAAAGATGATATTGAAAAAAATGTTTATTATCTTTAGTTTATTAGCCAAATTCCCCTACTTTTGCAGCCCCAATTCTGTTTTGGCAGAATCTATTACTCAAAAAAAGTAATAGTCCAATGGGATAAAACCAATTTTAAAACTAAAAAAAAGAGTAATGAACAATTACGAATTAATGGTAATTTTTACTCCTGTACTTTCTGACGAAGAATATAAAAATGTTCAGAAAAAGTATAGCGATTTAATTACAGAAAATGGAGGTACTATTATACATAGTAATCCATGGGGTTTAAAATCATTAGCCTACCCCATTCAGAAAAAAACTACAGGCATTTACTTAGTACTTGAGTTTACAGCAGAAGCAACATTTAACGAAAAACTTAAAATTGCTTTATTACGTGATGAGCAAGTAATGAGACACATGATTACCAAATTAGATAAATACGCTGTTGAATACAATGCTGTAAAAAGAAGTGGCGTAGGTTTTAACACTAAAAAAACGGAGGTATAAAATGGCTAAAAATGAAATTAAATATTTAACTGCCATTAAGCAGGAGAAACCTAAAAAGAAATTTTGCCGTTTTAAAAAATATGGCATTAAATACGTAGATTATAAAGATATTGAATTTTTGAAAAAATTTGTCAATGAGCAAGGTAAAATGTTACCTCGTCGTTTAAGTGGTAATTCTTTAAAATATCAACGTAAAGTTAGCGATGCTGTAAAAAAAGCTCGTCAAATGGCTTTGTTACCTTATGTAACAGACTTATTAAAATAGTAATTAAAAATTTTAGTCAACCATTCCCTAAATTCTGTATTGCAGAATGACAGTCAAATCAATTATTAATGATTGGGCTCTTGGGAACTAAAAAAACAAACATGGAAGTAATATTAATTCAAGATGTAGATAATTTAGGTGGTAAAAATGAAGTAGTAAAAGTAAAAAACGGCTATGCTCGTAATTTTCTTATACCACAAAAATTTGCTGTAGAAGCAAGTACATCAAACTTAAAACAATTACAAGAACGCTTAAAAGTAGCTGCTAAAAAAGAAGCTGCTTTATTAGCAGAAATTAATAAAGTAGTAGAAATACTTAAAGCATCGCCAATTAAAGTAACTGCTAAAACTGGTACAAGTGGTAAAAT
>CAUJDL010000062.1 GCA_963169635.1 Bacteroidota bacterium
TAGCAATATTTTTTATTCTTCCTTTTATTAAAATTAATGGTACACCTTTTTTACAATTTAATGTTGTAGAATATAGGTTTATCATTTTTGGTAAAATTTTTACACCCGACGATTTCTTTATTTTTTCTGTAGGTATGATTACTTTCATGGTATTCATTGTTTTATTTACAGTAATTTATGGAAGAATATTTTGTGGCTGGGTTTGCCCTCAAACCATTTTTATGGAAATGGTTTTTAGAAAAGTAGAATACTGGATTGAAGGTAGTGCTAACGACCAAAAACGTTTAGATAAAAGCTCTTGGAACATCAACAAAATTTTAAGACGTGGTGGCAAACATGTTGCATTTTTTTTAATTTCATTTTTAATTGCCAACACATTTTTATCTTATATAATAGGTGTAGAAACTTTAGCTACTTATATTACAGAGCCTATCACTAATCATTTAGCATTACTAACAGGGGTTTTAATTTTTACATTTATTTTTTATGTTGTTTATGCTTTTATTAGAGAAATTGTTTGTACAGTTATTTGTCCTTATGGTAGGCTACAAAGTGTATTAACAGATAAGGATACAGTTGTTGTAGCTTATGATTATAATAGAGGCGAAAGCAGAGGAAGATTTAAAAAAAATACTGATAGAACAGAAGCAGGTTTAGGCGATTGTATAGACTGTCATCAATGCGTTGTAGTATGCCCTACTGGTATTGATATAAGAAATGGTACACAAATGGAATGTACCAACTGTACTGCTTGTATAGATGCTTGTGATTTTATGATGGAAAAAGTTGGTCTTCCTAAAGGTTTAATAAGATATACATCTGAAAATAATATTGCTAAAGGAAAAAAATTAACCTATACTACCAGAATGAAAGCTTATACTGTAGTATTAGTTTTACTATTAGCTTTTATGTCGTTCTTATTAATTACAAGAGATAATATAGATGCTCATATAGTTCGTTCAAGTGGACAGCTATATGCAGAAATGGGCGATAACCTTGCTAACTTTTACGAAATAAAAATTGTTAATAAAACCAATGAAACAATACCTTTTAGTTTACAATTAGAAGGTATTAATGGAGAACTTAAAATGCTTGGTACTGATAAAGTATTTAATGTAGAAAGTTTAAAACAAAAAGATGCTAAGTTTATTATTTTAATTAATAAAAAAGATATTACAACCAGAAAAACAGCTATTAAAATAAGCATTTTAAATAAAGAAGGAAAAGTAACTACAGTTAAAACAAATTTTTTAGGACCATTTAAATAACATATTATGAATTGGGGAAAAGGTATAACAATTGTTATCATTTTATTTATTGGTTGGATAGCTTTTTTAATTTATAAAACAGGAGAAGTAACTTCTGAAATGGTTACAGATAATTATTATGAAAAAGAATTAGTGTACGAAAAAGTTATTCAAGCTAAAAGAAATGTACAACAGTTAAGTGCATTACCTACTATATCTCAACAACAAAATAATGTATTAATAACTTTTCCTGAAGAAGTTACAACAGCTGCTACAGGCAATATAGTTTTTTACAGACCCAACAATCCACAACAAGATAAAAAATACACCATTACTATTAATAACAATAACGCACAAAATATTGCTACAAGCGATTTAACAAAAGGTGTATATCAAATTCAATTAACTTGGCAACAAAATAATATTCCTTATTATTACGAGAAGAATATTTTTATTGAATAATGATTTTTGCACTTACATCTGGCTTTATTATTGGCTTAATGGGTAGCTTTCATTGTTTAGGCATGTGTGGTCCTTTGGCATTAGCATTACCTGTTCATCATTTAAAACAACAACAACAAATTGTATATACATTAGTGTACAATTTTGGCAGAGTTACAAGTTATGTTACTTTAGGTTTAGTGTTTGGTTTTATTGGTAAAAGTTTATTTATTGGTCAATATCAACAAGCATTTTCCATTACAATTGGTGTATTAATTTTATTAGGAGTTTTTGTTCCTAAACTTTTTAAACTATTAAAATTATCTTGGTTAAATAATTATCATCAATTTATCAGAAGCCAATTATCATCTTTATTTAAACAACAAAAATCTGCTTCTGTTTATTTTTTAATAGGTATTTTTAATGGCTTATTACCT
This sequence comes from Bacteroidota bacterium, assembly GCA_963169635.1. Lineage (GTDB taxonomy): Bacteria > Bacteroidota > Bacteroidia > Chitinophagales > Chitinophagaceae > UBA1930. The sequence continues at coordinate 2,126 of CAUJDL010000062.1, forward strand.
TGTGGTTTAGTTTATTTTGCTTTAGCATCTGCACTTATTACAGGTAGTGTTTGGCATAGTGTAGCTTTTATGTTTATGTTTGGTATAGCTACAATACCAATGATGTTTTCAATAGCATTTTTCGGAAAATATATTTCACAAAAATTTAGAACAAAAGTTCAAAAATTAATTCCTTATTTTATTGCTGTAATGGCTGTATTATTAGTATTGCGTGGCTTAAATTTAAACATTCCTTATATTAGTCCTGCATTACCACAATCAACCACAGATTCTGTAGAAATGTGTATGCCACAATAATTTTTAATAACAAAATATTTTTTATGAAAAGATGGATTACAACAGTATTAGCACTTATTACAGCATTAACTTCTTTTGCACAAAAACCAAAAGAAAAAGCATTGCTATGGAAAATAGAAGGTGAAAATATTGCAACACCATCTTACTTATTTGGCACTTTTCACATGCTTTGTAACGATGATTTTCATTTGCCCGATACATTAAAAACTTTATTAACACAGTCTAAACAATTGTATTTAGAAATTGATATTGACGATCCACAGCTTACAATGAAAATGATGAAAAATTTAAAAATGAAAGAAGGCAAATCTTTAAAAGATTTTTTATCTAAACAAGAGTATGATTCTTTAGCTGTATTATTTAAAAATATTACAGGTGTTAATTTAGCTATGGTAGATACTTACAAACCTTTTATGCTAACTTCTATGCTTTATCAAAATATGTTAGATTGTAAAGTAGTAGCTTTTGAAAAAGAATTAGAAAAATTAGCTAAAGCTAATCATCAAGAAATTAAAGGCTTAGAAAATGTAGAAGACCAATTAAATATTTTTGATAGAATACCTTATCAAAAACAAGCAGAAGCTTTTAAAAAATCTTTGTTTGAACTGAATGAAGGAAAAAAGCAAATGAAAAAAATGGTGGCTTTGTATAAAAGTAAAAATATAAAAGCCATGTATAAATCTGTAAGCAACGATACAGATTTAGGTAGCTACGAAAAAGAATTATTAGATAATAGAAATAAAAATTGGATACCTGTAATTGAAAAAGAAATGGCTACACAACCTATTTTTATTGCAGTTGGTGCAGGACATTTAGGAGGCAAAAAAGGGGTTATTTATTTATTAAGAAAAAATGGTTATAAAGTAACACCTGTAAAATATTAATAGCAAAAGTTTATACTAATAAACTTTCCATCTTCTAAGTTTTTGATGTAAAATACCAGGAGCTTCTAACTCTATTAAGCCTACATTTTTAGCATAATAAGTATGTATAGTTTGTATAGTTTGAAAGTTACCCATTATTTTATATTGCAATTCATTTTTTACATATATCACACTATCAAAAATATTGGTATTTACAGTTCTGTTAGTATTTACAGCCATTAAAGTATATTTCATTTTAGCTTGTGTAGGTATGCCATTTAAAACAGTATTTACAACATTAGTTTCCCATTGTGTATTTACTGGCATATTTTCTTTTAAGAACAAAACAGCTAATGCATTATTAGTACCATCTATAGAGCTCCAACGAAAATATTCATTACCCGTTTTTCTATAAAATGCTGTATCACTCATACTACCAGAAGAATAAAAAATACGATGTACATTACCAGCAATTGTAGTATCTTTTGCAGAAGCACTTACATGTAAAGTATCTAAACCAACAACATCATAACCCCAATTACTACCAATAGTTGTAGGAAAATAATCTCTCACTAAAACAGGTGGTATTACAGGTGTTGTATCATTTATTGGTACAGAAAATAAACAAGCAGAGTTTTGATAATTTAAAATAAAGTCTGCTATACCTGCAATAGTTGGTTTTCCATATCCTTGTATTTTTACAGTAGATGAACCAACAGTAACATAACCACTATCAATAAACCAACAACCATTTACAGTATCTGAATAAATAATATATTGACCAGGAATAGAAACATTCACTTGCACTGAAATAAAATTACTATCTGTTAATGTTTTATTTTTTTTATAAGTACCATTAATGCTAATACTTTTACAATTGCCTAAGCTATCTTTTAAAGTGCCTGTAGATTGACCATAAATATTGGCACCTTTTTCTACACTTGTTTCTTTAATACAAGCACTCAATAAAAAAACTATACAACAAAAGCTAATAAAATGTTTCATTAATAAAATATTTTCTATACCTAAAACTGCTTAATTTATTTAAAATAAAAGGCAAATATGGTTATAAAAGTATCACAATTAAATAGTTGTTAATAACAATGCCAACAAATATCAGATAATTAAAGCATTACTTATGCTGCACTTTATGTTAAAAAAAACTAAAGTTTAGTCATTTGTTTAGGTTTAAATACATAATGTTTTTAGTTAATTTATTAAGCTTCATGATACTTAATTTATTAACATACCCAACTAAAAAATACCCTTAAAAACTTTACTTAAATATTTTTTGAAAGGTGCTTACCCCTTACCTTTGCCGCCAAATACAAAATTAAATATTTATTATGGCATCTAAAGGTATCATAAAACAAGTAATTGGTGCGGTTGTGGACGTACATTTTCCAAACGATAACGCATTACCCGATATTTATAATGCTCTTGAACTTACAAGAGATAATGGTGATAAATTAGTTTTTGAAGTGCAACAGCACTTAGGAGAAGATAGTGTACGTACCATTGCAATGGATAGTACTGAAGGTTTAGTACGTGGTATGGAAGTAATAGATACTGGCTATGCTATTAAAATGCCAATTGGCGAAGATATTAATGGTCGTTTATTTAACGTAACAGGCGATGCAATTGATGGTTTACCACAATTAAATAAAACTAATGGTCGCCCAATACATGCAAAGCCACCAAGTTTTGAAAACTTAAGTACAGCTGCAGAAGTATTATTTACAGGTATTAAAGTAATTGACCTTATTGAGCCTTATGCTAAAGGTGGTAAAATTGGTTTATTTGGTGGTGCTGGAGTAGGTAAAACAGTATTAATTCAAGAGTTAATTAATAATATTGCTAAAGGTCATGGTGGTTTATCTGTATTTGCAGGTGTTGGAGAAAGAACACGTGAAGGAAATGACTTACTACGTGAAATGATTGAAGCTGGTATTATGAAATATGGCGACAATTTTAAACATAGCATGGAAGAAGGTGGATGGGATTTAAGTAAAGTAGATTTAGAAGGATTAAAAGATAGTAAAGCAACATTTGTATTTGGACAAATGAATGAGCCTCCTGGAGCAAGAGCAAGAGTAGCTTTAAGTGGACTAACTATTGCAGAATATTTTAGAGATGGTGATGGTACAGGTAAAGGAAAAGACATTTTATTTTTCGTAGATAATATCTTCCGTTTTACACAAGCAGGTTCAGAAGTATCAGCCTTATTAGGTCGTATGCCTTCTGCTGTAGGTTATCAGCCAACATTAGCTACAGAAATGGGATTAATGCAAGAACGTATTACCTCTACAAAAAATGGTTCTATTACATCTGTACAAGCTGTATATGTACCAGCAGATGACTTAACAGACCCTGCACCAGCAACTACATTTGCTCACTTAGATGCTACAACTGTATTAAGTCGTAAGATTGCCGATTTAGGTATTTATCCTGCAGTAGATCCATTAGATTCTACTTCAAGAATTTTAACTCCTGCTATTGTTGGTGAAGCTCATTATAATACAGCAAACAAAGTAAAATTAATTTTACAACGTTATAAAGAGTTACAAGATATTATTGCTATTCTTGGTATGGATGAGTTAAGTGATGAAGATAAAATGACTGTAGCACGTGCAAGAAAAGTACAACGTTTCTTATCGCAACCTTTCCATGTGGCAGAACAATTTACAGGCTTAAAAGGTGTATTTGTAAGTATAGAAGATACTATTCGTGGGTTTAATGCAATTATGGATGGCGAAGTTGATGAATATCCAGAAGCTGCATTTAACCTTGTAGGTACTTTAGAAGATGCTATTGAAAAAGGTAAAAAATTATTATCACAAGCTCAAGGATAATTAATTAAACAGCAATTTATAAGAAACTATATTTTAATTTAAGTAACATGATTTTAGAAATATTAACACCAGAAAAAAAATTATATAGTGGCGATGTTTATGGTGTACAATTACCAGGAATAACTGGTTTATTCGAAATTTTAGATAAACATGCTCCTTTAGTAAGTGCATTAGATAAAGGCACAATTAAAATTCTAAAATCTAAAACAACTTTTGAAAACTTTACCATTACAGGTGGCTTTGTAGAAGTTATCAATAATAAAGCAACAGTTTTAGTAGAAGGTGCAGAAGAAGTATAATACTAAAGTTGATATAACAAACATAGTTTTAAATGCCTCAATTTATTTGAGGCATTTTTTTGTTTTCATCTATCGTCTTAGCAGTACATCATTACAAGTATTAGCAGAGTCTCTTCAAAAGAAGGACTCTGATATGATAATCTTAAAACGCAGAGTCCATGAATGAGATACTGTGAAAACATGAACATTATATTTTAAATAGCTTGTGTCTTAGCAGAGTCTCTTCAAAAGAAGGACTCTGCTATGATAATCTTAAAACGCAGAGTCCATGAATGAGATACTGCGAAAACATGAACATTATATTTTAAATAGCTAGTGTATTAGCAGAGTCTCTTCAAAAGAAGGACTTTGATATGATAATCTTAAAACGCAGAGCCAATGTATTAGACACTATGAAAACATGAATGATAATCTTATCGTCTTATCAGAGTCTCTTCAACAGAAGGACTCTGATATAATGATAAATTAATAACGCAGAGCCAATTAATAAGACTTTGTGTAAATATGAATTACTATTAAATAATATTAACTTTATCTTTAAAATAAGAAATAATAATATTTTCTATATTTAAATACATAAATAATACTAAGTTTCAGTATAATTTTATTTAGCAGTATTATATAATAGGAGAGTAAATAAATATTCTACTAAAACATTTCACTAATATTATAACTTATGAAATATACCACCTTAATTTGCTTGTTGTTTTTTACTATTATTACTTCTAATGCACAAAATGTGCTGATAGCAAAATATAATTTTTTACACGTTAGAGATACAACACAACCTGAAAACTATACAACAGAAGAAATGTTGTTAATAACAAACACAAACAAATCTATTTACAAAAGTTTTACACTTGATGCTTATTTGAATGAACAATCAGACCTTAATGCAAATAATAATAGTAAACGTGTGGTTAAAATACCAAAAGTAACTACTGAGCAATTATTTTTAAACCATAATACAAAAGAAATTGTAACAATTAAGCCGTTGATGGAAGATACTTTTGGCATTAAATCACCATTGCAAAGTATAAATTGGCAGCTTATTGACTCTACCAAACAAATTGGTAATTTAAATTGCAAAAAAGCTATTGGAGAATTTAAAGGCAGAATTTACACTTGTTGGTATAGCCCTGAAATTGCTGTGAGAAGTGGTCCATGGAAATTACATGGCTTACCTGGATTAATTATACAAGCTAATGACGAAAAAAATCAAGTTTCTTTTTCACTTATATCATTAAAACAAACAAATGATAAAGATATACTGCTGCCAAAAAATTTAACCTATGTTACAGAAGCAAGGTATGCAGAAATAAAAGAATCTTTTTTATCCAATGCAAGTGGATTTTTTGGAGGTGTCACAAATACTAAAGAAAAGAATATACAAGTACAATCAAAATCAAACAAATCATCATCTAAAAAAAAGTTTAATAACCCATTAGAACTTTATTAATAGTAATGAGGTTTTTAATCATTTTAATATTAATAATACTATTCTGTTCAAATAATTCCTTGAGCCAAATAACTATTCAAGGTAGTGTAAAAGATACACTCAATAAAAGTATTGCAGGTGCTACCATAACACTAGTTTTAAAAGAAACAAAATCTACTATAGCATATACATATTCAGATGAATTAGGTAATTTTAATTTAGTAGTACAAGATAAATTTATCAATAGTCAATGTATCTTATCTGTAAGCTCTTTAGGTTTTCGTACTAAAGAAAAATTAATTAGCATTTCAAATACATTAAATACAACTAATCATTTTATACTTACAATTTCATCTGAAAAATTATCAGAAGTTATTGTACAAACAAAGCCTCCTATTACTACAAAAAAAGATACTATAAATTATAATGTAGAAAGTTATATTAGTAATTATGATAGATCAATTGGTGATGTATTACAAAAGCTTCCTGGAATAGAAGTAACTTCTTCAGGAATCATAAAATACCAAGGTAAACCTATCAATAAATTTTATATAGAAGGAAAAGATTTATTATCTGGGCGTTATAATATTGCTACAACAAATGTACCAGCAGATGCTGTAGAAAAAGTACAAGTTTTAGAAAATCATCAGCCTATTAAACTATTAGATAGTTTTACTACAAGTAATAATGCAGCAATAAATTTAGTTTTAAAAGATAAAGCTAGAAATAAAATTATAGGTAAAGCAAAATTAGGTATAGGTTATCCTTTTATTAGTACAGATAATGAAATTGTTCCTTTGTTTTTCGCTAATAATTATCAAAGTATTGCAACTATTAAGTATAATAATATTGGTAAAGATTATGCTAAAGAGCTAGCATATTTATATAATGATGATTATAATGATATTATTTTTTCTAATAAATATTTTGGAGAAATTGTGTACTTAAATATGCCTTCAGTAAGTGGTATAGATTTAGATAAATTTTATAATAACAATCAGCTTTCTACTAGTATTAATCAATTAACATTAACTAAAAATAATAACGAATTAAAAGGGTTTATAGACTTTGTTTATGATAATAAAACTGTAAATGGAAGCAATGCAACAACATATTATTTTGCAAATGATACAATTAAAATTACTGAACTAAATAATTACTTTAAGAAAGAAAATACTGTTAAAGCCAATCTACAATATATAGCTAACAAATCAAACTATCTTTTTGCTAACTATGCAAGTTTTCAGTTTTCGCAAAACAATGCAAATACAAATATTTTTAACCCAATAGAAATTTATCAAAAAACAAAATATCAAAGAGTTGAGTTTTTAAATACAAGCAAATATTCTTTTAGAAAAAAGAAGCATGTATTTGAATTTTCATTGATAGCAGGTTTTAAAAAAGACCCTCAGCAATTATTTATAGAGCATGTTAATTACGATACATTTTTTACTAAAACTCCTAATCCAGCATTTCTTGTACAAGACATTCATTTAAAATCTTTATTTACTAGTTTAAATGCTTCATGGTATTTGAAAACTAATTCCAACTTTAGTTTTTCCAATAATTTTTCATTTAATTATTTTCATCACTTATTTAATTCGTTATTAAATGCAGGCAATAAAGACTCATTATTTACTGTAAAAGCAGGCTTTAATAATAATGCAACATTTAATCATTATGTAATTACTAATAATTGGGCAATAAATTATAAATTACCTAAACTTAGTTTCACGGTAAGTATTCCTTATTCATTTTATAAAATAATTAGTCATCAGCCTTATTTACCTACAAGTTTTTTTGATAAACATTTTTTAGGAGTGAATGTATTAGTTAATTATAGATTTCATAAGAAATGGAGTTTATCAACTTCAGTTAGCAATCAATTAAGAATATCTCCATCATTCATAAGCAGTAGCCAATATATTTTATACAATTATAGAAGTTTAAATAATAATAATTCAATGTATCCTTACAATAAAAATTTTTCTATTGATAATTTTATTAATTATAAAAATGTATTGAAATATACTTTTATTACACTTAATCATAAGTATCAACAAGGTATTTATAATCCTATAATGGATAATGAATTTCATCAAATATTACATATAAGAAAAGCTAATAATGGTAATACTTATAGACAAACTAATTCTATCATGTTTGCTTATAGTCAGTATTTACCAAAACTAAAAACAACAGCTAAAGCTCAATTATTTTTTGAAAACACTGTATCTGATAATTACTCAAATAAAATATTGACAAGATTTTATAATAACAGTTATCAAGTAAGTTTATTTACTAATACTAAGCTTAATAATGTTTCGTTAGAAACTAAAACATCATTGAATATTAATAAAAATAGAAGTGCTACCATCAATATAAATAATTTTACCATTTTTGAACAAACATTAACTTTAAAAGCACCTATAACAACAAATTCGTTTATTACATTCAATAATATTTATTATAGTATCAAACAAACTAATAATAAGCCCATTAATTTTTTATATCCAGATATTTATTTTACTTATAGTTTTGAAAAATTAAAAACAGATATTGAAATAGGAGCACAGAACTTATTCAATAAAAAATTATATACCAATATTGCTTTTTATAATAATGTGGAGACTGTTAACCAGATAACTTTAAGACCATTACAAATAATCGTTAAAGCAACATTATATTTTAAATAGCTTGTGTCTTAGCAGAGTCTCTTCAAAAGAAGGACTCTGATATGATAATCTTAAAACATGATCGTTAAAGCAACATTATATTTTAAATAGCTATCGTCTTAGCAGAGTCTCTTCAAAAGAAGGACTCTGCTAGAATGATAATCTTAAAACGCAGAGTCCATGAATGAGACACTGCGAAAACATGAATAGCTTGTGTCTTAGCAGAGTCTCTTCAAAAGAAGGACTCTGATATGATAATCTTAAAACGCAGAGTCCATAAATGAGACTCTGCGAAAACATGAATGAGACTCTGCGAAAACATGAATAGCTTGTGTCTTAGCAGAGTCTCTTCAAAGAAGGACTCTGCTAGAATGATAATCTTAAAACGCAGAGTCCATAAATGAGACACTGCGAAAACATGAAACATGAAATAATCGTTAAAGCAACATTGTATTTTAAATAGCCTAATTACATTTGCTAAAACAAATTATTATGCAACAATTAGGTTTTGGCTCAAGAGTAGAGCATCCTCATTTTGGTAAAGGTGTAGTAGTAGATTTGGGTAGCGAATTTTATACTATTTGGTTTAAGTCGCAAAACAGTACAAAAAGTATTGGTAAAGATTATACTGAATTAAAAATTTTAGAAGCAACTACCGATGTTAATTCATCAAACCAACAAATAACTTTAGCAGATATTGAACTTGCCTTAAATAATATTTTAGAGCAAAGATTACATGAGTTTCAATTAGTGCCTTTAGCTAATAAATGGAATAATGGAAAATTAATTTTACAACCTAATGATACTTCACTTCAATCTAAAGAAATTCCTATAGATGTATTTTTTCATAAAATAGTGATGGTAAGAGATAGATTAAGATTAATAGAGCAAAAAGTAAATGCACATAAAATACTTACAGACGAAGAAAAAATTGATATACAACAATATATTACAGCAATTTATGGCTCATTAACTACATTTAATATCTTGTTTAAAGAAACACATCATCAGTTTAAAGGTGTAGCTTCAAAGGAGTAAAAAGTCTTAAAAAAGTCATAGAATTATCATTTATCTATTAACCTTTTATTTTAATCAATAAATTTTAGTTTTAATTTTAAATTATCATTTTTTTTTACTAACTTGTAAACGACAAAATAATATAAGCCTATGTAATAAACTGCTACTCCTTTTATTTATTAACTCTTAAAACCATGTATTATTATGGACATTAAAATTCAAGCAGTACATTTTGTAGCCGATCAAAAACTTTTGGATTTTGTACAACGAAAAATAGAAAAACTACAAACATATCATGATAGGATTATTAAAGTAGATGTTTTTTTAAAACTAGATAATGTAGCCCATACTATTAAAGATAAAATTGTAGAAATCAGGGCTTCTATTCCTAAACACGAATTTTTTGTAAAATCTTCTTCTAAATCTTTTGAAGAAAGTTTTGACAATGCTTTAGATTCTATATCAAATCAAATTAAAAGAAAAAAAGAAAAGCTTGCAGTATAATTAATTATGAAGGCCTGATTTTTTAATCAGGCTTTTTTATGAAGTATATCTTTTTAAAACATCTATCCTTACATTTGTTTTATGAGTGCCGATAAAATAATTACTGATTGGAAGAAAGGAAATTTTTCTACTAACTATTGGTTAGAAGGAGAGGAGCCTTATTTTATAGATAAAGTAATTAATTATGCAGAGCATCATATTTTAACTAACGAAGAAGCTGCTTTTAACCTTTCTGTTTTTTATGGTAGAGATGCAAACTGGACAGATATTGTAAATGCTTGCAGGCGTTACCCAATGGCTGCAGAAAAACAAGTAGTCATTGTAAAAGAAGCTCAAAACCTAAAAGACATTACTAAGTTAGAAAGCTATATCAATAATCCTTTAATCTCTACCATTTTTGTTATTGGCTATAAAGGTAAAATTGATGGTAGAACAAAATTTGCACAAGCTTTAAAAACTAAAGCAACAGTTTTAGCTGCAAAAAAATTAAATGATAGTGAACTTCCTTTTTGGACAAATACTATTGTAACACAATTAGGATTAACTATACAACAAGATGCTTTACATTTATTAATAGAACATATTGGTAATGATTTAAGCAGAATAGAAAATGAAATTGAAAAACTTTCTGTCAATTTGCAAACATCAAAAAATATTCATGTAGATGCTATTGAACAATATATTGGTATAAGCAAAAAATACAACTCTTTTGAACTACAAAAAGCTTTAGGCAGAAAAGATTTTACCAAAGCCATACAAATTATAGACTATTTTGAAAAAAATAAAGATGATGAACCTATACAACGTGTATTAGCAACATTGTATGGTTTTTTTAGTAAAGTGTATAGCATTTTTAGTGTAGGTACTAACGATAGAAAAACTATTGCAGCTAACTTAGGCATACCTGCCTATTTTTTAGATGAGTATATACAGGCATCACAGATTTATGGTTATCAGGGTATAGAAAGAAATTTATTATTAATATACGAGTGCAATTTAAAAAGTGTAGGTATTAATAATATTAGTACAGATAGTGCTGCTTTAATGAAAGAGCTTGTAATAAAAATGATGAAGAATAAATAATATTTTTAAAACTACCACAAATAAAAAACCCTCATTAATGAGGGCTTTTGAATAAGTAAACTTGTACTATTTTTTCTTAGCAACATTTTTGGCAGTTTCTTGTTTTCTGCCAGCTTCTATTATTGCACTGTTAAGCAAATATTCAATTTGTCCGTTTACACTTCTAAATTCATCTGCTGCCCATTTTTCTAATATCTTATAAATATTAGGGTCTAATCTTAATATAAAATTCTTTTTATCTGCCAAAATAAAAATGTTTAATTATTGATATAAAGTACCAGCATTTAAAATTGGTGTAGCAGCTTTTTCGCCACAAAGTACCACCATTAAATTACTTACCATTGCTGCTTTTTTCTCATCGTCTAAATCAACAATATTTTCTGCAGAAAGTTTTTTTAATGCAAGGTCAACCATGCCTACAGCACCTTCTACAATTTTAATACGAGCAGCTACAATAGCTGTTGCTTGTTGGCGTTGTAACATAGCACCTGCAATTTCTGGAGCATAAGCTAAATGGCTAATTCTGGCTTCTAAAATTTCTATACCAGCAGGAGCAATTCTATCGTTTAATTCTTTTTCTAAAATCTGATTTACTTTATCGCCACCTTCTCTTAAAGTAATATCTGCTTTTTCATCTTCTAAATTATCGTAAGGAAAGCTAACAGCTAAATGCCTTATAGCAGCTTCACTTTGTTTGGTTACATAATCTATATAATCTACTACTTCATAAGCAGCTTTATAAGTATCGCCAACTCTCCAAACAATTACTGCACCAATTTCAATTGGGTTGCCCATTTTATCATTAACTTTTAATGATTGGCCTTGTAAGTTTTGGGCACGAAGACTTATTTTATAAGAGGTATATAACGGATTAATGAAAAATAATCCATTGTCTTTTACAGTACCTACATATTTACCAAAAAAGTTTAATACTCTAGAATGATTAGGGTTAATAATCATTAAACCTTTCATTAAAAAGAAGGAAGTAAAAATACAAAATACTCCACCAACAATTTTTAGTACATCGCCATCGGCTTTTAATAAAATGATGCCTCCAAATAAAAGCATAATTAATAAAAGTAATAATACTAAAAAGCCAGATAAGGGTTTGATAATTTTTTCCATAAATATTAATTTGATATTAAAATAATATCAAAAATATATTAATGATTTTAATTGGCAAAATTTATTTTATGTTTTATGTTGGCATATATAAAAATGCTTTTACCTTTCGGGTATGAACAGTTTTATTCCATTAGCAGAAAGGTTAAGACCTAATAGTTTAGCTGCATTAATTGGTCAAGAGCATTTAACAGGTAATAATAGTATATTAAGAATTGCTATTGAGCAAGGTAAAGTACCATCAATGATTTTATGGGGACCTCCAGGTGTTGGTAAAACAACTATTGCAAATATTATTGCACATACTTTAGCTGTACCTTATTTTCAGTTAAGTGCTAATAGTAGTGGCGTAAAAGAAGTAAGAGAAATTATAGAGCAAGCCAAAAAAGTAAACCATGCTGTTTTGTTTATAGATGAAATACATCGTTTTAATAAAAATCAGCAAGATGCTTTATTAGGTGCTGTAGAAAATGGAACAATTACATTAATTGGTGCTACTACAGAAAACCCTTCTTTTGAAGTAAATAGTGCCTTATTAAGCAGAACACAAGTATATGTTTTAAAACCATTAACAGAAGATAAATTAATAGGGCTTTTACAATTTGCTATACAGCATGATGAAATTTTACAACAAAAAAATATTGTACTTGCAGAAACTGCTGCATTAATACAAATTAGTGGTGGCGATGCAAGAAAATTATTAAACTTATTAGAGTTAGTTTTTAATACAGCATCAACAAAAGAAAATACTTTAACCATTACAGATAAGTTGGTAATGCAAGTAGCACAACAAAAAATTGCCTTATACGATAAGCAAGGAGAGCAACATTATGATATTATTTCTGCCTTTATAAAAAGCATGCGTGGCAGCGACCCAAATGCTACTGTTTATTGGCTTGCACGTATGATTGAAGGAGGAGAAGATATAAAATTTATTGCCCGAAGAATGATCATTTTTGCCAGTGAAGATATTGGTATTGCCAATCCTAATGCTTTACTTTTAGCAAATGCAACTTTTGATGCAGTAAATAAAATTGGCTATCCCGAAGGAAGAATTATTTTAAGTGAGTGTGCTGTATACTTAGCTACTTCTGTAAAAAGTAATAGTACTTATTTAGCCATAGAAAATGCTTTGGCTGCTGTACAAAAATTTGGCGATTTAGCAGTGCCCTTACACTTAAGAAATGCACCAACTAAATTAATGAAAGATTTAGCTTATGGCAAAAATTATCAGTATGCACATTTAGGCGAAAATAATTTTATAGAACAAGAGTATTTGCCAGAAAAAATTAATAATACTACATTTTATCAGCCAGGAAATAATGCAAGAGAAAAAGAAATTAGTAATTTTTTAAAAGAAAGATGGAAAAATAAATATGGATATTAGTTTGTTTTTTGAACAAACTCTACATCTTGTTGTTTTAATAATTCTTTATTAGATGATGTGCTATGATTATCAGCTTTTTTCTTACTAAAAAGATAATCAAAATCTTGACGATAGCTAATGCTAATACCTTGTCTGTTTCTTCTACCAAAAGTAGCACCACTAATATCTAAACTGTTTTTATTAAAAATAATAGCTCTTAATTTTCTGTCTTTCGTTAATATAAATTCTATATTAAAATCTGGCAACCATTGTGTATTACCACCAACTGCAGAACTAATATTAAAATCTACATCTGTACCAAAAGTTACAATTACATTATCATTAAAAAAGCTTTTACCCACTTTAAAATTAAATACTTGTCTATCTATTCTATTACCAGATGTAGTAACACCTTGATTTAATATACTACCACTACTATAAATAGATGTACCTAAATCTACTTTTAAACTTTTATCGTTAAATAATTTAGATAAAAATCCAGAAATAATATTAGAGGCTGTAGCCATAATTCTTTGAGATAAACTATTTACATAGCCTGTAATATTTGTACCTCCACCATTACCATTTGCTAATAAACCCTGACCATAAGGAGCAAATGCACCAAATACAATTAATGAAGTTGCTTGTTGTAGCATTTCATTTTCATCTTTCTCCATTCTTGTTAAAAACTGTGCAAAATCAGGATCAGTTTTTACAGGACTATTTGTAGGAAAATCTATTTTAAATTTAATAGAAGGTTGCATTAACTTATCTCTTAACTGAGCAATAACATATACGCTTTCTCTTAAATTACTTACATTACTACTCATAATACCAGAAGCTTTACCTGTAAGGTCAGATAGTCTTACATTATCTGCTTCGTACAAAGCATCAATATTAATTTTTGCATCCATTGCATCGCCAGTCCATTCAATATAATTACCTGCATCGGGCATTAATAAAAATGGTTTTTTAATCAACGATTGAAAGTTGAAATCGTATTTTCCTCTAGCAATATTATACTTGCCACGAATGTCTAATTTTTCATTAGTACCTGCTTTAATTTTTAATCTTCCGTTGCCAGTTGCTTTAATTACATCACCAGCTAACTCATCTAATATTACATCAATATCTACTTTTTCATTAGCAGTTAAATCTAAATCTACAGTTAAATTAAATTTAGAAGTTTTCTTTTGCTCTGCCATTGCTTCGCCAAATTGTTTAAACACAATAAAGTCTGCATCTGCACTTTCTCTGCTAATACTATTAGGGATATAAATATGTGATGTATCATTTGCACTACCTACAATTACCATTTTAGCATTTGTTTCTGGTCCTTTAAAACTTAATGTAGCCTTACCTATTGCATTGCCATAAAATTGCTGATTGTCTTTAGCTTTTGTATTTAATAGTAAAAGTTTGTTGGTAGCCATATCAAAATCAAAAGCCATATTTTTAAAACCTTTTTCGTATAGCTTACCTTGCACATTAGCAGTGTTTTTATATTTATCTTTTATAGTAAATGAACCAAAGTTGATACCATCTTCTTCAAACTTAATTAATGCAGAATCTATGTTATAATAAACTTGTGTGTAATCTACTAATAAACCAGCATTTTTAACTGTTACATTGCCTATTAAATTAATAGTATCATTGCCTTGTACTTTTAATTCACCTGTAGCAAAACCATCTACATCAGAAAAAATACCTGTTAAATATTTTTGTAAAGGTTTAATTCTTGTTTTGTTTAAAACAACAGCTGTTTTTAATCTGTTAGCAACTGTAGAGTCTTTAGTTTCGTAAGAACCTTCTGCAGAAAAATTATAATCTTCATTTGGCGAAACCCAATTCCAGCTTACTTTTCCTGTTTTACTATCATAAAGTGCTAACAGTTTTGCAATACCAATTGAGTCGTCATCTACTTTTAAATGTTCTACAGCTAAGTCTGCTTTTGCTTGTAAATTTTTAAATAAATTATTAACCCTAATTTTTCCTGTTGTTAAGCCTTCTATTCTTGGGTCTTTTAAAGCATAACCAATAAAGTCGCCTAAGATTACATTCTTAAGATCTACTTTTAAGTTTGTAGCATTATTATCTTCTTCAAATTCTGTATTAACATTTATTTCTTGTAAACCTTGCTGAAGTTTAAAATTTTTAGTACTTAAAAAATTCTTTCTTAAAACTATTTCTCCATCTTTTTCAATTTGCCATTTCTTTTCATTAATTACAAATGATGATGATTGAAACTCTATTCTTACACCATCTTCTAATGTAAAAATATCTGCAGCTAAATTTGCATCGTTTAATGTACTGCTTGCTCTGGTTTGTATATTAACTAATGAATGATCGTTGGCAGAACGAATATTAAATGTAGTCATAGGTAAATTAGTACTATCATTTAAGTTAATACTAAAAATATCTCCTGCTACAATTAAAGAATCCATTGTACCATTACCAATAATATTAATACCAGAAAAATGATAATTATCGTAACCAAAAGAAGGTACTAAAATATTAGCATTTAATTTATTTTCTTTTGTATTGATATTGCCAGAAATATCTACATCGTTAAAACCAGAAAATTTTGTTTCTAATAATTTTAAATAAGGCTCTACATAACCTGTAGTAATGTGAAAAGAAAAATCTTGATTTTGAGGAATAGTATCAGGTATATTGATATATGCAGGATAATATTTGTGTAAGAAAGATTGAAAGCTTGCAGGTAAACCCATGATACTAAAATCGCCTAAAACAGCACCAGCAAAATCGGTACTTGAAAGTTCTAAATGTTTTTTATTATTGATGTAATTAGATGCAATTTTTAACGAATCGAATTTTATAGACTTTCCATTATTAATAACTACAGCATTTAATAGTTTAGCACTACCTTCAAAATTATCAATATTAGTACCTGTAAAGTTTACATCTAATGTACCTGTTACTTGCCAATTATCTTTATTAATAATTTTTAATTCTCTGTAATTAGATTTTAAGATATCTGCAAATAAATTAAATCTTGGTTGTGTACCAGAAAGATCAATTTGCATAATACCAATAAAATCTAAATTTGGATCTGCAATTTTTACTTGTCCATTAAAAGCTTGTTTTTCAAAAGTGCCTAATGTAGTAATATTGGTATAGTTGTAATTATTAATATCAAGATGTGCAATAGTACCATCAAAAGAAGTTTTCATTTTATCTAAAGTAAAACTGCTACCTTCTACTTTACCATCAAAAGCAATATTACCAATGGTAGATGTATTAATAAATTTACCTAAAGCAAATTGTTTTGTTTGTATTTTACCTACATAAACAGGCTCTTGTTTTTTAGGAAAGTTAAAAGCTAAATCGGCTTGTAATGCTCCTAAGTTTGTACTAATATTTCCAACTGTTTTAAAGTTGTGATAATAGCCTTTAAAGTTTCCTTTAAAAGTTATGTTGCCTAATGCATTAATATTTGGGTTGGTAAAAGTTTTTAAAACAGGAATATAATTATGCAAGTCTGTAGCATTGGTATAAATAGCACCATTATTTAATTGTATAATAGTTTTATCAATATCTGGCAAACCCTTCATAGCAATATCTCCTTTTAAAATACTATGATTACTTTTTGCAAAAAGGTTAGATATTTTAAAATCTTCTACAGTACCTTTAAAATCTCCATCAAGAGAAATATTTTTATTTAATGATGCAAGTGCAGGAGCAAAAAATGCAATATCGTTACTATGTAATTCTGCATTTTTAAAATTGGCTACTAATGTTACATTAGAAAAAAAGTTTCTAAAATCATGATCAAAATGTGCAAACTTCATAGCATAATAATTACTTAGTTTACTTCTGTTAGTTTCTAAACTAAGGTTATTAAACTCCATAATTTGAGGATTCACTTTATAATCTGCATTCAGTTTTTTTACTTCTAATCCACTACGTTCTTTACAACTTAATTGCATATTAGCAGTAAGTGTATCTTTATTTAATTGTACATTTTTAAAACTTGCTTTAATAGCATTAAAAGCTAAATGTTCTCCATCAAAATATTTTGTAGGCGATTGTTGATTTGCATTTAAAACAAAAGCACCTTGTTGTAAGGTAAGCTCTTTTACTTGTACTATTAAACCAGCAGGATTAAGTTGCGAAATGCTATCTATAACTCTTGGTTTCTTTAACCATTCAGGACGCAATGGTTCAAAATTTTCTATTGTAATAATTGGTTTTTCTATTGCTACAGATTTTAATTTAAAAGAGCCTTTATTTAAATCTACAGAATCTGCATCTATTACTAAGCTACCAATATTGGCATTAATTTCTTCGCCTACCCATCTATCGTTATTTATAAATCTAATATTTTTAAAATCTACTTTTTGAAGATTTAATGCTAAACCACCACCACTATTTTTTTGTTGTTTATTTTTTGGTGGAGATGAATTTTTTGAAGGAGAAGAAAAATGGTCTGCTATAAATTGATAATTCCAAGTAGAGTCGTAACGCTGAAGTTTTATAACAGCATCTTCTAAACCAATATATTTTAAAACAGCTTTATCTTTAAAAATAAACCAATCGGTAATTCTTACTTTTAATTGTCCTGCATAAAGTAAAGTGTCTTTAGATTTATCTGCAATAAAAACACCTTCAATATCTGCTCTGTTAAATAAAGAAAGGTTTACATGTTTAATATTAACTTGTGTACCTAACTCTGACGAAAGTTTTTTTGTAACTATACCCACTAACCAATTTTGTACAGGTGTAGTTTGTATAGCTAACCAAAGACAAATAATTATTGCAAAAATTATTAGTAAGGTTCTTCTTAATATTTTAAGAAACTTCTTCAGTGTTTTTATTTATTTAATGTGTGAAAATAAAACATTATATATCGTTGAGCAAATTAGATACCAAACAAGTTAGTAATAGATGTTTGTTTTAACTTTTATATAATAAAATTGCTATAAAATATTGATGAAATGCAAAAATATATCTATTGAAAATCTATAGAATTAAGTATGTTAGAATACTAATTTATTAATAAAGTTTTTACAAAATTTTGGTAATAATATAACAATACTATATTTGCCTCACTAAAAACTAAAATTTTATAACAGTGGCGTACGAAAACAACGAAAAAAAGAATGACAGCGTTTATAGCAAACGTATTAAAGCAGGAAAAAGAAGAACTTACTTTTTTGATGTAAGAGCAACACGTGGTAACGATTATTTTTTAACTATTACAGAAAGTAGAAAAAGATTTGATGATAATGGTTACGACAGACATAAAGTTTTTCTGTATAAAGAAGATTTTAATAAGTTTATAAAAGCACTTGGCGAAGCAATAGATTATGTAAAAACAGACTTAATGCCAGATTTTGATTTTGATGCTTTTAATCATGAATATCCAGAAAATGAAAATGGCGATGTTGTTGTTACTGAAGAAATAACAACACCAAAAGTAGCAGAAGTAACAGATACTAATATTAATAATAATCTTTCTTCTGAAGAAGTAGATAAATGGTAATTTTTTTAGGTTAATAATTTTTACTTATCAGGTTGTGGTTTTACTACAACCTTTTTTATTGCTCATCATTAAAACAAGTGTTTTATAAGAAAAGAAAAATGCTAAAACACTATCTTCGTTTTATATGCAACCCATACAAAAATATTTAGACGGTCAAGTGTTACTTTTTAATAAACCATTACAATGGACAAGTTTTGATTTAGTAAAAAAAGTACGCATACTAACAAAAGTTTCTAAAGTTGGTCATGCAGGAACATTAGACCCATTAGCAACAGGTTTATTAATTATTTGTACAGGAAAATTTACCAAAAAAATAAATGAGTATATGGGTATGCCAAAAGAATATACAGGCTCATTTACTTTAGGTGCTACTACTGCATCTTACGATTTAGAGCAAGAGCCAGAAAATTTTAAAGACATTACACATATTACTTCAGATGTAATACATGCAGCAACACATCAGTTTATAGGAGATATTTTACAAATGCCACCACAACATTCTGCTATTAAAAAAGATGGTAAGCGTTTGTACGAGTCTGCAAGAAAAGGAATAGAAGTAAAAGTAGATCCACGACCTGTAACTATACATTCATTTACTATTACTAAAATAGAATTGCCAAAAGTTTATTTTAAAGTTTTATGTAGTACTGGTACATATATAAGAAGCCTTGCCAATGATTTTGGTGCAGCCTTAGGTACAGGAGCTTATTTAAGTAGTTTATGCAGAACAGCTATTGGTAATTTTAGTATTAATGATGCTTATAGTATAGAAAATTTTGAAACAGAAATTGTAGCTTTAAGAAAAGCAGCTACTACTATTTAATGCATGATGAAAATAAAAAAAATAACATCAAATATTTTTCATAAAGACTTATGGCTTGTACTTGTTTTTATCATTGCTCATATTAGTATATGCTATTATTTTATTGGCAAACAAAATATTACTTACGACGAACCAAGTTATATAGAGTATAGTAAAAGATGGCTTCATGGACAAACTGCAAGAATAGAACCTTTAGACGATAGTAAAACACCTGTAATAAGTATTGTTTGGCTACCAAGAATTGTACATCAAATTATAAATCCTACTTATCAAAGAGATGATTTTGGTAAAAAAGATCAGCAAGAAGGTAGATATATGATGATGGTATTTTCTATCATCACACTTTTTTATTTATATCAGTTTTGTAAATTATTAGGATTAAAAAAATGGTGGCTTTTATGGCTTTTCTTTTTAATGGACCCACTCATTATTGCTTATGCAGTTTTAATTAACTCTGATTTGTTAAGTGGCTTGGTTTTACTTGCTATCATCTATCATTTATACAAATATTTATATACAAAGTCTAACAAAGATTTTTATTATAGTTGTATTTGGTTAGCAACAGGACTTGTAACAAAACATAGTTTTTTATTTTTTGTACCTGCTTATTGGTTATTAATTTTTGTAGTACACAAAAAAATATCGTGGAGCAAAATTTTACAATTCATAGGTATTGTTTTATTAGTAATTAATGTATGGTTTTATTTTCAAGATTCTTTTAAAAGCCTTGGTAGTTACCAATTTCAGAGTATTGCTTTTAACAACATACAACAAGCATGTAAATTTTTAGATTGGCTACCTATTCCTTTGCCTGCTACATATTTGCAAAGTATGGATTTGCTGCAATATCATGCACAAATTGGTGGTAGTATAAATAATACATATCCTGGTGTATATATTTTAGGAAATGTACAACTGCATGGTGGCTTTTGGTATTACTATCTTGTAGCATTATGGTATAAGTTTCCTTTAAGTATTTTGATAATGATAGCTTCAGGAATTTTTTATTTATTACTAAATTTTAAAGTAGGTATTAAAAAATATGGAGTAATTATTTTTCCGATAGTTTACTTTTTTTTAGTATTAAGTTTTTTAAACAGTTTTCAAATAGGGGTAAGGCATTTATTAATTGTATTGCCTTTATTATATATTTTAATAGCTGTATTAATACATAAAATTGTACTGCAAAAATTTAGATGGATTATTGCTTTGTTGTGGTTATTTATGTTAGTATCAGTTAGTAAATATTATCCTGATATTATACCTTACACCAACGAGTTGATAACTAATAAAGCTAAAGTGTATGAAAAGCTAATGGATAGTAGTATAGATTATGGACAAGGCGGATTAGATGCAAAAAAATTCTTACAAAACAATTCAGATTTTACTACACCAACAGCCACACCTAAAGAAGGAAAATATTTAGTTGGCATGAATGAAATTATTTTACAAAAAATGCAAAATGATACATCGTTAAATTGGTTAATTTATCATTATACTCCAATAGGTGTTGTAAGAAATGTGTATTTGAAATTTGAAGTTGTAAAATAAAATTTGGAGTTAAATGTTTGTAATTAGTAAGCTAAATCTTTTTTAAAATTATGGCTATTACCTTCTTGTAAAAAACCCATTTTTAATAAAAATTGTTGATGAATTTGATGTGTTTGTTTTTTATAAGTAAGGGTGTTAATGCCCATTTCTATCAAGTGTTGTTTGTTTTTTTCAAAAATAAATTGTCCACTTTTATAATCTCTGTATTGTGGAATAGTATAATCAATTTCAATTTCTGCTTCGCCATTAGATTTTATATTAGCTAAGAATAAGTTAGCAACAGCCATATTTCTTAGTACTACAAAAGCAAAAGTATTTTGCTGAAAGTTAGTATCTGCTTCAGGAAAAAACTTTTTAATATCATGCTGATAAAAATTAATAAACTTTTGTGCTAATGCACATTCTTTATTAACCTCCATTAGTTCAAAATTTTCTTTAGAGCTATATAATTTTATTAGTTGATATACATTTATAAAAAATAAAACACTATTAGCTAAAATAATAGGATAAGCATCTATCATTATACCATAAATAATAAAAGTAACACAGCCACTAGTGTTCCACCATCTAAATTTTAAAGTATTACTTACTAATAAAGAAACTCCTAATAACAAAGAAGCTAAATAACCAATTGC
>CAUJDL010000063.1 GCA_963169635.1 Bacteroidota bacterium
AAAGCTATTATGAAGAAGAAGATTACGGCAAAGCAAGAAAATATTTAACTACACAATTTTCTTTAACACCTAAACACAAAGAAACAATTGTAACACTTGGAAGAGTATATATAGAAATGAGTATGTACAATGATGCAATTGAAATGTATAAAAAAGCTATTGATGCCGATGCTGATAATGCAGATTTAATGTATGAAATAGGTTTGTTATACAGCGTTCAAGATAATAATAAAGAAGCTGTAAAATATTTTGAAATGGCTGCTCAAAAAGGAATGAAACAAGATATTGCATTTCTTCAAAATTTAGGAATGGCTTATTTAACATTTGATATAAAGAAAGGAGTAGAAGTTTTAAATAAAGTATTAGATAAAAAACCAGGAGATGTAGAAATACTTACACAAATAGCTCATGCTTATTATAAAGCAGAACAGTTTGAAACTGCTCATGAAATGTATTTTAAAATTTTTGATAACGACAGAAAGAATACTAAAGCTTTATACATGGCTGGTGTAGCATTAATTAAAAAAGGCGATAAAAAACGTGGTGCTCAATTCTGTGATAGAGCTATAGCTATGGACCCTGAATTAGCAAAACTTAGAAGCCAAAAATCTGTTTTATAATCTTTATCATTTTACTGATTATTTTGTTGCTCTCTTTTATCAGCATCAGCTTTTAATTGCATAATGCTAACGTTTAACTCAAACCCAATTAATAGTATTAATGAGTTAATATAAATTAGTAGCATAATAATTAAAACTGTACCTATTGAACCATAAATTTTGTTATAAGCAGCAAAATTATTTACCCAAAAAGAAAATAGTATTGTAGTAGCTAATGTAAGTGTAGTGGCTAAAATTGTACCTGGCGAAACCAATTTCCATCTTTTATGCAAAGAAGGTGCATATTTATAAATAAATGCAATACTATAAAATACTAAGCCTATAATAATAAACCATCTTACACTATTCCACCATGTTAGTTTAGTTTTTATATGAAAAAATCTTTTCATAAAATTTGCTAACTCATGATGACCTACTAAAACTAATACTGCCCCAATAATTAAAAATAAAAGTAAAGTAGTAAGTTTAATAGCTCTTAACCTTTGCCTAAACGGAAATTTTTTCTGCATTTGAACAGATTTATCAAAAGCCCTAATAATACCAATCATAGCATTTGAAGCATAAAAAATGACTAATAAAAAACCAAAAGATAATAAACCTGTTCGTGGAGTATTAAAAAAATCGTTCAAAAAATCTCTTACAAAAATGTAAGTATTTCTATTTGGCGTAATATCGGCTGTTAATCTTAATAATTCATGGTTAAAATCTTTTGCAGCAGGTATATAAGGTACTAAAGTAAAAATAAAAATACAAGCTGCAGGTATTGCCATAATAAAATTAAAAGAAATGGCTGCTGCTCTTTCGTTTAAACCTACTTTATTAATCTGTGTTGTAAAAAATAAAACAACATCGTACAAGGGTAAGCCATTAAAACCTGGCAGTTTTATCTGTTTGCTTTTTTGAATGATAAAAGCAATAGGCTTAAAGCTGATAATGATACGTTCTATTTTTCTCACAACTAATAAAATTAATTAGTTATTAACTATTGTAAAGATACTGTAAATCATTTATTTATTTCACTTGAAAAATGAAATTCTATATCTGGGTTATTAGTTATTTCTGTATTTAAAAACCACTCACTTTGTGCAAGATAAATAGGATTTCCATCTTTATCTTCTCCACTATTTTGTTGTTTAAACCTTAAAAACTCTTCTAATTTCTTTTCATCTTTACTAGTTAGCCAACAAGCTTTATAAAAGGGTAGGTGTCTAAATTCACAAGCTGCACCATATTCATGTAAAAGTCTGTACTGTATTACTTCAAACTGTAATTCTCCAACACAACCAATTATTTTTCTATTACCCCCAAATTGTGTAAATAATTGAGCCACACCTTCATCTGTAAGCTGTTGAATTCCTTTTTCTAATTGCTTGGTTTTCATTGGGTCTTTATTCACTAATTCTTTAAAAATTTCAGGCGAAAAAGTAGGTATTCCTATATAATAAAAATTTTCTCCTTCAGATAAAGTATCACCAATTTTAAAATTTCCTGTATCAAACAAGCCAATTACATCACCTGGATAAGCATCTTCAATTACATCTTTACTTCTTGCTAAAAAAGCATAAGGGTTACTAAATCTTACATCTTTATCTATTCTTACATGATGATAATACTTATTTCTTTCAAATTTACCACTACAAACCCTCATAAAAGCAATTCTATCTCTATGTTTTGGGTCTAAATTGGCATGAATTTTAAAAATAAAGCCACTAAACTTTTCTTCTCCAGGGCAAACTTCTCTTGTATTTGTTTTTCTACATAAAGGTGTTGGAGCAATAGAAATAAAAGTATCTAACATTTCTTGCACTCCAAAATTATTGATAGCACTACCAAAAAATACAGGTGCAATTTTACCTTTTAAGTATTCATTATCATTTACTTGCCCATATACACCTTCAATTAATTCTACATCTTCTCTTAATTGGTTCGCATCTTTTTCGCCTATTATTTTATCTAATTTATCTTCTTGTAAATTACTGATAGCCACAAAATCTTCATCATTTGCTTTTGTATTAGCAGTAAATAATCGTAGGTTTTTTTTATGAATATCATATACACCTTTAAAATCTTTGCCACTATTAATTGGCCAAGTCATAGGGTGTAAAGTAATTTTCAGTTCTTTTTCAATTTCTTCTAAAATATCAAATCTGTTTTTACCATCTCTATCCATTTTATTAATAAACACAATTACAGGTGTAGCTCTCATTGTACAAACTTCCATTAATCTTCTGGTTTGTTCTTCTACACCATTTACACTATCTACTACTAAAATTACACTATCTACAGCAGTTAATGTTCTATAAGTATCTTCAGAAAAGTCTTTATGCCCTGGAGTATCTAATAAATTAATTAAATGGTTTTTATATTCAAAAGTCATTACAGAAGTGGCAACAGAAATTCCACGCTGACGTTCAATTTCCATAAAATCGCTGGTAGCATGTTTTTTTATTTTATTACTTTTTACTGCACCTGCAGTTTGTATTGCACCACCAAATAATAAAAACTTTTCTGTCAAAGTAGTTTTACCAGCATCTGGATGCGATATAATAGCAAAAGTTTTTCGTCTGTTTATTTCTTTCTCAAATTTCATAAGGCGGCAAAGGTAACTTCTAAACTTTTAGTATTTTAATTTGTAGATTGCTTATTTTTAATTTTTATCTTTTATGCTTAAAGTTGGTATTACAGGAGGTATTGGATGTGGCAAAAGTATTGTTAGCAGTATTTTTAAAGCTATTGGCATTCCTGTTTTTGATGCAGACCAAGCTGCTAAAAAAATTATGCAAGAAGATGCAGTGGTAAAACAACAATTAATATCCACTTTTGGTACAGAAGTTTTTGAGCATAACCAACTTAATAAAAAATATTTAGCCAATTTAGTTTTTAACGATAGCTTTTTATTAGAAAAATTAAATGCTATTGTGCATCCTGCAACTATACAAGCTGGTTTAAATTGGGCTGCTAAACAAAATAGCCCTTATGTATTAAGAGAAGCAGCTTTATTATTTGAAGCAGGTAGTACTGTAGATTTAGATGTTGTAATTGGCGTATTTGCTCCTTTAGTTGTAAGAATACAAAGAGTAATGCAAAGAGATAATGTAAGCAAACAAGAAGTATTGAATAGAATGAGTAAACAAATTGATGATACAATAAAAATGAAATTGTGCGATTATGTAATTATTAATGATGGGAGAGAAGCCTTAATACCTCAAGTATTAAAATTACATCATATTTTTTTAGCTAAAGCAAAAGCACAACTTGTATAAGTAAATATGAGACATATATTATTAATACTTGTATTTTTTTGTGGTATTAAAACTTTACAAAGCCAAACTATTGTAGATATTTATTTTAATTTATATACTGATAGTTTAAAACATACTGTACATAATTATATAAATGTAGATGGAAAATTAAGTAATGGAAAATTTATTCCTTTAGATACTACGCAAATAAAACTTACAGCTAATGTTGGTAAATGGATAGGTAATAATTTAATTATAGATACAACCTATACTAAAGATTCTGTAGTAATTACAGCTACACTTTTAAAAAATAGTGATATAAATAAAACTGTAGTTGTATATATGAAGAAAGATAAAACAATACCTATTTTAAAAACTGAAAACGAAATTTTACATCCTAAAAGAAAGAATAAAAAAGCCCCACTTAATTAAAAGTGAGGCATATAATTATTTAAGCTAAGTAATTAAACTAATATTATTTAAGTTCTGTAACTATTACTTTAGTAGTTGATTCTGTTTCAATAGGCATTTCTTGCTCCATTACCATAATATTACCTTTTACTTTACTTTTTGTTTCAGAGCTAACAATAATACCTGTTTTAATATTTACAATACATTTACCTGAAATATTACCATTCATAACTGTACGAATTTCCATTCCTTGTTTTTCAGATTTGAAATCAGATTTAGATTTACCAGTAAAACTTAGGTTAGCTACATCTCCTTCAATTGCTTTTACAGTATATTTAATAGTAGTGGTAGATCCATTTTCACTATCATTATGTGTTGTTTCAAATGCATCACCAACTTTTACAGCAGGAGATATAACTAAAAAAGCATGACTTAAATTGCCACCCATATCTTTTAAAGCAGGAGATAAATCTTCTACATTTTCAGATGTTGGTTTTGGTTTGCTAACAACCTTACCTTGATCGTCCATTGAAACAGGTTTAGGAACTTTTAATTCTTCATCCATTCCTTTAGCAAGTTCATTAGATTTATTAGGTTTTTCAGAATCGTAATCCATAGATTCTCCCATTACATCAATGCTAATTTTTGCTTTAGTTAATGTGCTGGTAAGTTTATAAATATTTTCTGCAATATCATCTACCACTAATTCAAATGTATTAGAGAAATTAGAATTATTTTCCATTGTTTGTCCCATCATACTCATTAAGGAAGATGATTTAGTTTCTATTTGTAATTGTAGTTTTTGCCCTTTAACAAGTACTATTTTACTAGCAGATTGTGCAAAACATACTGTAGCAACAAATGTGGTAACTAATAAAAGTGAAATTTTTTTCATGATAGAAAGTTGTTTTATTTTTTAATAACAATAAATTACTGCAAATTAAACCTTTTAAAATGATAAAAAGATATTAAAATATTATAAATGGGTAAATAGGGTTATAATTGATTTTATAAAGCTTAATTTATAAATCATCAATCTTCTCAACTTATCCTACTCAATTTTATCTTCTATAAAATAGCTATTTCTTTCTGGTGCATTTCTACTAACCATTTCTGCTACAAAACCAGTTAAAAATAATTGCATACCAATAATCATTACTACTAATGCTATATAAAATGCAGGACGATTAGTTAATGCAAAATTAGCTACTGTAAATTTGGCAATAATTAAATATATACTCATTAAAAAACCACAGAGAAAAAATAATGTACCATATAACCCAAAAAAGTGCATTGGTTTTTTAGCAAATCTGCTTACAAAACTGATGGTAGCTAAATCTAAAAATCCATTAATAAATCTTTCTATTCCAAATTTTGTTTTTCCATATTTTCTGGCTCGGTGTTCTACTACTTTTTCTCCAATTTTTCTAAAGCCTGCCCATTTTGCAATTACAGGAATATATCTGTGCATTTCGCCATACACTTCAATACATTTTACTACTTTATTTTTATAGGCTTTTAATCCGCAATTAAAATCGTGTAGTTTTATACCACTGCTAAAACGAGCAGCAGCATTAAATATTTTTGAAGGTAAATTTTTAGTAAATGTATTATCGTAGCGTTTTTTCTTCCATCCACTTACAATATCATAATGCTCCTTCATTATCATATAATATAAAGCAGGTATTTCGTCTGGACTATCTTGTAAATCTGCATCCATTGTAATTACTACATTACCTTTTGCTGCTCTAAAACCTTCGTTTAATGCAGCACTTTTTCCATAATTACGTTGAAATTTTATGCCTTTAAAATGTTCATTTTTAGCATGAAGTTGCTGTACAACCTGCCAACTATTATCTGTACTACCATCATCTACAAAAATAACTTCGTAACTTAATTGATGTTCAGTTACAACATTCGTTATCCATTCACTTAATTCTGGTAGCGATTCTTCTTCATTAAATAAAGGTATTACAATAGATATATCCATACAATATTATAGCTCTTTAAATGGATTGTTGTTACGATATTTTTTAGATACAGCAGCACCTATTAAAGAAAATATTACACCAAAAATTAAAAATGCTACTAATAAACCACCAATAGTAAATGGTATAAAAAATTTCTTGGTCATAGCTAAAGCTTGATCAATTTGCTCAGTAGTCATTTGGTTATTAGCTATCATTCCTTTTCTTGCTTCTTCAATTGAATAATCCATCATTTCTGGCATTAAAAATTTTAAAGAAAAATAGGTATATACAGCTACAATAGCTGTAATTGCAGCAGTAACTTTAAACCCATGAGCAAATGTGTTGCCAAATGTTGTAGTGCCATCTACATTATTTTTAGCATAATCTATACAGCTCCAAATTATACCTCCTCCAAAAATTATATACTGTATTAAGGTTAGTGTTTTATTACTATAAAGCCCAGCAAAATAAATGATTAAGCTATAAACAATCATGATTAAAGCTATTATTAAACCTTTTGCAGGTGCAGAAATTGATTTTGGTTGCATATATTTTTTTAATTGGTTAAAAATTTATTTTTTACAATTACACCAATCACTTTGCCATTTAATTCTTTATTAGCAAATGGTGTATTAAATGATTTACTTTGATTATTATTTTTTTGTAAGATAGTTTTTTCTGTTCTGTTAAATAAAGTTAAGTTAGCTATTGTACCTTCTGCTATTTTATTTTCTGGTAAATTAAATAATGTATTTGCATTATCACTAAAAAGCTTGGCAATATTTTCATTAGATAATGAAGGCAATAAATGATTAATAGCAGCAAATGCAGTTTGTAAACCTATCATTCCGTTGAGTGCATATTCAAACTCACAATTTTTATCGTCTGTATTATGAGGTAAATGATGTGTAGCAATACAATCAATATCTCCATCTAATACAGCTTGTTGTAAAGCCAACATATCTGCTTTTGTTCTTAATGGTGGATTTACTTTTAAATGAGTATCGTATTGCTGTAAATCTTCATCATTAAAAAATAAATGATAAGGAGTAACACTGCAACTAATTTGCAAACCTTCTTGTTTAGCTACTTTAATAAGTGCTACACTTTTAGCAGTACTAATACCTGTAATATGTAATTTGCTTTGTGTGTATCGTAGTAAATCAATATCTCTTTTAATAATTATTTCTTCTGCAATACTTGGTATGCCAGGCAAGCCTAATTGTGTAGATATCATTCCTTCATTCATTAAACCATTGTTACCAATAGATTTATCAATGGGCATTTGTATTACAGTACCATTAAATACTTTGGTATATTGTAAAGCTTTTAGTAATAAACCAGCAGTTTGTACAGGTTGCAAACCATCTGTAAAAGCAATAGCACCAGATTGTTGCATATCATACATTTCTGCTAATTCTTTACCTTCTGCATTTTTAGTTAGTGTACCTAAAGGATAAATATGTATGGGTAATTCTTTAGATTTTTGTACAATATATGTTACTTGAGATTTGTTATGAATAACAGGAGAAGTATTGGGTAAAACAAAAACTGTTGTAAATCCGCCTGCAATTGCTGTATTTGTACCAGTTGATAAATTTTCTCTGTATTCAAAACCTGGGTCGCAAAAATGGGCAAAACAATCAATCCATCCTGCAGAAGCTATCATATCTTTTTCTTGAATAATGGTATCTGCATCTGCTAAAATATTTTCTTTAATAGCTTTTATAATACCATCTTCAATTAGTATATCTTGTATAGTATTATTAAAAATACTGGAGGCTTGAGCAATTAAAACTTTTTTAATAAGAATTTTCATAAAGATGGTTACTGAAAATTTTGTGCAATATAGTTTTAAAATTTCTTTTATAAATACTTATTGTATTAAAATAAACAACTTAGGGATAAATTAAATATTTTTTTCCTTGAATTATTTTTAAACAGCATTAAACCAAATAGGTGTAGTATCGTTTGGTGTAGCATTATAATTAATAAAAAGTTCTTCACCTGCTTCAATATGTTTTACTGTTTTTATTAGCATAGTTTCTTCTATAAAATCCATTTCGTAAATGCAATTAGCTTGATAGCTATGATTATAAATAGATATATAGCCCATGCCTAATGCACCTTGCAAATAATCATTTCCCCACTCAAAAATATAATTATATAAATGTGTTTTTTCTACTATTATTCTTTCATCTGCACTTAAAATAAGTACAGGCGATATTTCAATTGTGGTATTGGCAGGTATTGGTTCTGCAGTAAATACACCTTTACCTTTTTGGTGGCTATTGGCAATAAATAAAATGGGTAAAATCATATTATTTTTAAATTATAACGAAAGTAATATGAAAAAAAATAGTACAACATTGTAAATTGCACCCATGAGCATGGAATTAGAACTTAAAGATTTACAAGAGCAATATATTGAAATTGTATCTACTCAGGATAAAATTGCTTTAAAAGAATTTTTAGATAATCAGAATATTAGTGATGTAGCTGATTTAGTATATAAAAATCAGGAAGAAGAAGCTACTATTATTGCTAGTATGTCTGTAAAACGTGCTGCCAGAGTTTTTAAAATTTTAGATTTAACTACCCAAAAACAAATAATTAAAGAATTACCCAGTAATAAAACAGCTGAACTTTTAAACGAACTTCCTGCAGATGATAGAACAGATTTTTTAGAAGAATTACCTAAAACTGCTATCAGAGATTTAATTAAACTTTTAAATGTAGAAGAAAGAAAAATTACACTTTCTTTATTAGGTTATCCAGAAGATAGTGTAGGACGATTAATGACACCTGATTATGTTTATGTATATACACACAATACAGTTACAGAAGTTTTAAATACTATTAGAAAGTTTGGTAAAAACAGTGAAACTATTGATGTAATTTATGTAATTGATGAGCATGGCGATTTTATTGATGACATTAGAATTAGAGATATCATTTTAGCATCGCCAAATAAAAAAGTAGAAGAATTAATTGATAGAAGAATTGTTGCATTAAACGTTAATGACGACCAAGAACATGCTAGTCAGGTTTTTAAAATGAACAATAGAGTAGCCTTACCTGTAACAGATGATTATAATAAATTATTAGGCATTGTAACTATAGACGATATTTTATGGGTTGCCAATGAAGAGTTTAGCGAAGACATGCAAAAAATGGGTGGTACAGAAGCTTTAAATGAACCTTATTTAGATATACCTATTTTAAAACTTTTTAGAAAAAGAATTTTATGGCTTACAGTTTTATTTTTAGGTGAGTTATTAACTGCATCTGTAATGGTATATTTTGAAGAAGAAATTGCTAAAGCAGTTTTTTTAGCCACATTTATTCCATTAATTATTAGTAGTGGTGGTAATAGTGGTTCACAAGCTTCTACTTTAATTATACAAGCAATGGCAGTAGGAGAAATTACTGTAAAAGATTGGTGGCGTGTAATGCGTAGAGAAATTATTAGTGGTTTATTATTAGGTACTGTTTTAGGCATTATTGGTTTTTTAAGAATTATGGCATGGCATTTAATTTTTCCTGATGTGTATGGTGCTCATTATATTTTAGTTGGCTTTGCTGTTGGTTTTAGCTTAATTGGTGTAGTACTTTGGGGCACTTTAAGTGGTAGCATGTTGCCCATTGTACTTAAAAAATTAGGAGCAGACCCAGCAGTTTCTTCTGCACCATTTGTTGCAACATTAGTAGATGTTACAGGACTTATTATTTATTTTGGTTTTGCCTATTTGTTTTTACAAGGATTAATTTTATAATACATTTTGCATAGCAATTTTATACTTAACTAAAAATTATTTTCATGTGTGCCATTGCAGGCATTATTTCATTAAATACACAGTTAGTTGCTGCTAATAAACTGCAATTAATGGCAAATGTGTTACAACATAGAGGTAACAATGGTAATGGAATATGGATAAATGAAAATAATACTGTTGGTTTTGCTCATCAACGTTTATCTATTATTGATTTAAGTGAAAATGCTGCACAACCAATGCACTTTTTGGGTAAAAATAATCAGCATTATACCATTATTTTAAATGGCGAAATTTATAATTACTTAGAATTAAAAGATGAACTTAAAAAGAAAAATTACACATTTAAAACTAATAGCGATACAGAAGTTTTAATAGCATTGTACGATTGTTATCAAGAAAAATGTTTACAATTTATAGATGGCATGTTTGCTTTTGCCATTTGGCACCAACAAGAGAATAAACTATTTATTGCAAGAGACAGATTTGGTGAAAAACCATTTTATTATTACCACGATAAAGAGCAATTTGTTTTTGCCAGTGAAATGAAAGCTCTATGGACTATTGGTATTAAAAAAGAAATCAATCCTTCACTTTTATTAGGCTATTTATCTGCTGGTTTAGTAAGCAATCCTGCTAATAAAGCTGAAACATTTTATCAACAAATCAATAAATTACCTGCTGCACATGCTTTAATTTTTAATGTACATAAAAACGATTTATTCATTTATCCTTATTGGCAATTAAATGATCAATCAGAAAAAAATAATGTACTTTCTTTTAATGAATTAACAGAACAGTTTAGTGCATTATTGCAGCAATCTGTTAATAGAAGATTAAGAAGTGATGTTGCTATTGGCACAAGTTTAAGTGGTGGTTTAGATAGTTCTTCAATTGTAGCAACTATTCATACAATTGCTAAAGAAAAAAACTTATTGCAGCCTAAAACATTTTCTGCTGTTTTCCCAAATTTTGAAAAAGACGAATCAGCATATATTCAACAAGTAACAGATAAATTTAATTTACAAAACTATACTGTAACACCAAGAGCAGAAGACTTTGCAGAAGATTTTGAACAACTATTATATCATCAAGAAGAGCCTTTTCAGAGTAGTAGTATTTATGTACAATACAAAGTATATGCTTTAGCAAAAAAATATGGTGTAACAGTTTTATTAGATGGACAAGGAGCAGATGAAACTCTTGCTGGTTATACAAAATATTATCATTGGTATTGGCAAGAGTTATTATACAATTTTAAATTTTTACAGTTTAAAAAAGAAATGAATGCAGCTAATAATCATCAACAAATTGATTGGGGTTTAAAAAATTATGCTGCTGCTTTTTTTCCAACAATTGCTGCTAAAAAATTATCCTTATCGCTGAAAAAACAAATTAATCATCATCCTTTTCTTCATCAAGATTTTATACAAACAGCTTTCAATAAAAGTATGGCTGATAAACCAACAATTAAACAGCTTAATGATATTTTATATTACAACACTTTTACACATGGCTTAGAAGATTTGTTAAGATATGCAGATAGAAATTCTATGGCTCATGGTATTGAAGTAAGATTGCCATTCTTACAACACGATTTAGTTTCGTTTATTTTTAATTTACCATCATCGTATAAAATAAAAGAAGGATTTACAAAATATATTTTACGCAAGTCTGTACAAAATTTATTATCAGAAAATATTGTTTGGCGAAAAGATAAAATTGGTTTTGAACCCCCACAACAAAAATGGATGAATCATCAATCAATAATTGAGCAAACACAAATTGCCAAACAAAAATTAGTAGCTAAAGGTATTGCAAATAAAAGTTTATTAAATATGCCTTTACAAAACAATGCTGCACATGCAGCAAATAATTATCAATGGTGGATTTTGTGTGCAGGAAATTTATTGTAAAAAAAATTAATGTTCAGTAAGTTTTTCCATTACATAATATACAGCAGGACAAAATGTAGCATTCTTTAAAGTAATTTGTGGGCGTTTTAGTAAAACATCTTCATCAGTATAAGGAAATCTTTGACAATCGCTTGGGCGTTGTTCATAAATGGTACAATAATTATCATTACCTAAAAAAGGGCAGGGGAGAGATTTTACTACATAATCTCCATCACTATCTAATTGCAAATAAGTTTCTATAAAAACACTTTCTTTTAATTTTAAATGTTTACTGATTCTTTTAATATCAGGTGTTTTAAAACGAGGAGAATAATTTTTGCAACAAGCAGCACAGGTTAAACAATCTATTTTACTAAATGCTTCTTGATGCAGTTGAGGTAATTGTTTTAATACGTTATTCTTATTAGCACGTTGTAAAAAGCTTTTGTATTGCTTTTGTTTTTCTTTAATGTTTTTTTGCCAATTATCTAAATTTATTTGTGCCATTATTCAAAGATATTATGTTACTTATAATTAAATGGTAATTAATACTTTATTAAAATTAAATTTATCCAAAAAATCTTATACACAATTAAAGTTGATTTGATTTAATATTTATCAATACTTATTTCTTTACAACTTACCTTTGCGGCAATTTTTAAAAATAATTTTCTTATGAATTTATTTCAGCAACAACATACAGCATTTCAAAAAAGACATATTGGAACTGCTAATGCTACAGATGAAAAATCTATGCTACAAACGATTGGTGTAAAAAGTTTAGATGAATTAATTGATAAAACTGTTCCTTCAGCAATTAGACTTAAAGAAAATTTACAAACTCCAGCTGCTATTAGTGAATTTGAGTATTTAAACGAATTAAAAACTGTTGCTACAAAAAATAAAGTTTTTAAAACCTATATTGGGCAAGGTTATTACAACACAATAACACCTAATGTGATATTAAGAAATATTTTTGAAAATCCAGGATGGTACACTCAATACACTCCTTATCAAGCAGAAATTAGTCAAGGCCGTTTAGAAAGTTTATTAAACTTTCAAACAATGATTTGCGATTTAACAGGTTTACCATTAGCTAATGCATCTTTATTAGATGAGGCTACTGCAGCTGCAGAAGCAATGAGCATGTTTTTTAATCAATCTAACAACGAAAATAAAAACAAGTTTTTTGTAGATGATGCTGTTTTTCCACAAACAAAAGATGTATTAATTACCAGAGCTACTCCATTAAATATTGAAATAGTTTTTGGCAATTATGCTACTGCTACTTTAGATGAAAATTATTTTGGTGCTTTAGTGCAATATCCTAACAATGTAGGCTCAATTGAAGATTATAGAAATTTTATTGCACAAGTACATGCTATTAAAGGCTATGTAGTAATGGCTACAGATTTGTTGGCTCTTACATTATTAACTTCTCCAGGTGAGTTAGGTGCAGATGTTGCTGTTGGTAATTCTCAACGTTTTGGAGTACCACTTGGTTTTGGTGGTCCTCATGCAGGTTTTTTTGCTACTAAAGATGAATTTAAAAGAGGTATTCCAGGAAGAATAATTGGTGTAAGTATAGATGCAAAAGGCAATAGAGCTTTACGTATGGCATTACAAACAAGAGAGCAACATATTAAAAGAGAAAAAGCCACTAGTAATATTTGTACAGCTCAAGCTTTATTAGCAAATATGGCTGCAATGTATGCTGTTTATCATGGTGCAGATGGTTTAAAAAATATTGCTACTCGTATTGCATTACTTACACAAGTATTAAGTAATAGTTTAAATGAGTTGGGCTTTAAAAATATTAATACCAATTACTTCGATACATTGGCAATAGAAGCAAATGCAGATAATATAAAAGCTATTGCAGAAAAAAATCAAATTAATTTCCGTTATATCAATCAAAACTTAATTGGTATAAGTTTAGATGAAACTACCTCTCAAAAAGATGTTTTAGATATTGTATATGTATTTGCAGAAAGCTTAGAAAAAAATGAAGCAGAAATAGCATTTGATAGCGATGATATACTAACATCAATACCATCTTTTGCTACAAGAACTTCTGAATATTTAACACATCCTGTATTTAATACTTACAGAAGCGAAAGCCAAATGATGCGTTATATTAAACAATTAGAGAACAAAGATTTATCATTAAATACAAGTATGATTTCTTTAGGAAGTTGTACCATGAAATTAAATGCAGCTTCAGAAATGATTCCTGTAAGTTGGGCAGAGTTTGCACAATTACATCCTTTTATTCCTACAAATCAGGCAGAAGGTATTTTACAAATGATTCATGAGTTAGAAGATTATTTATGTAAAATAACTGGCTTCGATGCTTGTAGTCTTCAGCCTAATAGTGGTGCTCAAGGAGAATATGCAGGTTTATTAACCATTATGCAATTCCATAAAGCTAATAATAATGCTCATAGAAATGTAGTATTAATTCCTATTTCTGCTCATGGCACAAACCCTGCAAGTGCAGTAATGGTAGGTATGCAAGTTGTTGTTGTAAAAAGTAATGAAGATGGTACAATAGATATTGCAGATTTAAAAGCTAAAGCAATTCAACATAAAGAAAATTTAGGTGCCTTAATGGTTACTTATCCTAGTACATATGGTGTATTTGAAGAAGGTATAAAAGAAATTTGCAGTATTGTTCACGAAAATGGTGGACAAGTTTATATGGATGGTGCAAATATGAATGCACAAGTAGGTTTAACATCACCTGCAATTATTGGTGCAGATGTTTGTCATTTAAATTTACATAAAACATTTGCTATTCCTCATGGTGGTGGTGGCCCAGGTGTTGGTCCTATTTGTGTTAAAAATCATTTAGCAAAATATTTACCAGGTCATGTATCTCTTACAAACACACATACTACAGCAAATAGTTTTGGTGCTGTATCTGCTGCAACTTATGGTAGTGCATCTATTTTACTAATTAGTTATGCTTATATAAAAATGTTGGGTTACGATGGTATTAAAATGGCTACAGAATATGCTATTTTAAATGCTAATTATATGAAAGCAAGATTAAAAGAGCATTATTCAATTTTATATACAGGTGCTAATGATACTTGTGCTCATGAGTTTATTGTGGACTTAAGACCATTTAAACAAAGTGCAGGTATAGAAGCAGAAGATGTAGCAAAACGTTTAATGGATTATGGTTTTCATGCACCAACAATGAGCTTTCCTGTAGCTGGTACTATTATGATAGAACCTACAGAAAGTGAAGATAAAGCAGAGCTTGATAGATTTTGTGATGCACTAATTGCTATTAGAAAAGAAATTGCTGCAATAGAAAATGGACAAGCAGATAAAGCAGATAATCCTTTAAAAAATGCACCACATACACAAGCTGTTATTTGTGCTAATGAATGGCAACATAAATATTCAAGAGAAGAAGCTGCATTTCCATTGGCTTATGTAAAACAAAATAAATTTTGGGCAAGTATATCAAGGGTTAATAATACTCATGGCGATAGAAATTTAATTTGCACTTGTGAGCCTGTAGAAAGTTATATGGAAGCTTAATATTTTTAAATAATAAATTTTTATTAAAGCTATGTTCTTTAAAGAATGTAGCTTTTTTTTATTCAATAATAAATGATAGAAATTAGATAAATTATTATCTGCAAAATTTCAATTTAATATATTTTGATTGCAAAAATATTAGGTGTATTTTGTGTAATAAGTTGCACAATAAAAAAATTGAATATTGTAGTAAGTGAATAATTATTTATGCTAAACTTATTTTTTTAATTGTATGGCAAAAAAGAAAAACATTCAACAACAAAGTTTAAAAAATACTTCAATTAAAAAAGAAAGTAAAGTTGCTGCTGTTAATATTCAAATATCTCATCAAACAAATAAATACGAAGAAAAAGTTTTTATTAATACTAAAAGACCTGTTTGGAATTATTCTTTATTTACCGAAGAAGATATCAGAAATTTTAAAAATGGTACACATTATTCACTCTATAATTTTTTGGGCAATAAGCAAATAGAAGTATTAAACAAACAAGGAACTTATTTTGCTGTATGGGCTCCAAATGCAAGCTATGTTTCTGTTGTAGGCAATTTTAATAATTGGGATACAGCAGCTCATCTTTTAATTGCACGTTTAGATGGTAGTGGAATTTGGGAAGGATTTATTCCAACACTTAAAGAAGGCGAAGCATATAAATATCATATCATTGGTTATAAAGGTTTAAAGTTAGATAAAGGCGATCCCTTTGCACATTATTGGGAAAAAAGACCTGAAACTGCCAGCATCACTTATAAAATTAATTTTCAATGGCATGATGAAAAATGGATGCAAGAAAGAAAAAAACATAATAATTTTAATGCACCATGGAGTGTGTACGAAGTACATTTACCCAGTTGGATGAGACCAGAAAAAAATAACGAATCTGCCTATAACTCTTATTTACAAATAAAAGAAAAATTAGTGCCTTATGTACAGCAAATGGGTTTTACACATGTAGAGTTTATGCCTGTGATGGAATATCCTTTTGATGGCAGTTGGGGTTATCAAGGTAATGGATATTTTGCACCTACCAGCAGATTAGGACAACCTCATGAATTTGCTGCATTAGTTGATGCTTTGCATCAAGCAGGTATTGGTGTTATTTTAGATTGGGTGCCTTCTCATTTTCCTTATGATGCTCATGGACTTTTTATGTTTGATGGTACACATGCTTATGAATATACAGATATGCGTAAAGGCTATCACCCAGATTGGAATAGTTATGTGTTTGATTATGGTAAAGGAGAAGTAAAAAGTTTTTTAATTAGCAGTGCAAGATTTTGGTGCGATAAATTTCATGTAGATGGCTTACGTGTAGATGCTGTTTCTTCTATGCTAAGATTAGATTATAGCAGAAAAAATGGTCAATGGGAGCCTAATAAATTTGGTGGAAATGGAAACTTAGAAGCTATTGCTTTTGTAAAAGAATTAAATGAAACTTTATACAGAGATTTTCCAGATATACAAACTATTGCAGAAGAAGCTACTGATTGGCCTAAAATAAGTAAACCTATTTATGATGATGGACTTGGATTTGGTATGAAATGGATGTTGGGATGGATGAATGATACAATTAAGTATTTTAAAATAGACCCAATATACAGAGCATTGCATCAAAACGATTTTACTTTTAGTATGATGTATTTTTATGATGAAAATTTTATGCTTCCTTTTAGTCATGATGAAGTAGTACATGGCAAAAGCCCAATGATTTATAAAATGCCCGGTGATACTTGGCAAAAATTTGCTAACCTTAGATTATTATATACATACATGTTTACACATCCTGGTGCTAAACTTTTATTTATGGGCAATGAGTTTGCACAAACTACTGAATGGAATTATAAATCTGAATTAGATTGGGAACTTACAGATTTAATTAGTCATGGTGGTATGCTTTATTGTGTTCAAAAATTAAATGAATTATATAAAAACTATCCAGCACTTTATCAACATCAATATAATGAAAATGGTTTTGAATGGATTGATTTAAGTAATACTGCAGATGCTGTAATATCTTATAAACGTAAAGGAATAAGTGAACAAGATGATGTAATAATTATTTTAAACATGACACCTAATGTAAAACATAATTGGAAGATTACCGTAAAAGGTAAAAGCCAATGGAAAGAAGTGTTTAATAGCAATGATAAAGAGTATTGGGGCACAGGCGATGTTTTTAATCCTTCTATAAAAGTTACTACAAAACATAAAAAAGAAAAAGAATATACATTAAAGCTTCATTTACCACCATTAGGGGCTATTGTATTAGCATAATTGATAAGCTAATTGAGTTTATAAAATCTATAACAACTATTTATCAAAAATATTTTACTTTTGCCACCATGAAAAAATGCTTACTCATATTAATACTATTAAGTTATAGTATTGCTTCTTTTGGAGTAAGCCTTAACTATTTTTATTGTTGTGGTAAATTAAAAACTGTTACCATTACTAAAACTACTGCAGCAGAAAAATGTACTGGTAATAAAAAGAAAGACTGTTGTAAAAATAAAAAAGTTCATATACAGCTTAAGACAGATCAGCAGCAAAATACAGTTACTACATTTAATTTTGCTTCGCCTATAATATTAAATCATCATTTTGATAATTTTAAAATTGCTAATAACATTGTTCATCTTAATAATGATGTTTATTCTCAATTTAAAAAACCACCTTCACTCAGCTTAATAGGAGCTAATATTCTTTTCTGCACTTTTAGAATTTGATGTTTATTTCTTTAGCTTTTCAGCTAAATGAATGTAATTATTTCTATCAAACATCAAATAATCTTAAATGAAAAAATATTTATTTTTAATAATAACAATTAGTATTTCTGTAAGTGCTATTGCACAAAGAAAAAATGCAAAAACAGTCAATTTTAAAGTTTGGGGTGCTTGCGAAATGTGTAAAGAACGTATTGAACAAACAGCTTTTCAAGCTAAAGCATCTAAAGCAACATGGGATGTAAATACTCAGATATTAACAGTTAGTTTCGATTCTCTTAAAACTTCTACTCAAAAAATTAAACAAAAAATAGCTGCTGTAGGCCACGATACAGAAGAGTTTAAAGCAGATGATGATGTATATCAAAAACTACCTGGTTGTTGCCACTACAATAGAGGTAATGAAGAACAACCAAATGAAACAACAGAGCATACCAACGATGCAACTAAAGATAATTTTATAACAGGTATTGTTTTAGAAGAAACTAAAAAAGGAATGTTATTACCCATTGCACAAGCTACAGTTCGTTGCTTGTCTAATAACGAAGTACATGTAATTACTGATAGTACAGGTATTTTTAGATTACCTTGTGCTGTACCTACAACAATTGTAGTAAGTTATGTTGGTTTTAAAACAGATACTATTCATATCAAAAATTATGATGAGTTAAAAATAATTTTAAAGAATGCTTCTGGTACAGGGTTAACTGAAGTTGTAGTAACATCTAAAAGAGCATCTACATATATTTCATCTATCAGCACATTAAATACATTAAATATTAGTGCTAAAGAATTAACAAAAGCAGCATGTTGTAATTTAAGTGAAAGCTTTGAAACAAGTCCATCAGTAGATGTTAGTTATTCAGATGCTGTAACAGGTATGAAACAAATACAACTATTGGGCTTATCTGGTAATTACTCTCAAATGTTGGTAGAAAATATTCCTTCATTAAGAGGCTTAGTAGGCAGTTATGGTTTAACTTTTATTCCAGGTTCTTGGATAGAAAGTATTCAAGTAACAAAAGGTACAGGCTCTGTAGCTAATGGATATGAAAGTATTGCAGGACAAATAAATATTGAAGAAAAGAAACCAGATGCAGCAGAAAAATTATTCTTAAATGTTTATGCTAATCAAATGGGTAGGTTCGAAGGCAATGCAAATTTTACTCAAAAGTTAAATGATAAATGGAGTACAGCTTTATTATTACATGGAAATATTTCTGCTGTAAAAATTGATGATAATAAAGATGGTTTTCTTGATGCACCAATTGGTCAGCAAATTAATGTAACCAATCGTTGGAAGTATAATGATAATAAAGGATTAGTTTTTCAAACAGCAATTAAAGCATTAGCAGATAACAGACAAGCAGGGCAAAAAAGTTTTAACCCTTCAACAGATAAGTTTACAACAAATGCTTATGGTGTTGGT
This sequence comes from Bacteroidota bacterium, assembly GCA_963169635.1. Classification (GTDB taxonomy): domain Bacteria; phylum Bacteroidota; class Bacteroidia; order Chitinophagales; family Chitinophagaceae; genus UBA1930. The sequence continues at coordinate 19,617 of CAUJDL010000063.1, forward strand.
ATTAAAGCAGAGCAATTTGAGTTACAAACAAAATTGGGTTATGTATTTCCGCAACAAAAATATAAAAGTATAGGTTTAATGTTGGGTGCTACACATTATAAAAACAATGCCTACTATGGATTAACACCTTATAATGGAAAGCAACAAAGTATTTATGCAAACTTAATTTATCAATCAATCATTGGTAATACAAATCATAAATATAGAACAGGTATTAGTTGGCAATTTGATGAGTTTAATGAAGTATATAAATTAAGTAAGTATCAAAGAACAGAGAATGTTCCAGGATTATTTTTTGAATATACTTTTAGTGGTGTAGAAAAATTAAATGTTGTAGCAGGTGTACGTTCAGATTTTCATAATAATTATGGAACTCAATTTACACCAAGACTACATATAAAATATGCAGCAACTAATAAAACAGATATTAGATTATCATTAGGCTCTGGTTTTAGAACTGCTAATATTTTTGCAGAAAATACAGGCTTAATGGCAAGTGCCAGAAATTTTATTATTCAAAATAATCAACAATATGCTTATGGTTTAAATCCTGATAAAGCATGGAATTATGGTTTAGGTATTGTTCAAAATTTTGAATATCAAAATAGAAAAGGTGCTGTAAGTGTAGATGCTTATTATACCAACTTCACTAATCAAATTGTAACAGATGTAGATGTTAATGCACAACAAGTAATTTTCTATAATCTACATGGCAAATCATATTCTACAAGTATTCAAGTAGAAGCTAATTATCCATTATTTCCAAACTTTGATGTTCGTTTAGCTTATAGATGGTTAGATGTAAAAACAACTTACAACCATGTATTGTTACAAAAACCTTTAACAGCAGCACACAGAGCATTTATTAATCTTGCTTATGAAACAAATAATCATTGGAAATTTGATTATACCATGCAATGGAATTCTGCAAAAAGAATACCTAATACATCTTCAAATCCTGTAGATAAACAAATGAAAACATATTCTCCTTCATTTGTTTTGGCTAATGCTCAAATTACTAAACAATGGAATAATGGATTAGAAATTTATATTGGTGCAGAAAACTTAGGCAGCTTTATGCAAGACCATGTAATTATAGATGCTGCAAATCCGTTTGGTAATTATTTTGATGCTTCTATGATTTGGGGACCTATACATGGAAGAACAATTTATACAGGTTTAAGATTTAAGATTAAATAATTTTTTTTCTACTACAAAGTATCTGTACTTAGTTTTTATTGAAACATTTTATATAGCAATAATTATTTGATTACAGATACTTTTTATTTTTTGCATACACTATAAAAATGAGAAAAACAAAATTTTTCAAGACTTTATTTTCATTTATCATAGAAATGTAAAAAAATAAAAAAATAATTGAAGATATTTTTGTCCTTGATAGAATTGTACCTTACTTTTGCATTCCAAATAAAATAAATCTTATGGACAGTCATCGGAAAATTAAACAAATCTTATTTTTATCATTTGCTTTTTTAACATTACAAAATGCAAATGCACAAACAAATCCAGAACAAGAAAATCAACTATCAGTTAGCTTACAATTAAGACCAAAAGCAGAATTAAGAAGTGGTGCTTTTCGTCCACTTTCTAAAGGAGAAGAACCTGCTGCATTAATTAGCCAACGTAGTAGATTAAATGTTAATTATCAATACAAAAATTTATTAACAGTAAAAGTTTCGCCACAAATAGTAACTGTTTGGGGGCAAGAACCTTTAACACAAGGTGCTAAATTAAATAATGGTGTTGCATTATTTGAAGCTTGGGCAAAATTAAATTTATCTAAAAACACCACTTTACAAATTGGTCGTCAAGTTATCAGTTTAGACGATGAAAGATTTTTTGGAGAATTAGATTGGGCACAAGGAGGGAGATCGCATGATGCCATTTCTTTACATGTACAAAAAGAAAAATTTGCATTTAAAGCTTTTGCTGCATTTAACCAGAATTATGCACAATTATATGGTAGCAATTCAAGCAATCCTGCTGGAAATTTATTTTCTTCAGCATCTGCAGCAAATTATAAAACCATGCAAACTTTATGGGCAAAATTTAATTTAGATGATAAAAACAGCATTAGTTTATTAGCTAATAATTTAGGTTTTCAAAATGCTGCAACTGCATTAGATAATGCTAAAGTTTATTATGCACAAACAATTGGTGCAAATTATTTTCATACAGGAAAAGATTGGAAATTTAATCTTTCTGCATACACTCAATTTGGTAAAAATGCAATTGGTGTAAAAACAAGTGGTTATATGTTGGCTATTTATGCAGATAGAAAATTAAATAAAAAATGGAATATTGGTTTAGGTACAGATTATTTAAGTGGTAATGATGTAGGTGTTGCTAATCAAAAAAATAAAATATTTACACCATACTTTGCAACAGGTCATAAGTTTTATGGACACATGGATTATTTCTATGCTGGAAATGGACATAGTGGAACAGGTTTAGTAGATATTTATTTAAACTTACAACATAAAGCAAATGATAAATGGAATTTTGGTTTAACTATTCATCAGTTTTTATCTCCTAATAAAATAAAAGATATCAATAAAGATTATGCATCTAATTTAGGTGAAGAATTTGATTTCAATTTTGGATATACTTTACATAAATATGCAAAATTAACTGGAGGTTATTCTGCTTATGCAAATACATCTAGTTTAAACTTTATTAAAAATGTAAATCAACCTAATAATTTACAACATTGGTTTTGGTTAAGTTTAAATATTAATCCTAACATTTTCAATTTAAAATTTTAAATATTTTTTTATCTTTCTAACAAAACAAAACAATAAGTTATGACAAACAAGTTAATTATTCTAAGCTTCGTTATGGCATCCATATTTGGAGCTTGTAAAAGTGGAACTGAATCTAGCAATGCATCTGCTGTAGATATGGTAGCAGAAGGCGAACCTCAAGTTGCTGAAGTTACAGGAGCACCTAAAGTACCTGCACCAGTAGGAGATAGAGGTCCTAAAAAATGGATTGTAAATCTTGAAACTACTGAAATAGAAGGTGTAATTGCAGATAGTATTAATTATACTTTCTGGACTTTTAACAACACAGTTCCTGGTAGTTTTATTCGTGTTAGAGTAGGAGATGAGGTAACTCTTAATCTTAAAAATGCTGCTAACAGTGTATTACCACACAATATAGATTTACATGCAGTAACTGGACCAGGTGGTGGTGCAGAAGCTACAACTGCAGCTCCTGGTAAAGAAGCTTCATTTACTTTTAAAGCTATTAATCCAGGTTTATATGTTTACCATTGTGCTGCACCTCCAGTACCTATGCATATTGGTAATGGTATGTATGGTTTAATTTTAGTAGAACCAGCTGGTGGCTTACCTAAAGTAGATAGAGAATATTATATTATGCAAGGTGATTTTTATACAAAAGCATCTGCTGCTAAAAAAGGTTTATACGAATTTGATAATGATAAAGCTGTAGCAGAAAATCCTGATTACGTTTTATTTAATGGTAAAAAAGGTGCTTTATTAGGTCCTAATATGATTGAAGCAAAAGTTGGCGAAACTGTACGTTTATTTGTTGGTAATGGTGGTCCAAACTTAACTTCTTCTTTCCACGTAATTGGTGAAATTTTTGATAATGTATATTTAGAAGGTGGTAGCAAAATTTCTCACAACATTCAAACTACAATGATTCCTGCAGGTGGTTCAGCTATTGTAGAATTTAAATGTGAAGTTCCAGGAGAATTTGTAATAGTTGACCACTCTCTTTCTAGAGCATTTAATAAAGGTGCTATTGGTAAATTAAAAGTTACTGGAGAGCCTAACCATAAAGTGTTTAAAAAACACGAGAAAAAATAATTTTAAAAAATTAAATAACTATGTTTAGTATTTTGAAGAGATATAAATTTTTATTAGTAATATTTTTATTTGCTTGTAATAATCAACAAATAGATAATACTGTAAATAATGATGTATCAACATCAAATGCTCATTCAAATACTATACATACAACTACAACAGACGTTAAAATGGTTTATATTCCTGGTGGGGAGTATAAGCCATTTTATGGGTCTGATTCTATTCTTACAAAAGTAGCACCATACTTAATAGATGAAAGAGCTGTTACTAATGCAGAGTTCTTAGCATTTATAAAAGACAATCCTCAATGGAGAAGGTCTAATGTTAAAAGAATTTATGCAGATACTACTTATCTTAAAGATTGGCAATCTGATGTAGAATTACCAAAAGATGCTAAACCTAATGCTCCCATCTGTTATGTATCTTGGTTTGCAGCAAAAGCTTATGCTCATAGTGTAGGTAAAAGATTACCTACTTTAGATGAATGGGAATTTATGGCAATGGCAGATGAAACATCTGCTAATGCAAGAGAAAAAGTTACTTACTCTGATAATATTATTAGTTTATACTTATTAAAAGGTCGTCAGTTTAATGAAGTAAAACAAACAAAACCTAATTATTGGGGAGTGTATAATGTATTTGATTTAATTTGGGAATGGACAGATGATTTTAATTCTATTCTTACAACAAATGATTCTCGTTCTGGACAATATGAAGATAAAAGTTTATTCTGTGCAGGAAGTGCTACAAGCTCTACAGATGTATTAAACTATGCAGCATTTATGCGTTTTGCATTACGTACTTCTGTAAAAGCAAATTATACTATTGCTAATTTGGGTTTTAGATGTGCAAAAGATACTACCATTATTAAATAATAATTTAGATGAAATATTTTAGTTTAATTCTTTTATCAATGCTAATGTTTATTTCTTGTAAACAAGAAAAATCAAAAGTTGCAGAATTGCCTTCTGATTCTATTTTTAATCTTACATCTACTTGGAAAAACCAACATGGCGATTCTTTACAACTTAAAAACCTGCAAGGAAAAACTTTAGTGGTTGTAATGATTTATACAACTTGTAAATCTGCTTGTCCAATTTTAGTTGCTAAAATGAAAACAATTGAATCTAAAATTGATAAAAAAGATTTGAATAAAGTTTCATTAGTATTAGTATCTATTGACCCTGAAACTGATACACCAGAACGCTTAAATGAATTTGCTAAATCCAATAAAATGGATGCTCCACAATGGATTTTCTTAACATCTAACGAAGAAGATACACAAGAGTTTGCCAATGTTTTAGCTTTAAAATATAAAAAAATATCACCAATAGATTTTTCTCACTCAAATATCATCAGTGTATTTAGTCCACAAGGACAATTAGTAAGTCAAGAAGAAGGTTCAATAGATGTAGATAAAGTTGTAAAATCAGTTCATGAAATAGTTAAGAAAAATTAACAAGTTTATTCATCATGTAGTAAAACAAAATTCTATGTTTTCAAAATCTACTGAATATGCTTTAAGAGCAACAATATTTATTGCTCGTCAAACTAAGAATTATGAAAAAGTAAGCATTCAACAAATTGCTGAAGGTATTGGTGCTCCAAAACATTTTACTGCTAAAATTTTACAACAACTTTCTAATAAAGTTATTTCTTCCATATCAGGCCCAACAGGTGGTTTTTTTATAACTGATGAAGAAAGAAAATTACCAGTTTATACAGTTATACAATTAATGAACGAAACCAATATTATAGAAGATTGCGTTTTAGGATTACCTCATTGTAGCGAAAAAAATCCTTGCTCATTATATAAATCTTATGAAGTAATTAAACAAGATTTATTAAAAATGTTTAAAGAAAAAAGTATTGATGAATTGGCTCAATCTAAAGACAGAATATTTCCTATAAACCCTCACACTAAAAAAAGAAAATAATTTTCTTTTAAAGTGTAAATTTTAAAATTCTCCCTCAAATATTTTTTATTTTTTTTAGATAACTAGTTATTGGTAATTTATTTTTTCCTTTATCTTTAACCATTAACTAAAATAATATGTCTATAAAACTAAGATTAACTGTATTAAGTTTTTTACAATTTTTTGTTTGGGGTGCATGGCTAATTACTATTGCAAATTATTGGTTTGGTTTAAAAGGTTGGACTGGTACAGACTTTGGAAAAATATTTTCTACATTAGGTATTGCTTCTATTATAATGCCTGCACTTACAGGTATTATTGCAGATAGATGGTTAAATGCAGAAAAGCTTTATGGTATTTTGCATTTAGGTTATGCTTTAGCATTATTTTATTTACCACAAGTAAATGATCCTTCAACATTTTTTATTGTAATGCTTATAGGTATGTTATGTTATATGCCTACAATTTCATTATCTAACTCTATTGCTTATACTATTTTAAAAGATAGAAATTACGATGTTATTAAAGACTTTCCACCTATTAGAGTATGGGGTACAATAGGCTTTATTGTAGCAATGTGGGTAACAAATTTATCTGGTAGTAAAGCCAACGAAAATCAATTTTATATTGCAGCATTTGCAGCAATTATTTTAGCAGTTTATTCATTTACCTTACCAAAATGTAAACCTCAAAATTTAATTCCAGCCAATGCAAGCTTAGCTGAGAAATTAGGCTTAAATGCTTTTTCACTTTTTGCTAATTATAAAATGGCTTTATTCTTTGTATTCTCTATGTTTTTAGGTGCAGCTTTACAATTAACTAATATGTATGGCGATGTGTTTTTATCTGAATTTGGAAATATAGATACTTACAAAGACAGTTTTGTTGTAAAATACTCAACAATTATTATGAGTATTTCTCAAATTTCTGAAACATTATTTATACTGGCAATTCCATTTTTCTTAAAACGTTTTGGTATTAAAAAAGTAATGCTAATAAGTTTAATTGCTTGGGTATTTAGGTTTGGTTTATTTGCTTATGGCACACCTTCAGGTATTGGTTTAACTTTTATTATTCTTTCTTGTATTGTTTATGGAATGGCTTTTGATTTCTTTAATATTTCTGGTTCTCTGTTTGTAGAAACTACTACCAATGCTGCAATACGTTCTTCTGCTCAAGGCTTATTTATGATGATGACTAATGGCTTTGGTGCTATTTTAGGCAGCTCTGTTAGTGGTTATTTAATAGATAATTATTATACACATAATGGTGTTAAAGATTGGCAACATATTTGGCTTGTTTTTGCAATTTATGCTTTAATCATTGCTATACTATTTCAGTTTTTCTTTAAGCATAAACATAATAGCCAACAAGAATTTTCTGTAAAGCATTAATAATTTTTTATTAATTAATTTAGTTTAATACTCTATTAAAAATTAAGATAGCTTTAAATTAAGGCTAAGTATTGTATTTTAGCCACTTAATTAATTATCCCACACATGACGTTTGAAAAATTGTTACAACAAAGTTTGGTTTGGCGTGGGTTATACTTTGTAACACTTTTATTGGTAAATATTGTTTTAAGCAGAAGCTTACAAGCTGATGGTACAGGATGGATTTATTATCTTACTAACTTTTTTTCTTTTATATTATTAGTGGCAAGTTTAAGTATGGAAAGTGGTTATACTTTTTATGCTTCTGGCAAGGTAATTAGTCATCATAAACTTGTTTGGTTTTCTTTAATATGGACAACTATTATTACCACAATAGCAGCAATTGGTGTAGGTATTTATTTTAATACAATTAAAAATAACTCAACAAATTTTACTGATAATTATATTTTTTATGCAGCAACTTATATAGCTGGTATTTTACTGATTAATTTTTTTATGGTATTATTTTATGCTCAAAAAAATTACTTAGTACCCAATATTATTTTAAGTGTTATTAATGTAGTTTTAATAGTTATAATTTTATTAGCCAACAAGCATAGCAATGCTTATAATATTGTAGTAAATAATTATTTTTTAAGTATTTTATTACAAGGTATTTTATTAGGTATTGCTTTCATTATTATTAATAAATCTTATCTGCATATTGCATTGCCTAATAAAAATGAGCTTTCCTTATTATTAAAATATTCATTAATTGCTTTAGCAAGTAATGTTATTTTCTTTTTTGTTTACAGAATAGATTATTGGTTTGTAAGATATAATACAGCTTCTTGTACACCAACAGATTTAGGTAATTATATTCAAGCATCTAAATTGGGACAAATGGTATTAATAGTACCACAAATATTTGCCAGTGTTATTTTTCCTCAAACAGCTAGTGGTATTTTAAGAGAAAATATTACCAATGCTATATTAATTTTCTTTAGAGTTTTTTTACAAGTAATGGTAGTAGGTATGTTAATTGTTGGTGCAATAGGTTATTGGTTTTTTCCTGCAGTATTTGGTGCTACATTTAATAATATGACAATGCCTGTTTTATTATTATTACCTGGTATTTTTTCATTAGCAGTATTATGTTTGTTATCTGCTTATTTTGCAGGAAAAGGAAAAGTAAAAATAAATGTGTATGGTGGTGTATTTGCATTAATTGTAGTAATTATTGGCGATATAATTTTTATTCCAATTTGGGGTATTAATGCTGCTGCAGCAGTTAGTACTGTTGGTTATACTGTAAATTTATTATATGCTTTATATCATTTCTTTAAAGACTATAAGTTTAAATTAAGTGTATTATATGCTTTTAATAAAGCAGATTGGCAATGGGTAAAAAATATGTTATTTCATAAAACATAAGTATGAAAATTCTTTGGCTTACAAGTTGGTATCCTAATAAATATGAACCTGTTAATGGCGATTTTATTCAACGCCATGCAAATGCTGTGGCTGCATTTATGCCAATTAATTTAATACATATTGTACAACTTGGTAAAGATGTTTTAGTAGAAAATGAAATTACTACGCAAAAAAATAATCAGCTAACAGAACAAATAGTTTATTTTAAATTTAAAAAATGGGGGTTCAGTTTTATTGATAAAATAAGGTATAACCTACAATACAAACACATTGCACTAACTATTATAAAAAATTATATAAAACAAAATGGCCAGCCAGATTTAATACATGTACATGTACCAATGAAAGCAGGCTGGATTGCTTTACAAATAAAAAAACTATACAACATACCTTATATAGTTTCTGAGCAAGCATCTTATTACGATGATAAAGCTCCTGATAATTTTAAAAACAGAAGTTTATTTTTTAAAAAGAATACACAACTCATTTGTAAAAATGCAGCTGCAATAACCAATGTATCTTCTGTTATTGCCAAAAAAATGGAACAACTTTTAGCTGTAAAAAATATTTATACAGTACATAATATTGCAGATACTCATTATTTTTTTTATAAACCAAATGTAGAGCAACAAGTTTTTACTTGGGTACATGTATCTACTTTAAGTGAGCAAAAAAATGTAACAGGAATTATTAAAGCCTTTCATCAATTAATTAATCAAAAACAACAAGCTTGTAGATTAATACTTGTAGGTACACATGTACAATTACACAAACCATTAGTAGATAGTTTGCAATTAAATAATCATATTAATTTTATAGGAGAAGTACCACATAATAAAGTAGCTAATTATTTACAACAAGCTAATGCTTTTGTACTTTTTAGTAATCACGAAAACTTTCCTTGTGTATTAGTAGAAGCTTTATGTTGTGGATTACCTGTAGTAAGTTCTGTTGTTGGTGGTGTTGCAGATGCTATTACAAAAGAAAATGGTATGCTTGTAAATGCAGAAGATGAAGAAGCATTAACCAATGCCATGATGAATGTAATGACTGAATATAAAAATTATGATAGAGCTGCCATTGCTGCAAATGCAAAAAGGCTTTATGATAATGAAGTAATTGCTCAGCAGTTTATTGATTTATACGAAAATGTTTTGAAATAAAATTTATTGTAACAATGATTAAATTATACCAACAGCAAGCTCTAGCCAAATAAGCAAAAACAATAAAAAAGCTATACCTATATAAATAAACTTTAAAAGATTAGAATTAACTCTTTTTATTATAAATTCTATTATTAATCCTGTTAAAAATAAAAGTAAACCCATTAATATAAAATCTTCACTTCCCCATTTTACTTCATTAGTAAACTGCATTGCAATAAGTGGAATTAATAAAATTAGTACCATAATAAAAGCTATTATGAAAATATTTTTGTATTTCATCAATAGAAATTTTTAAAATTATTCTTTCACTTTTTTATCACTAAAATAATAAATTAAACCACCCACTGAAATCATTAAAATTGGTACAGCACCTGGTTCGTCTTCTATTACTACCATATAAATCAATAAAACTAATCCTGTAATTAAGAAAAAAATTGAAATAAACTTTAATAGCTTTATTCTTTGTTTAAATTTATTTTTCATTTAATAAAAATTAAATAAACCTAATAAAATAAAATCTTTTTCTACAAGTTACACAAAAATTTCCTGAGCTATTTGTAAGCTATTGTATAAAGCATTTTTATTTAATCCATTTAATAATCCTTTTTGTTCTAAGAAAGGAATCATTAACTCTGTACTCATATTACCCACTAAATCATCTTGAGCCATAGGGCAACCTCCTATACCTTTTAAAGCACCATCAAATCTTGTACAACCTGCTTGAATTGCTGCATTTAATTTATCAGCAAAATTTGTAGGAGAGGAGTGTAAGTGAACACCAAAAGTTACTTGTGGATATTTAGGAATTAAAGTATTTAATGCAAAAGAAATTTGCGAAGGAGTAGCAACACCAACAGTATCTGCCAATGAAATTATTTTAATATTTCTTTTCACCATTTCATCTGCCCAATGCAATAAAATATTTTCGCTATACACTTCGCCATAAGGATTACCAAATCCCATACTTAAATAAATTACTAACTCTTTATTTTTTTGCATACATAATTCTTGAATATCATCTATGCGTTCTAAACTTTCTTTTAAAGTACTATTGGTATTGCGTTGTTGAAAAATAGCAGAAATAGAAAATGGAAATCCTAAATAATTTATTTCATCATAAACTACTGCTTCATCTGCACCTCTATAATTAGCAACAATGGCTAATAATTTTGTTGTTTGATTGGTAAGTTGTAAACCTTTAATTACCTCTTTTGTATCTTGCATTTGAGGTATTGCTTTAGGCGATACAAAACTGCCAAAATCTATGGTATGAAAACCAACTTTTAAAAGCTCATTGAGATAACGAATTTTATCTTCGGTTTTTATAAAATGTTTCCAGCCTTGCATTGCATCTCTTGGACATTCTACCAATGCAATATTTTCTTTATTCATCAAAGATGAATTAGTTTGTATAGTACTCATGTTTTTTCTATATGGCAATAAAAAATCTTTACAAAAATAAGCTTTAAAATTTGTTATGCTATTACAAATAAAAACAACCAACACTTATTTAAAATGCTGGTTGTTAAAAAATATTAGTATCATAATTTTAAAAGTGTGCTTCTAAAAACTGATCATGAATATAATCTGTAACACTTACTAAACTATTGGTTTTTTCATACACTGCTAATTGTCTGTCAGCACCTGTACCAACTTCTAACATTTTGCTGATATAGCTTATAAAAGGACGACTACCTAAACCATCTACTACATCATCTACAAAATCTAATAACTCATAAATTAATAAACGAGTTTTTACTTCAGACTCTTTACCAAAATCTATTAATGAGCCATCAATTCCATAACGACTTGCTCTCCATTTATTTTCATTCAGCAATGCTCTTTGATACATAATGAAGTTTAAATTTTGAGAACGCAGCTTATACAATTTAGCACAAATTGCTTGAAATAATGCAGCAATAGCAGCAGTTTCTATAGCTGTTAATGGCACATCGCAAATTCTAAATTCTACTGTATTAAAAAATGGATGTACTCTTAAATCCCACCAAATTTTTTTGGCATTATCTATACAATTTGTTTTAATTAATAGGTTTACATAATTATCATAAGCTTCTATACTTTCAAATCTATCAGGAATACCTGTACGAGGAAACTTATCAAAAACTTTTGTTCTAAAAGATTTGTAACCTGTTTTTCTTCCTTCCCAAAAAGGAGAGTTTGTACTAAGTGCATATACATGTGGTAAAAAATAACGTGCACTATTAGCAATATGTATAGCCATTCTTCTATCTTCCATACCTACATGTACATGCAAGCCAAAAATTAAATTACTTCTGGCAGCTTCTTGTAATTCGTTTACAATTTCGTTATAACGTACATGATCGGTAATTAACTGATTCTCCCATAAGCTAAAAGGATGTGTACCACTTGCACCAACCCATAAACCTAAATCTCCAGCAATTTTGCTGATAGTATTTCTTAAAACAGAAACATCTTTATAAGCTTCTTCTACATTAGCACAAATATCTGTACCAACTTCTACAACAGCTTGGTGCATTTCGGCTTTAACCTTATCCATAATAAGTTTTTGCCCTTCTTGCACAATTTTTTGTTCATGACTTTTTAATTCTCGTGTAGTAGGGTCTATAACCATATATTCTTCTTCTACACCTAAAGTAAAATGACGATAATCCATACTTGCCATAGTAATAATTTGTTTTAGTGTTGATGACTATTTAAAATAAAGTTTTTTTAGCAGCACTATGTTGTATGTATTTTCCCCAAGTAAGATTATCTTTTCCCGGTTCAAAAGCTTGTGCTTTTTCTATTGCATAATTAGCAGAAGTTTCTACTACCCAAGCAAAATTTTCTTCACCAACACTATTTTTATCTGCATCTGGTGCAGGATTACAAAAATCAATTGCATAAGGTACACCATCTCTTACAGCAAGTTCTACAGTATTAAAATCGTAGCCTAAATATGCATTAATTCTTAAAACAATTTCTTCCATTAATTGTAATCTTTCTGGCGTAGGAGAGAAGTTAGCTACATAACGTAAATGATGTGGATTGCGTGGTTCGTAAGGCATTATTCTTACATACTTACCACCAATACAATAACAACGATAATATTCTTCAAAAATAATTTCTTCTTGTAGCAACATTACTAATTGTTCTGTTTCGGCATGCTTTTCAAAAAAATCTTCCATGCTTTCTAATTTATAAACACTTTTCCATCCACCACCAGCAAAAGGTTTCATGTATGCAGGAAAGCCTGTGTATTTAAAAATACCTTCCCAATCTAGTGGATAAGCAAGGTTGCTAAAAGATTCTGCAGAAGTATCGTCTGGTAATTCTCTTGATGGAAGTATTACTGTTTTAGGTACAGGTACATTAATTTTTGTTGCTAAACAATTATTAAAAAACTTTTCATCTGCACTCCACCAAAAAGGATTATTAATAACAGCAGTACCACATAATGCTGCATTTTTTAAATAAGCTCTATAAAAAGGAACATCCTGACTTATTCTATCTATTATTACTGCATAATCTGATGGTTCGCCTTGGATCACTTTATCAATTCTTACAGGCTCTGCAACAATGCCAGGAATATTTTTGCTATTAATTCTTTGAACTAATGCTTCAGGAAAACTTCTTTCTTTTCCGTGTAGAATACCAATTTTTCTCATAAATAATTAATTTGAAAGGTGTAAAATTTTTTTACTTAAAAAGTATTTGATGTTTTTAAAAACAGTGTCAATATATAGCAAGTTATTTGAATAACCATTTTTTTTGTGAAAAAACTTTAAATAAATTTTTATTTGTTTCTCTTATTTTTGACAGATATGCCTCAAGAAAAAACTATTGCTTTAGAGACTATTCTTATAGAAAAAATTACCATTACTTCTGTTTATTTAGATAGAGATGTAATGATAGATGCTTACTTACCTACTAATGTATCAAAACCAGAAGAGTTAAGCTTACTATTAATTAATGATGGACAAGATTTGGTAAAAATGAATTTTGAAGAATTATTAGAAGAGTTGAATATTAAAAAAGCTATAGAACCATTATTTTGTTTAGGCATTCATTGTGGCGAAGAAAGAAAAAGAGAATATGGCATTGCTTATAGTGCAGATTATAAAGGACGTGGCGATAAAGCAGGTCTTTATAATAAATTTATTTTTGATGAGCTATTGCCTTTTATTAGAAAAAAATATCAAATTCCTTCATTTAAAGAAAAAGCTTTTGCTGGTTTTTCTTTAGGTGCATTAACTGCATTAGATATTGTTTGGAATCATGCAAGTGAATTTACAAAAGCTGGTGTTTTTAGTGGTAGTTTATGGTGGAGAAGAAAAAGTTATGACGAAGGTTATGATGATGAAACTGATAGACTAATGCACTTACAAATAAGAACAGGAATTTTTTATCCTTGGCTTAAATTTTTTATTCAATGTGGTGCACTTGATGAAAGTGAAGACAGAAATAAAAATGGTATTATAGATAGTATAGATGATGCTTTAGACTTTATAATTGAATTAAAAGCTAAAGGCTATACTAATGAACATATAAAATACATGTTAATTACAGATGGCAAACATGATATTGCTACTTGGTTAAAAGCTTTTCCTGCTTTTTTACAATGGGGTTGGGGAACAAAGAAATTAAATAAACCTTAGCAGATAAATTATTAACAAGCTACATGTTTTACTTCATTATTATTACCAAGTAATAAGTTTCTTAAAATTGCTTTTGCACGACTAAATTGAGATTTACTAGTACTTTCTGTAATACCTAATAAATTAGCTATTTCTTTATGAGTGTAACCCTCTACAGCATACATGTTAAAAACTGTTTTATAACCATCGCTTAAGTTAGCAGTAATTTTATGTAAATCTTTTTCAAATAAATTATCTAAAGCATTTGCATGATTATCTTTTACAGAGTTTTCTATTGTATCAGAAATATCGTTAGTAGTATTTTTTGTTTTACGAATATGTTCAATAGCTGTATTCACAAATATTTTACGTACCCATCCTTCAAACGAACCTTCTCCACGATACTTATCTAAATTTCTAAATAATTTTACAAAACCATCTTGTAATACATCTTCAGCATCTGCTTGATTTTTAGTATAACGTAAGCAAACTACAAACATTTTAGATGCATAAGTATCATACAATTCTTTTTGGCTTTTTCTGCATCCTGCAATACATTGCTGAATACTGAATTGGCTATTAATATTTATTGTTTGTGGTATCATGGCTAAAAAGTTTTATGCCATAATACAATCTACTTCAATGCCAAAGAGATAATAAATTGAAATTGAATTACTTACAAAGTTTTTGTAGGCTAAATATATCTATTTATAGGAAAATAAATCCCATAATGGGAGAGAAGTTATGGTAGTTTTGGTTGAATGCCAAGTCCAAATTTTCCTTCTATGCTAACATTAGACGATGTAATAGTTAAACCAGTTGCAAGATCTTCTGTTAATAATAATGGACCATCCATATCTACATAATCTAATTGAGGTAAAAAATTAGCAATTGCAGCAGTGCCAATACTGCTTTCATTCATGCTGCCCATCATTACTTTCATTCCAAATTTTTTAGTTTGTTGTATCATATTTAAAGCAGGAGTAATGCCACTACATTTAGTTAGTTTA
>CAUJDL010000064.1 GCA_963169635.1 Bacteroidota bacterium
TAGCTAAAATGTATTCTGAAGACCCAGGAAGTAAAGATAATGGTGGTATGTACAATATTAATAGAACAGAAAAGTTTTGGGATAAAGATTTTTTACAAGGAGCATTTCGTTTAAAAGAAGGGCAAATATCGCCTGTTATTCGTTCTAAATTTGGCTTTCATATTATTCAAATGGTTAGCAGACTAGGTGATGATGCTGTGATAAGACATATACTTCGTATCCCTCCTATTACTGAAGATGAAATTAATTTATCTAAACAAAAATTAGACTCTATTCGTCAGAATATTATTGATGGCACTATTAGTTTTAGCGAAGCTGTAAATAAATATAGCGATGATGATGAAAGTAAATTTAATGGAGGTGCAAAAGTTGGTCCTGATGGCTCTACACATATAACTATTGATGTATTAGATAAAGAAACAGTATTAGCTATTAAAAATTTAACAGTTGGCGAATATTCAAAGCCTTTAACTTTTGATGATAGAGGAGTTAAAAAAGTAAGAATTGTTTATTTAAAAAGCAGAACAGAACCTCATATTGAAAACTTAAGAGAAGATTATAATAAAGTTGCTGTAAGAGCATTAGAAGAGAAAAGACAAAAAGCCCTTGAAAAATGGTTTAAAGATTATTTACCTACATACTACATTACTATAGATAAAGAATTTATTAATTGTGCCGATTTATTAGATTGGTGGAAATTTGTATCTAACAGAAAAAATTAATTTTTATAAATCTCTTTTCTGATAAATTTTTATACATAAATACCATATTCCTGCTGTAAGCAAACAAGTGTATAAGATATGTATATTAATATCTGCAATATTTTGCTGATATGCTGCTTTATCAAACTTGCCAATAAATGCTGCTGGTGGTATCAGTTTATCAGAAATTTCTATTGGTAAATAATTAGCCAATGCAGGTAGCTTAAAATAATATTTTATTACTGAGTTTAAAATTGGCTCTACTACCAAAATATAAAACATAAAAATACCTAAAGCAATAAAAGATCTTTTTACTAAAAAGCCTATGAAGAATGCTATAGATAATTGTGCAAAGGTTTGTAATAAAAATAAATAAACATATTGAATTTGTTCGTTCCAACGGGTTATTTGAAATTCGCTAGAATCCCTTACACCAAAATATAAAGATACAATTACAAACATTATAGTAATTGCAACTGAAATAATTAAAACATCATAAAGTTTACTTAATATAAATTCATTTCTAGACCATCCATCTATAATATTTTGTTTATTCGTTTTATAAGTATATTCATTAGCAATAATCATTATTACCAAAATAGCAGGTATAATAATTAACCAACTAGAAAAATAAGCAACACTATGCCACACTTCTGGAAAAGCAAAAGGATTACCAATTAAGCCTTTTAATAATTCTCCTTCTACCCCTTTTTTATCTGCAATTTCTCCATAAATAGTTCTAAAAAAATAATTAATACTTGGGTATGTAAGCATTACAATTCCTAACATCCACCAAAAAGCTTTATACTTTTTTATTTTTAACCATTCTACTTTTAATAAAGCTAGCATAGAAATATATTTTAATGATTTAGCTTAAACGAATATAATTGAAAAGAAATAAATAGGCTGATTATAAAAAATAATTAATAATAAAAATTTTATCAGCTATTTTCAATTAAACAAAGTGTTTTATGATTATTAAAAAAATGATAATATATAGTTATCAAAGCAAATACTCTTTAATTAAATAAATAAGAGTGTTAATTTTACAATTCTTTACATGAAAAAAGTAAAATATTTCTATAATACACATACGCTACGTTTTGAAAAAGTAGAAGTGCCGTTAAGAGTAAAACTATTACGTGTATTTGGATTTATTGCTACAAGCTTAGTAACAGCATCTCTAATTTTTTTAATTGCCAGCAGATTAATTGATAGCCCAGAAACAAAACTCTTACGCTTACAAAATGGCGATTTAAGAGATAACTATACTGCCTTACAAGAAAGAACCAGACAAATAGAATTGCAAGTATTAGAATTAGAAGATAGAGATAATAATATTTATAGAAGCATTTTTGAATCTCAACCAATACCAGATAGTGCCAGAGTAAAAGATATTGAAACAAAAAGAGAAGTAAAACTTGTAGAAAATATGGGCGAAACAGATTTAGTGAAAAGTATTACTACTCAATTAAATAATTTATCATTAAGAGTTTCTTTTCAGCAAAAAAGCTATAAAGAAATTGATGGAATGATAAAAAATAAAGAAAACCTTTTAGCTGCAATACCTGCAATACAACCTGTAAGTAATAAAAAATTAAAAAGAATTGCCAGTGGTTTTGGTAATAGAATAGATCCTGTATATAAAATTCCAAAATTTCATGCAGGCTTAGATTTTACTGCACCTATTGGTACACCTATTTATGCTACTGCAGATGGTGTAGTAAAAACTGCCAACTTTAATGCTGGTGGTTATGGCAATCATGTGGTTATTAATCATGGTTATGGTTATGAAACTTTATATGGCCACATGGTTAGAATAAAAGCCAGACAAGGAGAACATGTAAAACGTGGCGAAGTAATTGGTTATGTTGGTAATTCTGGTAAAAGCACAGGTCCACACTGTCATTACGAAGTTTTAAAAAATGGACAACATGTAAATCCAATTTACTTCTTTTATAACGACCTTACACCAGAACAATACGATAGATTACTTAAACTTGCTGCTGCAAGTAACCAAAGTTTAGATTAAGCAATTTTTTATAATAATACTTTTATTATCTAACACCACCAGGACAATGTTGTTTTAAATAATTAGTAAATAAAGTAGATAAATGTGTAAATGTTCCTGCTCCTTCACTTATACTATGTGTACGATTAGGATAACTCATTAAAGAAAACTGTTTATTATATTTTACTAATTCATTAATCAATAATTCTGTGTTTTGATAATGTACATTATCATCGCCTGTACCATGTACAACTAACAAATTTCCTTTTAAACCTTTTGCATGTGTTACTGCAGATGCTTGTATATAATCTTCTTTATTTTCTTGTGGCAAACCCATATAGCGTTCTTCATAAATATTATCGTAAGTAAGTCTATCAGCAACTGGTGCAATAGCTATACCTGTTGTATAAATATCGCTATGCTGAAACATTAAATTTAATGTAGTAGAACCACCACCACTCCAACCCCAAACTGCTATTCTTTCTTTATCTACATAATTCCATTTTAAAATTTCTTTAGCTGCCATAGCCTGATCTCTTACATTTAAAATACCTACTTTTTTATAAATACTTTTTCTCCAAGCAGCACCTTTTGGTGCAGGTGTACCTCTGCCATCAAGGCTAATTTGTATATAACCATCAGCTGCAATATCTCCATTATATAAGAAAGTACTAGCACTACCAAATACATCTTTAACAGTAGCAGAACCAGGCTCTGTATATACATAAAAAACAACAGGATATTTTTTAGTTGAGTCAAAATCTTTAGGTAAAATTTTCCAACCATCCATGGTTACACCATCTTCTGTTGTTACAGTAAAAAATGTAGCAGTTGCATTTTTTTGTTTTGTTCTAATTTCTCCTTTTATAGTTGCACCAGTTTGTAAGTTTACCCACTCTACAGAAAAAGGTGTATTTAAATTAGAAAAACTATGATTAGCAAATAAACCATTAGGAGAAATTTTATAACTATGTGTTCCTTTTTGCTCTTCTGACGAAACTAAAATTGGTGAAGAACTACTACCATCTAATTTTACTTTGTACAAATAATTTTGTAATGCATTATTAGGCGATGCAGTAAAATACACAAATCCATTTTTTTCATCTATACCACCAAAATTTATCATATCATAATTTCCTTTAGTTAATAGCGTTTCATTTTTTCCTTCGTTACTAATTAAATAAATATGTCTCCAACCATCTTTTTCACTAACCCATAAAAAATCTTTTTTATTGTTAATCCATTCCCAGCCTGTTGGGTCATCATTATTCCATCTGCTTTTAATATCTATCCAAGCAGCATCTGTTTCTTCATAAATTTTTGTAGCAGTAGCTTTAGTAGTATTTATTAAATATATTTTGCTTTGTTGTTGTTTTCTATCTAATTGCTGAATAATTAATTGCTGATTATTTGCCCACTCCATTCTTGGTATATAATGTTGTATAGCACTTCCAGGTACTTGCATCCAAGTTGTTTTTTGTGTAGCAATATTTACCACACCAATTTTACATGCAGATGGGTCTTCACCAACTTTAGGATACTCTACAGGTATTGTAAAAGAGTAAATAGAATCGGTATTATTTATCATTAAAAAGTTTCTGATATTTCTTGCATCTATTTGCCAGTAGGCAATATTTTTACTGTCTTCACTCCATCTAAAACCATCTCTACAACCAAACTCTTCTTCATACACCCAATCAAAAGTGCCATTAATAATTCTATTTGTACCATCTTTGGTTAGCTGTGTTATTTTTTGTGTAGCTAAATCTTCTACATAAATATTATGCTTACTTACATAAGCTGCTTTTTTACCATCAGGCGAAATTTTTGCAAACATTAATGATGATGCTGGCAAGCCTTTACCTAATTGTTGTAAACTGTTGGTAGCTTTATTAAAAATATAGTAATCGCCTTTGGTTGCATAACGCCACACTTTTTTTGCATTAGTAAATAATAAAAAAACTTGTTCGTTTTTACTTACATAAAAATTATTAATTTTTAATGCAGTTGTTGTACCTTTTGGTGTTAAGTTTTCACTATTTACTAAAACTAATTTATCAAATGAGGGTAAATGATACTTTACAATTTCATTTTGTTCTGATGCATAATAGGCATTGCCTTCTTCATTCCATTTAATAGTACTACCACGTTGTGCAAATAATGTAATACTTAAACAACTAGTTATTACAACAAGCAATATTTTTTTCATAAAGCAAATTTTAGACTCGAAAAATAATAATTTAAAACAAAAGAATACTAATTTATAGGCTTAACAAAATTTATGGCAAAAAATTTGATGAATAATTAACGTTAATAGCCAAATTCATTTATATCATTTAAAAAATAGTTTATGTTCTATAATTCAGTATAAAAAATTAATGTAAAAACCCAAATTGCTATTTTATAAGGGCAAATATTCATTTTAACCTTCTTTAATAGCCGAATTACCTAAATTTACGCCTCTAATTATTGTTATACAATTACATGAAACATTTATTTATTATAGTTGGATTAATATTTTGCTTATCTGCTTCTGCACAAAAAAATAAAGTTGCAAAAGAAAAAAAGACAACATCAACACAACAAGTTACAAAAGGTCGTAATATTCCAATAACAATTACACCATATAAAAATTGTTGGATTTATTTAGGAAGTTATTTTGGAAAAAATAAAGTGTTAGCAGATAGTACTTGGCTAAATGAAAATAGTCAAGGTGTTTTTAAAGGCGATGAAAAACTTACAGGTGGAATTTACTTTGTAGTATCGCCAACAAAAAAATTAATTGAGTTTGAGTTTTTAATGGATGAAGAACAACATTTTAGTATTACTGCAGATACAAGTAAAAGAGATAATGCCATAATTAAAGGCTCTTTAGATAATGATTTATTTTCTGCATACTCTAAAGTTACTGCTGTTAAAGGCAAACAAATGCAGGATATTAAAACAAGATTGGCAAGTGCTACCAATAAAGAAGATTCTCTTTCTTTAAAAAATGAATATATAGCTTTAGAAAAAGATTTAGATGATTATAGAGCAAACATTATTAAAAAATATCCTAACTCTTTACTTACACTTTTATTTAATGTAATGAATAGGCCTCAAGCTCCTGAAATACCTATTATAGATGGAAAACCTGACTCTGCTTATCCTTTTCGTTTTATAAAAGAACATTATTGGGACAATGTAAATTTTTATGACAACAGAATTTTAAGAACTCCTTTTTTTGATAATAAACTAGACGATTATTTTAAACTTTATATAAGCCCAGAAGCAGATTCAATTATCCCTGAAGTAAAATACATGCTTTTATCTGCACGTACTGGTAAAGAAATTTTTCCTTACTTATTAATTAAGTTTACTAATAAATATGTAAAGCCTGAATATATGGGTCAGGATAAAGTTTTTTTATACTTGTTTAATGAATTTTATGCTAAAGGAGATACCATATATTTAGATCCAGCATCTAGAAAAATGATTTTTGAAAGAGCTTATAGTTTAATGGCTAATCAAATTGGCGAACCTGCACCACCATTGGTTTTAACAGATACTGCTGGTAATACAAAATCTTTATATGATATTGATGCCAACTATACATTAATTGTTTTTTGGGACCCTCATTGTGGTCATTGCAAACATGAAATACCTCGTATAGATAGTATGTATCATGCAAAATGGAAAGCAATAGGAATGAAAATTGTAGGTGTTTATATTTATAATGATAATGTACCAGATTGGAAAAAATTTATTACAGAAAAAAATTTAGTAGAGTGGACACATATATATCAAACCAAAGAAGCAAGAGACGAAGAAATTAAAAACAATGTGGCTGGTTATAAACAACTGTATGATGCAAGAGTAACACCTACCTTATTTTTATTAGATAATAAAAAACAAATTATAGCCAAACAACTAACGATAGAACAGTTTGATAATATTTTAACCGAAAAAAATAAAAAAAAGTAAACATAGTTTAAGATGAAAAAAATATTTTTTATACTTACTTTAAGTATCTTTTCT
Organism: Bacteroidota bacterium; assembly: GCA_963169635.1. Lineage (GTDB taxonomy): Bacteria > Bacteroidota > Bacteroidia > Chitinophagales > Chitinophagaceae > UBA1930. The sequence continues at coordinate 6,730 of CAUJDL010000064.1, forward strand.
TATACTGTAAATGCACAAACACTTTTTACTTATGGGAAAAAAGCTGTTAGCAAAAAGGAATTTTTAAAAGCATTTGATAAAAATCCATCACCTACAGAAACTAATAGAAAAGAGGCTTTAAAAGAATACTTATCACTTTACATTAATTACAAACTTAAAGTACAAGCATCTTATGATGATAAATTAAATGAGCAACCATCTTTTAAAAATGAGAGTAGTAATTTTAAAAAACAATTAGCAGAAAATATTATAAATAATGAAGCTAATGTAGATTTATTAATGCATGAAGCTTTTGAAAGAAGCCAAAAAGATATTGAAGTTGCACAAGTTTTTATAGAGCTAAAAGCAGGTGTAGATAATATTAAAGCTTACAACCAAATACATAAAGCTTATAACGATTTAAAACAAGGAAAAGATTTTGCAGAAGTTGTAAAAGAATATTCTAACGATAAAAGTACAGTAGAAAGCAATGGTAGCTTAGGTTTTATTACTGCATTTACATTGCCTTACGAATTTGAAAATGAAATTTATAAATTAAAAGAAGGTACATTTTCTGCTCCTTATAAAAGCTCATTAGGCTATCATATTTTTAAGAATGTATCAGAAAGAAAAGCAATTGGTAAAAGAAAAGTAGCACAAATATTATTAGCTGTACCTACGGATGCTACAAATGAAATGCAACAAAATATTGCAAAACTTGCAGATAGTATTTATCAATTAGCCATTAATGATGCAAGTTTTGAAACTTTAGTAGATTTATATAGTAATGATAGAGCTACTGTAGGTAATCAAGGTATTATACCAGAAGTAAGTATTGGAGAGTTTGCACCTGATTTTGAAAAACAAGTTTTTGCTTTACAACAAAAAGGCGATATCTCTAAACCGTTTTTAACTCATTATGGTTGGCATATCATCAAGTTGTTAGAAGTAATTCCTGTTAGCACAGATTTTACTGATCCAATGACATTAAATACTTTAAAACATCAAGTAGAAAGAACAGGCAGATTATCTATTGCTAAAAAATCTTTAGTAAATAAATGGATGACAGTTTGCAAATTCAAAGAAGCCAGTATTAACGAAAAAGAATTTAATACATTTACTGATAGTGCTGCTGTAGATGGCAACTTAACAGGCTTTAAAACTATTACACCATCAACAATTTTATTTTCTTTTGAAAAACAACAATATACTGCAAGCGATTGGGCAAAATTTGTTCGTGCCATAAAACAAAGTGGTAATACAATGGGCAAATTATCTAACATTAGTTTATTAAAAGAATATGAAAAATTAAAATGTGCAGATTATTATCAAGAGCATATAGAAGATTTTTATCCTACAGTGAAAGAACAAAGCAAAGAGTTTGATGAAGCCAATTTATTGTTTGGTGCAATGGATAAATATGTTTGGAAAAAAGCAAATGAAGATACTACAGGCTTAAAAAATTATTATCATCAACATAAAGAAAAATATTTATGGCAGCCTGGTATTTCTGCAATTGTAGTTACTACTAGCTCTAACAGAGTTGCTTTAGCATTAATTGATAGTTTTAAATTAGGCATTAATAATTGGAGAAGTGTTGTAAGTAGCTATGGTGCTAATGTTTTAGTAGATAGTAGCCGTTTCGAAAATACTCAATTGCCCATCACCCAAACTATAGAACATACAGTTGGTTATATGAGTAATGTAGAAAAAAATAGTAATGACGATTCTTATACATTTATTTATATAACTGCATTACACAACACCCCAGAAATTAGAAGTTTTGAAGAAGCAAGAGGCTTAACTACTAACGATTATCAACAAGTTTTAGAAACAAATTGGCTAAATACTTTAAAGAAAAAATATCCTGTTAAAGTAAACCAAACTGTTTGGAGTACAATAAAATAAAATGTTGACAATTATTGTAATTAATTAAATAGCTTTAGCCTAATTAAAGTAATATCTTTTCATGGCATTTAATCTTCAAACATTTAAAACACGTACATTAACTGCAATAGTTTTTGTAGTAGTTATGTCATTGGGTTTGTTTATTAATTATACAGCTTATTTTTTATTATTTACACTTATACATATTGGTTGTTGGTACGAGTATCAAAAATTAATGGCTCTTATTCATCCAACTTATCAATCTAATTCAACTATACATAAGTACAGTATCATTATTGGTGGTATTGGTTTTATGTTGTTTATGTCAAACTTTCAATTTTTTATCAACCAAATTAGTGTACAAAAAATTGGTTATTTTATTTTTATTAGTGCATTAATAATTACTATCATCACTACTTTTTTACATAAAAAAAATCAGCTAACTACTTTACTAAATTCTTTATTAGGATTAATTTATATTACATTAAGTATTGGCTTATTAATTAGTTTATACCAAATAACGCTACAAACTACTACAGGCGAAAGTGTAATTATTGATAAAGGCATTGTAGCTATTTTTATTATTGCTTGTATGTGGGTAAATGATACGATGGCTTATATTGTTGGCTCTTTAATTGGTAAAACACCTTTCTCTAAAATATCGCCTAAAAAAACTTGGGAAGGAACTATTGGTGGAATAATTCTTTGCATTATTGCTATGGGTTTAATGATGAATAAAATTATTTTGCCAAAATATTTCTCTACTAATATTGTAGAAGCTATAAGTATTCATTGGTATGTAATAGCTGCAATTGCTGCAATTTTTGGCACCATTGGCGATTTGTTTGAAAGCAAATTAAAAAGATTGGCTAATGTAAAAGATAGTGGAAATTTTATGCCTGGTCATGGTGGTTTTTTAGACAGATTTGATTCTTTACTAATAGCAGTAATTTTTGTTTGGATATATATAAAACTAGTATTGCAATAATTATCTTTGTGTCATGCAATTACCTTCTATTTTATTGGAAAATGCCGTTGCAGAATTTGCTAAACTACCTGGTATTGGTAAAAAAACTGCATTAAGATTAGTATTACACTTATTAAAAAAAGATGAAAAAGAAGTAATGCACTTTGGCGATACTATTACTAAATTAAGAAGTAATATTAAATGCTGTAATCGCTGTTTTAATATTAGTGATGGAGATATTTGTAGCATTTGTAGCAATAGCATGAGGCGACAAAATATTATTTGTGTTGTAGAAAATATTAGAGATGTAATAGCTATAGAAAGTACACAACAATTTAATGGTACTTATCATGTTTTAGGTGGTATCATTTCTCCTTTAGATGGTGTAGGGCCAGAACAATTAAATATTGCTTCATTAATTTCAAGAATAAAAACAGAACTTACCGAAGAAGTAATTTTTGCACTTTCGCCCAATATTCAAGGCGATACAACCATTTATTATATTCAAAAAAAATTAACAGATAGCACTTGTAAAATGAGCACTATTGCAAGAGGTATTGCATTTGGTGGCGAATTAGAATATGCAGATGAAATGACTTTAGCAGGTAGTTTACAAAACAGGCTTCCTGTAAAACAATATGTAAATGGTTAAGATTTTTTTTAAACCAATAAGCCCAATAACAAACAAGCCAATACAATAAATGGCGACCTTATTTTGGTAAATTCTAAAAGAATAAATGTTGCAATAATGACTATTACATCTAAGGTAAATGTGGTAAAAGAAATTTGTACATCTGTAAATAATACATCTTTAGCAAGATAAAAAAATGCACCTACCATAATACCTACAACTGCTGCATTAATACCCTCTAACGACCTAAAAATTATTACATACTTTTTTAAATTATTCCATACAGGAAAGAAAAACAATACTAATAATGCACTAGGTAAAAACACACCAATAGCACCTAACAAACAAGCTAAAATATGTATTGCTGTGCCTTCATTTTTCATAACCATACCACCTGTAAAAGATGCTACACTAAATACAGGGCCAGGTATTGCTCTTACAATTCCTGAACCTGTCAAAAACTCTTCTTTATTCATTTTTAAAACATCTCTTTTACTTTCTTGTACACGTTTGGTTTGTGGTCTTACTACATATTGTTCATACATCATAGGCATTAAAACATCTCCACCACCAAATACAAGACTTCCAAAACGATAATGGTTTTCAAAAACATTAATAATTTTTCTGTTCTCCCAATTTTGTCTTGTAGCTGTTTCAGATAAATAACCTGTTATTGCAAAAATTGATAAAAAGATAACTAAATCAATCCATTTTATTTTTTTAGGTGTAGCTGCTTTTTTAGGTATTCTTTTACTACTAAAATTTGTAGCTATACCAGCACACAACATTACAGCAGGAAAAACCCAAGGCGATTTAAAAGCAAAAAATGTAACCAAGGATACAATTACTAATATTACTCTTGTAATAGTATTATTTACTGCTATTTTAAATAATCGCATGGCAGAAAAAGCAATAAAGCCTACAGCCATAGGTTGTATAAATCTAAACCATTTTGCATCTATAGCATTATTATCAAAATAAATTAATAAAAAAGATAAAGCACCCATTAAAATACTTGCAGGTAATATCCAAATTAATAATGTGATAAAAGCTAAAGGCACACCACCTCTTTTATAACCTATTAATGTAATAGTTTGTGTAGAAGAAGCACCAGGCAACATATTGCAAAAGCTAACTAAATCTAACAACTCTTTTTCAGTTACATCTCTTCTTTGTTTTACAAATGTTTTAAGCATCATACCATAATGCCCTTGTGGGCCACCAAATGCTGTAATAGTATAATAAAGTACAGCTTTTAAAAATGGTATATGTCTTATTAAAATCAAATGCAGTTAATTTCTTGACTAATAATTGTTACAAGATAAAATAATTTCATTAATCTAATAGCTATAAATTTTTATTAAATAATTTTTTAGTGTTATATATGTTAAGCAACCCTCAGTTAAAAAATATTTTTGTTCCTTTGTAACATATTTTTTGCTACAACGTATTATATATACAAAGCAACATTTTAAGCATTACTATTAGCTGTTTATGACAGAAAAAGAATATAATTTATGTGTTACAAAATATGCAGATAATGTATATAGATTTATTATTAAAAACCTACGACACGAAGAAGATGCAAAAGATATTGTACAAACAGCTTTTGAAAAACTTTGGAGAAATAAAGAACAGGTAAGTAACGAAAAAAGTAAAGCTTATTTATTTACAGTTGCCTATCATCAAATGATAGATCATATTAGAAAACATAAAAGAATTGTATTGCAAGATGAGTTTAAGCAAGATGTAAAAATAGAATATCAACCAAACAGATTTTCTAAAGAAGCAATTGCTAAAGCATTAAATAAACTAAATGAAATACAAAAAAGTTTAATTATGCTGAAAGATTATGAAGGCTATAGTTATGATGAAATTGGCGAAATAATGCAATTAAATCCTAGTCAGGTAAAAGTGTATTTACACAGAGCCAGGTTAAGTTTAAGAGATTATATCGTAAACCCAGAAAATATTATTTAAACATTTATTACTATAAAATATTTTATGATGGATATTAATAGAAATAATTACGAAACTTTTTTACTACTCTATATAGATGGTGAATTAAAGCCTACTGAAAAAGTTTTGGTAGAACAATTTTTATTAAACAATCCAGATTTACAATTAGAATTAGATTTATTACAAAGCACCAAACTAACAGCAGATTTTATTGAACCTTTTGATAAAACTGCCTTGTATAAAACAGCTACAAATAATATTCACTTAAACAATTATGAAGAAAAATTTTTATTATATGCAGATAAAGAACTTTCTGCCAATGAAGCTGCTTTAGTAGAAAAATTTGTATTACAACATCCCCATTTACAAAATGAATTTACAAGTATTACTGCAAGTGTATTAGCTAAAGAAGAAATTCATCACCCCAACAAAGAGAATTTGTACAAAAAAGAAAGAAAACCAATAATAGCTTTATGGGTACAGCAATTTGCTGTAGCTGCATCAATCCTTTTTCTTTCAATTGCTGTATGGAATTTTAATGTTAAAAAATCTAATATTACTCAAAAGCAACAGATTGATATAGCACAAAACAGTGTATCAAATAATAATAACGCATCAAACAAAACACAACAAAAAATTGCACCAATAGAACAGTTAGTAAAAAATAATACTTCAGCAGCAACACGTCTTCAACAAGAAAAAAATGTTCAGCAAAATAATTATCGTACAACTGTACAATATGCTAATCAACAACAACCCATTAAAACTACTCAAAACAATATAGTAAATACCAATTATAAAACAGATGAAGCTACTAATACTATTGCATCTTATCAAGTACATAATATTGTTGCAATAGAAACCTCATCTTTAGATATACCTATTCCTGTACAAAATATATCTACTACAAATAATACAATTGTACAAGCTGTAAATACACAACCCATTTACAAGTATTTAGATACAGATGCAGAAAATACTACCTCTACCAACACTCAAAACGATGTAGTTTATATAGGTAGTTTTAAAGTAGCTAAATCTAAAGTGAAAAATGTATTGAATAAAACAAAAGCATTTTTTGGTAATCAAAAAGATAATACAATAGATAAGGCAATTGCTACTATATTATAACAACAAAATATTTAATTGTTTAAAATTTAAAAATAGAAAAATGAAGAAAACTTTATTTACAGTATTTATTACATTAATTAGCTTACAACTCTTTGCACAAAAAGATACTACACAACAAACATCAGATACTATTAAAGCAGGAAATTTTGTAATTATTAAAAAAGCAAAAACAAAAGGAACTAATGATCAAGATGGAAAAGAAGGAAATGGTGGTTTTAAATTTTCTTTTAATACAAACAAAGAAAAAACAAAGAAAAATATAAGTACCAACTGGTTTATATTAGATCTTGGTTTTGCTAACTATAAAGATAAAACAGATTATACAGCAGCACAAGCAGGTAATTATTTAAAAACATTAAATGTAGCTGCAGGTAATGTAACAAAAGAAAGTTTAAAGCTAATACCTGGAAAAAGCTCTAATGTAAATCTTTGGTTTTTTATGCAAAAAGTAAATTTAAGTAAGCATGTTATCAACCTTAAATATGGTTTAGGTTTAGAAATGTACAATTTTAGATTTGATAGAAATGTAAGCTATAGAAAAAATCCAGACCCATTTATTTTTAATGATACAATTAGTTTTTCTAAAAATAAATTATATGCAGGATATATTACTATACCTCTTATGCTAAACTTCGATTTTACCCCAAGTAATATGAAAAGATTATTTACTGTAAGTGCTGGTATTAGTGCAGGATATTTGGTAAGCAGTAAAAACAAACAAATAAGTGATGTACGTGGTAAAATAAAATATAAAGGCGATTTTGATTTACAACCTTTTCGTTTAGCAGCAGTTGGAGAAGTAGGTTTAGGTCCTGTAAGATTATATGGTAGTTATAGTTTAAATGCACTACACGATAAGAATACTAAAATGTTGCAATATCCTTATGTAATAGGTGTAAGATTTAGTAATTGGTAAAATAAATTTTTAGATAAAAAGAAGTTGGTTTATCGGGTTTCATTTTAACAAAAGGCTGCTTTATAAGTAGCCTTTTTTATTTTTAAAACTTTATCTCAATTACCTAACCTATTACTCCTTATTTAATAATTGAAAGTAGCAATTAAACATAGCTATAAAATAAAAAAGGGGCCCGGATAAATATCCAGCCCCGTTTTTAAAATCCAATATCCTATGAAAAACCGCTGCTAAGATAAGTGTTCTATCAGACAAAACAATATCCCAATCGGTTATTTTTTTAAATTTTAATAATCTCCTATTGTTTCAGGTAATTGAGCTAATGCTTTAGCTAATTGTTCATCATTAGGAGCAATACCATGCCATTCATGACCTGTTTCCATAAAATCTACACCTTTGCCCATCGTTGTTTTCATTAAAATACATATAGGCTTTCCTTTGCCAGTAAGGCTTTTAGCTTTATCTAATGTTTGTACTGTATCAGTAATATCATTTCCATTCATTTCTAAAACAAGCCAATTAAAAGCCTCAAATTTTGCTTTTAAACTTTCTAAACTCATTACTTTATTAGTAGGACCATCAATTTGCTGACCATTATAATCAACAGTAATAATTAAATTATCTACTTTATGATGAGGGGCAAACATAGCAGCTTCCCAAATTTGTCCTTCTTGTAATTCGCCATCACCATGTAAAGAAAAAACTAAACCCTTATCGTTATTTAATTTTTTAGTAAGTGCAGCACCAATAGCCACACTCATTCCTTGACCTAAAGAACCACTAGCAATTCTTACACCTGGTAAATGTTCGTGTGTTGTTGGGTGACCTTGAAGTCTAGAATTTAATTTTCTAAAACTAGCTAATTCTTTTACATCAAAATAACCAGATCTTGCTAATACAGAATAAAATAAAGGAGATATATGCCCATTAGATAAAAAGAAAATATCTTCATTAGTGCCATCCATATTAAAATCTGTATTGTACTTCATTGTATTAAAATAAAGTACTGTAAGAAAATCTGTACAACCTAAAGAGCCTCCAGGATGTCCACTTTGTACAGCATGTACCATTCTTACAATATCTCTTCTTACTTGTGTTGCTATATCACTTAAATTATTTTGCATATACACTTTTATTTATTAAGCAGCGAAGTTAATTTTTTTAGCCTCTCCAATTACAACAGCTTTTAAAAATTGTTTAATTTTTCTAATACTGCTTTATTCAATTAAATTATATTACTCAAAAATCTATAAAAATTAATATATATAGAACAATTGTTACATATTTATTATATTGAATTTAAAGATATTTTAAAATAATTTAGCTCTCAATAGCGTTATTGTATGATTAAAAGCTAATTTTGCATCACCCCACTTGATGATACAGAATTACTTTTATGTATTATTAAATTTTTAACCTTAAGAATGGAACAAATTATTATTGGCTTTGTATTATCATTTGCAGTAGGCTTTTATGCAATACCTGTAATTATAAATGTTGCCAAGCAAAAAAAATTATATGATATTCCTGATGAAAGGAAAATTCATACTTCACCTATCTCTTCTTTAGGTGGTTTAGCCATTTTTGTTGCATTTATAAGTGGTTTATTGCTTTCTGTAAATACAAATTTTTTAATACCAGGATTTCAATATTATATAGCTGCATTTATGGTTATATTTTTCTTTGGTATTAAAGATGATATTTTAGTTTTATCTCCTATTAAAAAAGTTATTGGACAAATAATAGTTGCCTGTATATTAGTATTTAAAGCTAATTTGGTAATTACTAATATGCATGGCTTTTTAGGTATTCATGCAATTACTTATGCCATTGGTTGTTTATTTACCATATTTACCATTATTGTTGTAATGAATGCTTATAATTTAATAGATGGTGTAGATGGACTTGCAGGAACTATTAGTGTTATTACAACTACAGCATTTGGTATTTACTTTTTAATTAATAAAGATATTTTTTATAGTGTACTTGCATTTACTTTTGCTGCAAGTGTTATTAGCTTTTTAATTTACAACTATTCACCAGCCAAAATTTTTATGGGAGATACAGGTGCCATGTTAAGTGGTGCTGTAAATGCTATCTTAGTAATTCATTTTATTAGTACAGCAAAAACTGCCCCTATTTTAGCTTTAGATGCTGCACCTGCAATGGGTTTTGGTATTTTACTAATGCCTTTATTAGATACTTTAAGAGTATTTTCTTTAAGAATGATACGTGGAAGATCTCCTTTTTTCCCAGACAGAAATCACTTACACCATTTTTTATTAGATAGAGGCTGCACACATACACAAGTAACCCTTATTATTGCTGCAAGCTCTATTGTTTTTATGGCATTTACTTATTTTATTTTATCTATTGGTGTTACTTGGGTTATATTATCTCAAGTTGCCATCTTTTTTACATCTATTTATGTAATTTATTTAACCAGACCTAATAAAAACAATCTTGCAAAAATTAGGGTTATTAAAGCTAATTTTGATGATGAAGTAAATGAAGCTAATAAAACTAATTTTCTTTCTAAATAGTTATTTTCAATACAAATTTTCAAGTTCAAAAATTTCCATTTCTTTAAGGTAAATATTTGTTTACTTATTTATTTATATTAAAGAAAACAAAGTATAACAGAATAATATAGTAAGCCAAAATATTTTCCTTTATTTTGCACAGCTTAAAACTTATAAGTATGAAATGTTCTGATATACAAATACTCAACGAAAAAGAAACACGTGCAGGCTTTGGTGATGGTGTATATGAAATTGGTAAAGAAAATGATCAGGTAGTAGTGCTTACTGCAGACCTTGCAGGCTCTATGAAAATTGGTTCTTTCATTAAAGATTTTCCAGAACGTTTTATACAAGTGGGTATTGCAGAAGCTAATATGATTGGCATTGCTGCAGGTATGACAATTGGAGGAAAAATACCTTACACAACTACATTTGCCAACTTTAGTACTGGTCGTGTTTATGATCAGATAAGACAAAGTGTAGCATATAGTAATAAGAATGTAAAAATATGTGCAAGTCATGCAGGTTTAACATTAGGCGAAGATGGTGCAACACATCAAATATTAGAAGATATTGGGTTAATGAAAATGCTACCTGGTATGACAGTAATTGTACCTTGCGATTATAACCAAACAAAAGCTGCCACAAAAGCAATTGCTAATTATGAAGGTCCTGTGTACTTACGTTTTGGTCGTCCTAAATGGGCTAACTTTACTAAAGAAGATGGTAGCGATTTTGTAATTGGTAAAGCACAACAATTAACAACAGGTAATGATGTAAGTATTTTTGCTTGTGGCCACATGGTTTGGAAAGCTATTGAAGCAGGAAAAATTTTAGAAGAAAAAGGTTTTAGTGTAGAGGTAATTAATATACATACAATTAAGCCATTAGATACACAAGCAGTTTTAAACTCTATTAAAAAAACTAAATGTGCAGTAACTGTAGAAGAGCATAATATTATTGGTGGTTTAGGAGATAGTATTGCACAAGTTGCAGCAACACATTTTCCTGTACCTATTGAATATATTGGCACTAATGATACTTTTGGAGAAAGTGGTAAACCATTAGAGCTTTTAAGTAAATATGGTTTAGATATACCTTTTATTGTAGCAGCTGCAGAAAAAGTAATGAAGAGAAAATAGGTAACTACTTTTCTTTCATAGCTAATACAATATTATTTAAATAAATATCGTACCGCTTTGGTAATAGTTTATGTTTTAATAAAAACCAACTATTACAAATAACCATTAATAAAGGACGAATATTAGATGTTATAAATTTTATTTTCCCAATAATATACATCGATTGTAAAAAGTGCTCACAGATATATACCATTTTCATTTGATGAAGTGTAGTAGCAAAGTCTCCACTTTTATCTTGCACCAAAATTTTAAACCCATTTTTTTCAAGTAAATGTTTTAGTGCAAACTGAGTATATCTTGCATAGTCGTGTGGCACTTCATGCTCATTCCAAACAAAGGGGCAAGTAATTAAAATTTTACCTTCTGTTTTTAAAACACGATGAAGCTCTGGTAAAATTGATTCTAAATTAAATACATGCTCAAACACTTCACTACTTAAAATAGCATCGAACTGATTATCGTTAAAAGGTAATTTTTTTCCATCATAAAATACATCTATCTGTTCATTAATATGAGGATGACCAGGGTTTTCATAATCTATGCCTGTATATGATTTTACATGATTAAATAAACTTTTATAAGGCTTAGAGCCACAACCAAAATCTAATAAATTACCAGATAATTCTTTACTATATTGTTGTACTTTTTTTAATAAAAGTTTTCTGATAAAGTAATAAGGGCTACTTAATGCAGGATTAAATTCTTTAGCTATTTTTTGCTCCATATTTTTTAAAAAAAATTATTTTACAAATAATCTACCTGTATAATCTATTCTTTGTAAAAGAGGAAAATATTTTATTTTTTCAAAATATTCATCTACTGCTTTTCTACAACCTTGCCAATGACCATAATCATCAATTATCATAATACCTTTAGTTTGTAATAAAGGATAAAAATGTTCTAACTCAATTTTTGTTGATTCGTACCAATCAGTATCTAATCTTAATAATGAGCAAGAGTTAAAATAATGATTATTAGGTAAAGTGTCTTCTACTTTTCCTTTTATAAAATGAATGTTTTCAGAAGAATAGCCTGTTAAGGCAATATTGTGTTTTACATCATCTAAAGTTGCATAAGCCCAAATAATACTTTCTTCATTTTTCTTAGATTGTTTTAATTGTGTAGATGCATTTAAATTATTAAAATCTTTATCATCTTCTGTAGGTGCACTCATTCCTTCATATGTATCAAACAACCATACTTTTCTATCGTTAACATTAAATTTTTGAAGGGTTTTTAAAATAACCATTGTACTTCCACCACGCCAAACACCACACTCTACAAAGTCTCCTTGAATATTATTTTTAATGATATACTCTGTAGCTTTATATAGTGCATACATTCTTTCTATGCCAGTCATTGTATATGGCTTGCAAAAATTATAAATATCTTCAAACTCTTTAAACTCTTCACTTAAACCTGTTTCTTTCTTTTTTTTCTTAAAAAAACTCATACTAATTTTTTTTAGTTAATGTTTGATAAAAAACCTCTTCTACCGAAGTAGGAAATTTTTTAGTAAATACATCAAAAGCATTTTTGCCCATTAGCTCCCATTGTTCTTTATTACTCCATGCAGTTTCTAAAACATTTTGCATACTCTCTACAGTTGCATCTTTTGCTACCCATCCAGTTTCAAAATCTTTAATCCAAACAGGCATATCGCCTACATCGCTTACTACAACTGCTCTAGATTTGCTCATAGCTTCTATTACACTTATTGGCATAGCATCTTTATGTGTAATTTGTAATACTAAATGGGCATTATTTAATACACCTGCTACATCATTAGTATTACCCATTAAAAAAACTTGTTGTTGTAAGTTATATTCTTTTATTAATTGTTGAAGAAGTTGATAGTGTTCGCCATCGCCATAAATTTCTATAATACAATTTCTAGTTTTCCAAACTTCATTTGCAAAAGCTTTTATTAAATTATCCTGAGCCTTTCTTTCAATATCTAATTGAGCTAGCATAATAATTTTATATTGATCATTTTGTAAGGCAGGATAAGGTGTATAATTAATAGACCTTTCAATAGTTAATGGATTTACAAGAGGTAAAACATTATCAAACCTTTGTTGTAGTTGAGCTTCTAATACATTTACAATTTTAGCTGCGTCGCAAATTAAAGATTTTGCATTTTTCATCCATGCTGTTAAAACAGTTGCTTTTGCTGGTTTAATGTTTATATCTAAAGCATAGTTATGAAAGGTTAAAACATAAGAAGGTAATTGTTTAAATATATTTTTCCATGGGCTATTAGCTACTTCAATAAAACCACCTTGATTTACTACTATAAAATCAAATTGTGTAAAATCGAATTGTTGAATAAATATTTTTTGTTTTGTTCTGGTTATCCATTCAAAATATAGTCTTTCATAAATATTCTTCTTTGTTCTGCCATAATTAGGAATATAAATAATCGTTGCTCCATTTGCTGCCAACATATTCATTTTTGCTTTTTTGGCTTCCCAATCATAAACTAAGCAAGTAACTTTATCTCCTTTTTCTAAAGCATATTTTGCTGTTGCAAACCATTGAACTTCACTACCACCCCAAGGGTCAGAGTTCATTAAAGAAATAAATAAAATTGAAGACATATATTAAGGCTAATTTTGTAAAGATAATTATAAAGAAAGATAACAATGACAGAAAATAATCATGAAAAAACATTGCAAGAAATCAACACTTTCTTTAATCATATTTATATTTTAACAATTGAAAGAGCTACTGAAAGGCATGCAGCAATTACCAAAGAATTAGCTGGTTTAAACTTTTCTTGTTTTTATGGGTTTGATAAGCAACAATTATCAATAAAAGAATTAGAGAGTAATAATATTTATGATGCTACAAAAGCAATACAAAATAATAGATATAATAAACCAATGAAATTAGGAGAAATTGCATGTAGCATGGGACATAAAGCAATTTATGAGGATATTGTTAAAAACAATTATACTAAAGCATTAATCTTAGAAGATGATGTAATATTAAATACTTCAGAGCCTTTTCATTTCTCTACAATTGTTCAACAATTACCAAGTGATTGGGATATTGTATATTTTGATTATCATAAAAATGAAACTTCCTCTTTTATTAAAGAACTTAAAAAAATAATTTATCACATTCAAAAAAGTTTAGGTTTACTTAAGTGGTCGCACACACTAATTAATAATTTATATGCAAAACCTTTTAGTAAAAATTTAAAAATATCAGGATATCATGATTTTGCATCTGCTTATGGCATTACTAATGCTGCTGCTAAAAAAATAATTACTTTACAAACACCAATTTCATATCCTGCAGATCATGTATTACCAATTGCTATAACTAATAATATGCTTAAAGGTTATATTACTATACCTAAAGTTTTTACACAATTAAGTCAGTTTAATAAAGAAACAATTGGGAGTTATGTAGAAAGTTAATTAATCAAATAACTATTCCTACAATTTAAAATCTTATAACACTTGTTTTATGTAATTTGCAACCTTATTTAAAACTTCATTGCATGAAGATATTTCTTAGATTACTTAGTTTTTCAAAACCATATCATCATTATATACCTGAGTATATTGTATATATTTTTCTTTATATTGTTTTTGGATTAATGAATTTTAGTTTATTAGCTCCTTTATTAGATGTATTGTTTAATAATAATTTACCTGTTACAGAAACGGCTCCTGCATTTTCTATGAGTGCCGATTTTTTTAAAGAATATTTTTATTTTATTTTAAATAAGTATATACAAAGTAGTGGCAAGTTTGGTGTACTTATTTATGTATGTGCTATCATTTTTATTTCTATTTTATTAAAAAATTTATTTGGCTTTTTAAGTCAAAAAGTTTTAACAAGAATGAGGGTAAATCTTTTAAGAAAGTTAAGAGAACAATTATTTTATCAATATAGCCATCAATCTCTTTCATTTTTTCATCAAGAAAAAAAAGGCGATTTATTATCTACCCTAAGTAGCGATGTTGTAGAAATAGAAGGCTCTGTAGTAAACTCTATACAAACAATTTTTAGAGACCCACTTGTAATACTTTCTACCTTTGCTATGTTATTTTATATATCTCCACAACTTACTTTATTTACTTTATTATTCTTTCCTATTTCTGGTTTTATCATTTCTAATATTACTACTAAACTGAGAAAAAAAGCAAACGAAAGCCAAACACTTATTGGTGTATTATTAAATATGGCAGAAGAAGCTATTGCAGGTATTAGAATTATTAAAGGCTTTGGTGCAGAAAATGTAGTAAGTAAAAAATTTAATCAGTCTAACCAGGCTTTAACCAAAACTTTAAAATCTATTACTAATCAAAAAGAGTTAGCCTCTCCTATCTCTGAGGTTTTAGGTGTAACAGTAGTTTTAGTAATTATTGTTTATGGAGGGCATTTAATACTTAATGGTAACAGTGGTATTACTGCTGCTGCATTTATTGCATACATTGCATTTTATTTTCAAATTATTGCACCAGCAAAAAATATTGTTACAGCAGTTGCCTCTTTACAACGTGGTTTAGCTGCAGGCGAAAGAGTATTAAGAATTATAGATAGCAAACAACCAGTGTTAGAAAAAGAAAATGCTTTTGAAAAAAAATCTTTTGATAATGATATTGTATTTAACAATGTAAGTTTTGCTTATAACAATGATACTGTTATCAACAAAATTTCATTAACAATTGCAAAAGGAAAAACTATTGCATTAGTTGGTGAGAGTGGTGCAGGAAAATCTACTTTATCCGATTTAATTCCTAGATTTTATGATGTAACTGATGGTGCTATTTTAATTGATGATATTAATATTAAAGATTTAACATTAAAAAGTCTTAGATCGCAAATTGCTATTGTATCGCAAGAAGCAATTTTATTTAACGATACTGTTTTAAACAATATAGCTTTTGGTGCAGAGGTAATTGATAAAGAAGCTGCAATACAAGCAGCTAAAATTGCTAATGCACATGATTTTATTGCAGAACTTGAAAATGGATATGATACCACAATTGGCGATAGAGGCATGCGTTTAAGTGGTGGACAAAGACAAAGATTAACCATTGCAAGAGCAGTATATAAAAATGCACCTATCTTAATTTTAGATGAAGCTACCAGTGCTTTAGATACAGAAAGTGAACGCTTAGTACAAGATGCTATTGATAAAATGATGAAGAATAGAACTTCATTAATTATTGCACATAGATTAAGTACTATTCGTCATGCAGATGAAATTATTGTTATGCAAAAAGGTGAAATTGCAGAAAAAGGTACACATGAAGAATTAATTACTAATAATGGTATTTATAGTAAGTTAGTACGTATGCAAGAACTTAAATAAAAAAGGCCTGCTCTAAAAAGAGCTGGCCGTTGCTAACCTATGAAAAACACCTATATTATAATCTATTCATTACCTTCTTTTTGATACCTCTTTTGTTGTTTTTGCTGCATCCTTTTCTTTAATTCTTTTTGCATTTCTGTTAAAAAATCAGCTTCTGCCTTATACACTAAATTTACTCTGGTATCATCTTTCAATATTTTTTTAAACTCTGGCTTATATTTTTTCTTAATATTTAACAACTCTTCTTGAAATAGCAAGTAATCTGCTTTATTAGCTTTTTTAGCCTGTTTTACTTCATCAAAATATTTATTGTAAACAGGCCAAAAGCTTTGTGCCTCTTCAGGTGTAAGCTTTACTACTTGTGTTATATAAGCAATTTTAAGAGCTTGAATTTTTTCTCCTCGTTTAGCAGGTTGTGCTGCTAAAACATTTATTGAACACACAAATATCAATAAAAATAAAATACGCTTTATCATTTTATAAAAATTTAAATTTTAAAAAATACTTTCTAATCTATTTTTGAAACCTCATCTAAATAAAAGACAATATCATCTGTAGCAGTGCCTTGAAATAAATCTGCAATTTCTTCATTTTCATTTACAGCAGCATAAGTAGCAGATTTATTATCATTTAAAAAATCATTTAACTCATCATCAGAAACATTGGCAATAGCAGATTTTATATTTACATTATTGGTAGGTTGTAAAAAATTTATTACACCAACTACTGTAAACCCTGTAAGTATGGCTGCAGCAGCATAAACAACCCATTTTCTTATATTAATTATTTTAGTGGAAGGTTTGTTTTTAATTTTTGAAACAACATTGTTACTATCGTTAAAATAATTTGCTGGAATAGTATAAACCTGCTTTTTACTAATGATATTTAAGGTTGGTGCTATTTGGCTTAACTCTTCTGTAATATTTTTTGTATTGTTATGATTATTTTTTGCAAGTGCTAAAACTTTATCTGCAAAACTGTTAAAATAATTTTCTGGAATTTGATAAGGATTATTCTTATTACTTGGTAATTGTGATGTAAAATTTTTATGAATACTTAGCAATATCTGTTGATGAAAATTAGTGAAATAATTTTCTGGCACCTGATATACATTTTGATGCTGTAAATTGTTTAATGTTGGTGCAATATTGTTTAACTCTTCTTGTATGGTATTATACTGTTTCATTTTCTATATTCTTTGACCATTACTTTCTTTATAAGTTTAATTATTTAATATATAATCTTCTATTTTTTTTGCTGCATGATGATAACTTGCTTTTAAAGCTCCTTCACTGGTATCTAAAATATGGCTCATTTCTTCGTAAGGCATTTCATCGTAATAACGCAGCGTAAAAACTGTTCTTTGTTTTTCTGGTAATTGCTGAATGGCTAATTGTAATTTCCATTCTAATTGATTAGCATTAAAATTTGCCTCTGCTTTAATTTTATTGCTTAATACTTCTTCTACTTCTGTAAAATCAGTAGCTGATTTTCTTTTTTGCTTGTCTAAAAATGTTAGGCATTCATTAGTAGCAATTTTATATAACCAAGTATAAAGTTTACTATCTTCTCTAAAATTTTCTAATCCATTCCAAACTTTAATAAAAAAATTTTGTAATACATCATTAGCATCATCATGTGTTATTACTAATCTTCTGATATGCCAATATAATTTTTCTTGATATTTTTTTACAATAGATGTAAATGCTTTTTCTTTTAAATCAGGTGTTTTAAACTGATGTATCAAGGTTATATCATCTAATTGCATACTTAATCTTTTATCAATATTTTGTTAGATGTAATTTAAGTACAAAGGTTTATTAAACTCAAAAAAATATTTCTTAAAAGCACTTCCTAATAATTTGACAATTCTGTGGCAGTTATTAAAATTATCTGAACAAATCTTTGCAAACGCTATTTTAAACTGCTTTTATACATTTTTATGCAAATAAAATTCATCAAAAAATCCATTACTATTTTGGCTTTATTAATCATTGTTTTTACCAATAAAGTATTAGCACAAAAAGATACTTTACAAGGTTTAGGCGATGAAGTAATAGTTACAGGACAATATACACCACAACCTTTAAAACAATCTGTTTATAAAGTTAAAACAATTAGTGCTACACAAATAAAAATGAAAGCAGCTACCAATATTTTAACATTACTAAATAACGAAATTGGTTTTCACTTTTCGCCAGATAATACACTTGGCGAAACTGATACAAAAATTATGGGTGTTGGTGGTAGCAGAGTAAAAGTTTTAATAGATGGTGTGCCTTTGGCTGATAGAGATGCTTTAAAACAAAGTCTTACCCAAATTGATATTAATTCTATTGAAAAAATTGAAATTGTTGAAGGTCCCATGAGTGTTATTTATGGTACAGATGCTTTAGCTGGTGTAATAAATATTGTAACTAAAAAATCTTTTAAAGGGCAACATAATTTTTCTGTTATTGCAAAAATTCAAGAAGAATCTGCAGGTAATTCATACGCTCCTTTTGTAGATGATGGTATTCATCATGAAAGTGTTACTGTAAATTGGAACAACAAAAATTGGAGAGCATCAGGCTATATTACTAGAAATAATTTTGGTGGCTTTGCAGATACTGCATTATTTCCTGCAAAAATATTTAGACCTAAAGAGCAACTTTTAGGTGGTGGAACGTTGGGTTATAAAAATGCTCATGTAAATATTTGGTATAGAGTAGATTATTTGAATGAAGAAATATTATCTGCCAGCCCAATGAACATTAATACAGGCTTAAGTTTCAGACAATATTATATTACTAATAGAACTACACATTTAGCACAAGCAAGTTGGCATATTAATAAAAAACTAAAGCTAAACTCTTCTGTATCTTTTCAAAATTATCAACGTAATACGGAGTCTTATACTAAAAACTATCAAAATGGTACATCAATAAAAAATGATAATCCACAAGATATTTTAAATGGCTATTGGGATAAAACAAATTTTAAATCATGGTTTATAAGAAATACCATTGCTTTTACTGCATCGCCTAAATTTTCTTTACAACCTGGGTTTGAAATTAAACATGATTACACTACAGGTCAAAGAATAGAAGGCAAACCATATATAACAGACTATTCTTTATTTGTATCATCAGAGTTTAGTCCTAATACAATGTTTAAAATTAGACCAGGTGTTAGGTTTAGTAAAAACTCTGTATATGATGCACCTCCTATTATTCCATCAATTAATACAAAAATTCAATTTACAAAAAACATAGATGCTCGTGTTTCTTATGGCAGAGGTTTTAGAGCTCCAATACTTAGAGAGTTATATTTTAAGTTTGAAGATGTAAACCATAAAATATTTGGCAATGCATCTTTAAAAGCAGAAACATCTAATAGTTTTAATGCAGCATTAACTTATACTAATACATTTTCAAAAAATAAAACTATCCAAACTACCTTATCTGGATTTATAAATAACTATAATAATTTTATTGAGCTATTTCAAAAAGGTAGTACAGATACCTTCTCTTACTTTAATATAAATAAATACAAAACAGCAGGTATAACATTAGAAAATAGTTTTGCTATTCAATCATCATTAACAGCAAGTGTAGGTTTTTCATACATAGGTTATTTTAATGAGTATGAAAATAAAAATATAACTCCACAAAATAATTTAAGCGATACTTGGTCGCCAGAAATCAGCTCTAGCATTGTTTATAAATTTAATAAGTTAAAAGCCAATATAGCTTTGTATTATAAGTTTACAGGAGAAATTCCTACTTATATTTTAGATGAAGTAGGTAATGTTTATTTATCTAAACGTGAAGCATTTCATTGGGCAGATTTTTCAGTAACTAAAGATTTATTCAAATATTTTACTTTACAAGGTGGTGTAAAAAATTTATTTAATGTAACTAAATTAAATAATAGTCAAACCAATACAAGTGGTGTTCATAGCAGTGGCTCAAGTGTAAATTATGCTTATGGACGTTCTTATTTTCTTTCTTTAATTATTCAATGGTCTAAAAAATAAAATTCAAATAAAACACAACTAACACAGTATGAAAAAAACAATCTCAAAATTTGTATTTGCATTAAGCATAACAACTATTTTTTTTGCATGTAAAAAAACTGAAAATACACCAGAAATTATTCCTTCAAGTGGTACAACAATAACATTTGATGGAGGTACAGGAGGTGCAAGTGCTTCTAAATCTGCTTTTGTAGATTTAAGTACAGATAAGGCTTCTTCAGTACTTCGTTCTTCATGGGATTTAGGTTTTTATAGTGGCTCAGATTTTAGAGTTATAATAAATAATACTACAAGTGCAGCAGCAAAAGTTACTACTGCAACAGATTTAGCTGCAATTGGCGAAGCAGATACAACTAGTCTTACATTAGCTATTAATCAAGCTTCTCCTTCTGCAGATTTTTATAATTATATAGATGCTTTAGATGGCAACTTAACCAATACAGTAATTCCTGCAATTGCAAGTAATGATGCAGATAATAAAGTAATTATCATTAATCGTGGTAAAGGAGGAGGTGTTGATGCTCGTCCTTGGATTAAAGCAAAAATTACACGTAACTCAAGTGGTGGTTATACTTTACAATATGGTACAATTACACAAACTACAGGATTTACAAGTGTAAATATTGCTAAAGATGCTGCTTATAACTTTACACATGTATCGTTTGATGGTGGTTTAATTGTAAGTGTAGAGCCTAAGAAAACTGAATGGGATTTTACATGGTCTTATGCAGTATCTGAAGCAAATTTTGGTGTTGGCTTTGTACCATATAATTTTTCTGACTTAGTTTCTATTAATTATTTAGGCGGTGTTACAGTTTGTGAAAAAGTTTATGTAGATGCAGCAACAAGAAACACAGCATATACCAACTTTAATAAAGATAGTGTTACAGCATCTACTTTTACAAATAACAGATGGGCTATAGGTAGTAAATGGCGTAGCACACAACCAGCAACTGGTGTAAAAACAGATAGATTTTTTGTAGTAAAAGATAATAACAACAACTACTATGCTGTTAAGTTTTTATCTATGGGTGTAAATGATGGTGGTGTAAGAGGTAATCCTCAGTTTGAATATAAACTAATAAAATAAATTAATTTAAAGATGCATCTATATCATCATTGATATTAGTATCTTCAAAAGAAGAAGGCATGTTGTTAAGTTCATTAATATCTATGCCTTCTTCTTTTAACTCTTCTTCTCTTCTCTCATTCCATTCTATAATTAAATTATTTCTTCCTTCGCCTATTAATAATTTCATGTAGCGTTGTTGTGTAAGTTCTAACATTGATAGGAAAAGAAATATTGCATGTATTCTGTTTTCGCAAACATCAAATACTTTTTCAAAAGTTACTGTTTTTTCTTGTTGAATAAAGTGTAGCATATAATCTCTGCTACCTTCCATTGTATAGTTATATTGTATTACAGTATGTACAGGCTTATTTTGTTTGTCATGTATTCTTTGCATTACTTTTTCAAAAGCTTTCATTAGCTTAAATAAAGTAATGGTTTGTATTTCTGTGCCTTCGCCTGCCTGCTCTCCTATTACATTTAATTCTTCTTGCAAATTGCCTCTTTTTACCATCAACATTCTTATAGCTTCCATATCTGCAAGTTTTGCAGAAGCTTCTTTAAATTTCTTATATTCTAAAACTTTATCTACTAATTCTTGTCGTGGGTCTATTTCATTGCCATCTGCATCTAACTCTTTTCTTGGTAAAAGCATTTTAGCTTTAATACGCATAAGAGTAGATACAAATAATATAAACTCGCTACTTAACTCAATATTTAATTTTTCTTGTTGGTGTATAAATGCTAAAAAATCTTTAGTAATTTTTGAGATGGGAATATTATAAATATCTAATTCATCTCTTTCAATAAAAAATAATAAAAGATCAAATGGACCTTCAAACTGCTCTAACCTTATTTGATATGATTCTTTACTCACTGTTATAATTATTTAATACAAAGAAAATACTCTATACTGTATGTTGTATTATTTAGCTTATTTACTTATCCACCAACAAGCAAATTCGTTATTTTAAAGGTAAAAAAACCTCAGCTAACATACATCTGGCACTTCCACCTCCATTGGTTTCTATTGTTGTTAAGCTTGAATGTAAAATAGGATTAAAATTTTCTAATAATTGTACTTGCTCTTGTGTAAGTGAATGGTATGCTTGAGAAGACATCACTAAAAAATGCATGCCTTCTTGATTATTAACTTGCAACATATTTCCTGCAAACTGATTCATTTGCTGATGTGTAATGGCAACTATTTGTTTGTTTGTATTTTCTAAAGTTTTTATTACCTTATTTCTTTCTTGTTCATCTGCTATAGCATCTAAACAAATTACTGCATATTTATCTGCAATACACATCATTACATTGGTATGATAAATTGGTGCATTATTAGCATCAACAGCATAAAAAAATACAGGTGTAAAATTCATTTGATTACAAAAATCTTTTAAAACATCTGCATCTGTTCTTTGCGATAAACAAGCATAAGCTATTTTATTTTCTCTGTCTAAAACCATACTGCCTGTACCTTCTAAAAACAAATTGTTGTTTTCATAATTAGTAAGGTCAATAGTTTTAGTGATAGAAAATTTTTCTTTTATTTTTTCAATAACATGAGGTTTTCTTTCTTGTCTTCTATTAGCTGCATACATAGGATACAATAAAATAGTTCCATCTTGATGAAAAGAAATCCAATTATTAGGAAAAATAGAGTCTGGTGTATGTGGTTGTAATGTATCATTAATTACAGTAACATCTATACCATTATTTGTAAGTACTTGTACAAAATCATTAAACTCTTTTAATGCTTTTTGTGGTGTATCATTATCTGCAGCTGCTACTTGAAAAGCATTATTTACAGCAGTTTGTTCATTAAAAGTAAAATGAACAGGACGAATCATTAATAAATGCGATGTGGTTTGCATACTTTTTTTATTAAATAAAATTTATTGCCATTTATCTCTAAGTAAAGGCATACTCATACAATGAGAGCCTCCTCTTGCTCTAGAAAGTTCTGCAGATGGTATTAAAATTAAAGTATCTTCAAGGCTATGAGGTGCAACACCAGATTCAAACATAGCAAATGCTTGGTCTGTTGTAATTACTTTAAAGCCTGCTGCAATAAATTCTTCAGATGTTTTATCATTTCTATCATAACCAATTACTACACCTTCTTTTAATGCTACAACATTACAAGAGTCTGTCCATTGCTCACGTTCATCATAAGGAAATTGATTGCCACCACTATAAATAATTTTTACATCAGCAGGTTTTACACCAAAATCTTTTTCAGAAATTTGACGAAGTAAAGATTCTAATCCTGCAGGTACATTTTCTTCTACTCTATAAGATATATTTTTTTGATAAGGCTCTTTACTGCTTTTATAAAACTGAAATATTTCTACTTCTTCTAATTCTGTTTTTCTTGGATGATGCGATAAACTTTTTAAATAAGATTTTTTCATGTTTTCTTCTTCTTGCAAAATCTTATCAGAATAACGACCATATAATACCCAAACACCTCTTTTTACTTGTGTAAAAATGGTATCTATATGCATTTGAGCTCTTGTTTTAGGAATTTTTACTACAGAAATTTTTTCTATTCCTAATTGGCTATTACTAAAAATTGTGTGTATAATTTCGTTAATAGCATTTGCAGAAGTTCTGGCACTACAACCTACAAGTAAATGTGTAGGGTGTATCATCATAATATCGCCACCTTCTATAGATACTACACGTTGTTTACGTTCATCTTCTTCGTATAAAAAATAATCACTTTCTTCAATTATTTCTATTACTTTTTCGGGTTGTTCGTTAAATAAAAAGTAGAGTGCTAAAAATTTAGAAATTAAAGATTCTCTTTTACGAGCAGTAGTAGCCATTCTGCTTAATAAAATATGATCTTTTAGCATGATGCTAATATCTCTGGTAAAAATAAAATTAGGTATTGGTGGAAAAATGTATTGATCTTCTTTGATATCTTTTTCATTTGCAGGAAAAATACCTGTAATAAAAATTTTAGCTAATAATGCAGGGTTATCAATATTTTCTAATTTATGTTGTATGTGCATACTTGTTTCTTCATAAGAACAAATAGCAGCAATTAATCTAAGTCTAACTTTTTCGTCTTTTACAATTTCTTCTAATAATGCTTGAGTTTCTAATACTTTATCTGAATTAAAATATTCTTTTTTTCCAGGTATAAAACAAAAACCTGCATTTTCTTCAGTTTCGTTTTTACTAAATTCTGTTACATATTTTGCTTTCTCTGGGTCTAAATAGTATAATAATAATTTTACATAATGATTATACTCTTTTTGCATCTTTTTTAAATGCACTATATCATCATATAAATTATCAGAAAAAGTACCAGGTATAATTTTTCCTATGCCACCATCTGGACTATGTATTAATAATTTTTTCAAAGTACCCAACTCCGAGTCTACGTAATAATGTTGCTTTTGCATAAAAATATTTTTAAAAAAATTTTCAGAAAGTATGTTGGTACTATTTTTTTGAGAAGAAGTATGTACCAAATCAAATATTAAAAATAAAAGCTAAAACATTGACAAGCAAAGCTATAGCTTTCCATCATTGCTTTCTGAATGTGTTGCAAAATAAGGCTTTTCGGTTAATGAAAAAAATACTAAAGCAAGATATCATTAGCTTTTAAGTATTCATTGTAATAAATGAAAAAGCACCTCTTTTAAAGAGATGCTTATAAATAGACTACGGATTAAGTAGGAATTAAAAATAATAATCCTACATGTTTACATTTTATTACGCTGAAACTTTAAAACATTTGTATAGCCCCAATCGCCATTTGCTAATGTATAACGTACCATATAATACATTGTAGAGCTTTTAGGGTTTGTATCTACTACATGATAATTTTTTAATTGACTGCTATTGATATTAATATTTACTGTAAAAATGGCACATAAGTAATTAGATGTTTCACCACTCATTAATTCTATTTTAGTAATATTTTTTTCGTAAAGAGTAGAGAAATCTATATTGATAGATGAACCTGTATTAGCAGTTGCTACAATAGAACGAATAGCTAAATTAGCATCTTTAAAGAAAAATTGATTAGTAGTTTCTTCTGTAGGAGCTACAAAATTATCGCTCTTAGAGCAAGAAGTAAATAATATAATTGTTAATAATAAACCGAATAACTTTTTCATTTCCTGAAATTGAATTTTTAATAATTTTAATTTTCAGGTAATTCAAAGAATATAAAAATGGACTCTATCGGTTTTTACAAGAAGAATTGGATAATCTCAAAGATACTTCTATTAATTCAAAGGCAATGCCAAAAAAAATAAATTTAGCTTTTAGCATTATATTTAATTGATTTTCATTTGATTACAAATATTTTAAAGTATTAGCAATATATAAAAATGTTTCAAAATCTTCCCTTTTTTGGAAAATAAATATACAATTGGGACAAGTCTATAATTGGGTATTAATAAAAAATATTTTGAGAAGAAAATAAGTATAAAACACCTAAGTTTTCATTTACTTTAAAAATAACTTTCATATTTATAGAAGCTCCTGAAATTTTTAATGCCTATTTAATTATCTTCGCTACCTAACTATCGTTACTAAAATTATGCGATATTTTATAAATAAATTGATTTTGAACCAACTAAAAAATTACGAAACAAATGGATCCATTAATAATTATTATCATTGGGGTTGTAAGTTTAATTGTAGGGATATTGGCGGGTAAGCTAATTTTTGCCAAAAACACTAAAAAAATAATAGAAACTGCAGAATTAAAAGCACAAACCATTATCAGAGAATCTGAATTAACATCTGAAAATGTAAAAAAAGAAAAAGAACTTGAAGCAAAAGAAAAGTTTGTACAATTAAAATCTCAACACGATAAAGAAGTTTTTGAACGTAATAGAAAATTAAGTGATGCTGAAAACAGAGTTAAGCAAAAAGAAGTTTCTATTAATCAAAAAGAAGCAAATTTTGATAAGCAAATAAAAGAAAATGAAGCTATCAAAGAAACACTTAACAGGCAAATAGAAATTGTAAATATTAAGCGTACCGAACTTGAAAAACATCAAGAAGAACATATACGTAGATTAGAAAAAATTGCAGGCTTAAGTGCCGATGAAGCAAAAGCACAATTAGTAGAAAGCCTAAAAAATGAGGCTCAAACACAAGCCCTTTCTTTACAACAAGAAATAATTGAAGAAGCTAAACAAAAAGCTAATAAAGAAGCTCGTAAAATAGTTATTCAAAGTATTCAAAGAACAGCTGCAGAACAAACAATTGAAAATACAGTAACAGTTTTTCAATTAGAAAGTGATGAAATTAAAGGCCAAATTATTGGTAGAGAAGGTAGAAATATTAGAGCAATAGAAGCTGCAACAGGGGTAGATTTAATTGTAGATGATACACCAGAAGCTGTAGTACTTTCTTGCTTTGACCCTTTAAGAAGAGAACTTGCTCGTTTAAGTTTACAACGTTTAGTTGCAGATGGTCGTATTCATCCTGCAAGAATTGAAGAAGTAGTAGATAAAACACGTAAACAATTAGAAGAGCAAATTATAGAAATTGGCGAAAGAACAGTAATAGAATTAGGTATTCATGGTTTGCATAAAGAATTAGTACGTATTGTAGGTAAAATGCGTTTTCGTAGTTCTTATGGTCAAAACTTATTAATGCATAGTAGAGAAACTGCTAACCTTTGTGGAATAATGGCAGCAGAATTAGGCTTAAATCCTAAGTTAGCAAAACGTGCAGGTTTATTACATGATATTGGTAAAGTACCAGACGAAGAAACTGAATTAAGCCATGCTTTATTAGGTGCTAAATTAGCAGAAAAATATGGCGAAAATCCTGCAGTTGTAAATGCTATTGGTGCACACCACGACGAAATGGATATGCAATATGTAATTTCTCCTATTGTACAAGCATGTGATGCTATAAGTGGTGCAAGACCAGGTGCAAGAAGAGAAATTATGCAACAATATATTCAGCGTATTAAAGATTTAGAAAGCTTAGCTATGAACTATCAAGGTGTAGAAAAAGCTTATGCTATACAAGCTGGTAGAGAGTTACGTGTAATTGTAGAATCTGAAAAAGTAACTGATAGCGATAGCGATAAATTAAGTTTTGAAATAGCTCAGAAAATACAAACAGAAATGACTTATCCTGGTCAAATTAAAGTTACTGTAATACGAGAAAAAAGAGCTGTAAATGTTGCTAAGTAATTAATTGCAATAGTCCATTTATTGGTGATGATTAAATTGCATATTATATAGTTTGGTATAATAACCATTGCTATTTAATAGCTCATCGTGTGTGCCTATTTCTTTAATTTCTCCTTTATCTAACACTATTATTTTATTTGCTTTTCTAATAGTACTTAATCTGTGTGCAATAACAATTGATGTTCTTCCTGCAATTAATTGTTCAGTAGCTTTTTGAATTAGCAATTCACTTTCTGTATCAATAGAAGATGTAGCTTCATCTAAAATAAGTATAGAAGGATTGTATAATAATGCTCTGATAAAAGAAATTAATTGCCGTTGTCCCATACTTAAAGATGTACCTCTTTCGCCAATAGAAAAATAATAACCTTTAGGTAATTGCATAATAAAATCATGTACACCAATCATTTTAGCTGCATTAATTACTTGTTGTTCTGTAATAGCAGTATTATATAAAGTAATATTATCCATTATAGTACCTGAAAAAAGAAATACATCTTGCAAAACCACTGCAATATTTTTTCTTAAATGTTCATTACTATAAGTATGAATACTTTTATCATCTATTAAAATATCGCCTTGCTGAAAATCGTATAATTTATTTAAAATACTAATGATAGATGTTTTGCCACTACCTGTATGGCCTACTAATGCAATGGTTTCTCCTTCATTTACCTGAAAAGAAATATCTTTTAATACATATTGACTTTCGTTATAAGCAAACCAAACTTGTTTAAATGCAATATTGCCTTTTATGGTATCTGTTGATATGCTTGTATTGTTTATAATTTCTACATCTGAATTATCTAAAACTTTAAACACACGTTCTGCAGCTATCATACCCATTTGTAGTACATTAAATTTATCTGCAATAATTCTTAATGGCCTAAATATTTGATTAAGGTATAAAATAAAAGCAATTAACAAACCTGGATTTAATTGTTGTGCAGCAATCCACCAAACTGTTAAACCAATACCTATAGCAAGTACTAACTCTACAATAGGAAAAAAAACACTGTAAGCAAATATGGCTTTTATGTTTGCACTTCTATGTTCTTTATTAATAGTATCAAACTTTCTAAACTCTCTTTCTTCTGCTGCAAATGCTTGTACAATGGTAATACCTGTTAAATGCTCTTGTACAAAAGCATTTAAGTTAGCAATTGCATTTCTTACACTGATAAAACTTGCATTGACACTTTCTTTAAAATAATATGTTGCAACAATTAAAAATGGAAAGGGTATTAATGCAATAAGTGTTAATTGCCAATCAATCCAAAACATAGTAACTAATGTAATGATGATAATAAGTAAATCTGAAATAATAGGGATTAAACCATTACTAAAAATTTCATTAATACTTTCAATATCATTCACTGTTCTTGTAGTTAATGTACCAATAGGGGTTTTATCAAATTGTCTAAGTTTTAGTTGTAGTATTTTTTTAAATGTAGCTATTCTTAAATCCTTTACTACATATTGTCCAAGTTTAGCAGTAATAAAAGCAAAAACAAAACGTAATAATGTTTCAAAAAATATAAATACAATTTGAAAAACAGTTACCCAAATAACTACTTGTGTTACTATATGTAAATCTTTAGAAAATAAAATATAATGTAACCACTGTGGTATTATTACATCTTTACCAATTGCTTTATCTATTGTAAGCTGTATTAAGTAAGGACGAATAGGAGCTATTAAAGCAATAATTATTGCTAATAAAATACTTATATAAAACCAACTTTTATAAGGCCTAACGTAAGTTAATATTCTTTGTAGTAAACTTAAATTAAAAATTCTTTTTTTATCGCCATTGCTCATACTTAATGCAAATGTATGT
The DNA here is from genome assembly GCA_963169635.1 of Bacteroidota bacterium. Classification (GTDB taxonomy): domain Bacteria; phylum Bacteroidota; class Bacteroidia; order Chitinophagales; family Chitinophagaceae; genus UBA1930. The sequence continues at coordinate 36,308 of CAUJDL010000064.1, forward strand.
GCATAAACTAAGAGAATTTATAAACTACACAAACATTTAAGTAAGTGTAAAATAAAAAATAAAAGACAAGCTTATTTTTTATAAAAAATTTCTTACTGTATAATATTTATTAACAAACGCTAATAGTTTTTGCTGATTAAGATGTGTAGCAATAGCACCATTAACTTGTAATATTTCGGCACTAAGGGTATGAGAAATTTTAAGACTATCTTCATCATCCATACCTAAATATTTTGCCATTAACCAACCACTTAAACTACCATCTCCTGCACCTGTTACATCTTTAATTTCTGCAACTGCTGGTGCTGGTAAGCTATATTGATTATCTTTTGTAAAAAGCATAGAGCCTTCTTTACCTCTGTGCAACCACACTTTTTGTACACCTCTGCTAATTAGTTCATTTGCATTTTCTTCAATTGTAGTACCACCTTTACTACACATTGCAGGTAGTTCATCTTCATTAGGAGTAATCATATACACACCTGTTAAATCCATTTTAGCAAATTTTTGTGCAGGAGGCACCGAGACAGGTTCTATAATAAATGGAATATTTTTTCTAAAACAAAAATGTGCTAACCATGCTACAGTATCAGGATGAATATTTGCATCTGCAACAATACTAAATGCTGTAGATAACAATGCTTCGTGTTGCTGTAAATGTTGTGGTGTAATACTATCTAAAGATGTATTAGTTAATAATGCTGTAAATAATGAACGATCGTAATTTAATATGCCTGTATATTTTCCTGTTAATGATTGATTAGTAATAGCTGCATCTAATTGTATATTTACATAACCACAAATTGTTTTTAACCAATCGCCTTCTCCATCATTGCCAAATACACTTATTAATTGTACAGGCACATCTAACAATGCTAATTGATGAGCAATATTTCTTGCTACACCACCTGCACTTCTATGTACAAATGCATCGTTAGTTGTAGCCATTAACATTGGTCTAGATACACTGTACAACTCATCTACTAAAGCTGCACCAATACAAATAACAGGCTTTTTCATAACGGCAAATGTAGGCGTTTGTTTAAGTAAGTTTTTATTTATTACTAATATAATTTTTAATTAAAAATTAAACTACTACTGATGATAATTTTTTTAAAGTAATGAGTTGTAAATAAAATATTTTTAATCTTCTCTTTGTTTTTTCTTTCCTACATACATTTTTTCTCCTGCCAATATTGCAATAGATAAATGATTTTCTCTTGGTGGAATAGGACAGTTGTAACCATAAGCATAAACACAATATGGATTGTAAGCTTTATTAAAATCTATTGTTACTTTATTTTCTTTTATAGTTGATATCAGTAAATCAATATATCTGCCACCTCCATAACTTTCTGTGCCACTGGTTAAATCTGTAAAAGGCAGAAATAAATATTTATCTAAAGCAGTATCTTGTTTAGAAGCATCACTTATATAAACAGTTAATGTTAATGAAGTATTTTTTATGGTAAAATCTAATGTTCCATATCTATAAAATTTTTTGTCTTTAGTACCAGATGTTTTCATAATAAAACCAACGGTATCGTACAGTTGCGTAAAGTTTGCCAATACTTTATATTGAATATTGGGTGTAAAAAATCTTAATCCTTTCTTATCTTTTCCTTTTACTACTTCATGCTCTTGTATATAAGTTTGTTGATAGGCTCTAATATCTTGTACATAGTTTTTTTGTGCTAATAATGGATTAGTAAAAATGATTACTATAGATATTGTCATTAATATTTTTAACTTCTGCATGTGTTTGATAGTTAATGATTAAAAAATAGCATGGTAAAATATCCTTTTATCCTTTGTAAAGTTCATTTAAAAAAAATATATTTTAAAAAACAAATACACTACTATTTTTGTTGTTATAATATATTATTGCCACACAACTTTAATCATCAGCAATATGAAAGTCTAAGCAGGGCTTAGATTCTTTTAATAAGAAACAGCCCATACACAACTCTTTTCAAAATATGCTTTACAAAAAAGCATTGTTTCTTATTATAAATTTCTCAATTAATTTTTAAAATGACGACAACTAAATTATACATCAATATACAATCTATCATTGCGTTTATTAAAGAATCTCTTAACAGTGAAGATAAAGATTTTACTACAGGCAGTTTGCGTAAAGCTGTTTTTTTATTAGCCATACCCATGATTTTAGAAATGTGTATGGAAAGCATTTTTGCTGTGGTAGATATATTTTTTGTAAGCAAATTAGGAGCTTTAGCTACTGCTACTGTTGGTTTATCTGAGAGTATGCTAAGCATTATTTATTCTTTAGGTTTTGGAATAAGTATGGCAACAACAGCAATGGTGGCAAGAAGAATTGGAGAAAAAAAATATACCGATGCTGCAAAAGCTGCATCTCAATCTATTTTAATAGCTATTTTAATAAGTATTATTATTAGTATAATAGGTATTGTGTTTTCAAAAGAACTTTTATACTTAATGGGTGCTAATAAAGAAATTGTAGAATATGGATATCAATACACAGCAATTATGTTAGGTGGCAATATTGTTATCATGCTTTTATTTTTATTAAATGGTATTTTTAGAGGTGCTGGTAATGCTGCAATTGCTATGAAAAGTTTATGGGTAGCTAATATTTGCAATATTATTTTATGTCCTATACTTATTCATTTTTATGGTATTGTAGGTGCTGCAATTGCTACAACAATTGGTAGAGGTATTGGTGTAATTTATCAAATACATCAATTAATAAAAAGTAAAGGGTTTATACAATTATATGCTCATTATTTTAAGCCAACATTTAGTATCATCAAAAGTTTATTAAATGTAACTATTACTGCTACATTACAATTTATTATTGCAAGTGCCAGTTGGATTGCTTTAGCAAGAATTATGACAAGCTTTGGCAGTAATGCTATTGCAGGTTATACAATTGCTATAAGATTAGTAGTATTTTTTATTTTACCTGCTTTTGGTTTTAGTAATGCTGCTGCAACATTAGTAGGTCAAAATCTTGGTGCACAACAACCAGAACGTGCAGCAAAAAGTGTATGGAAGGTAGCAAAGTATAATGCTATTTATATGGGTATTGTGTCTTTATTATTTTTAATTGGAGCAGAGTATTTTGTTCATTTTTTTACACACGACCCAATAGTTAAACAAACTGCTGTAAATGCTTTAAGAGTTATTAGCTTAGGATATATTTTTTATGGTATTGGTATGGTAATGATGAATGCATTTAATGGTGCAGGCGATACTAAAACACCTACAATTATTAATTTATGTTGGTTTTGGGTTTTTCAAATTCCGCTGGCGTATGTTGCTGCATTTATTTTTAATTGGGGCGAATGGGGTATTTATATTGCTATTGTAATTACAGAAACTTTTATTACCCTAACAGCTATTTATTTATTTAAAAAAGGTAAATGGAAATTGGTAAAAATTTAAAATAGATTTTAAAAATTAAAGGCTGATAAAATTTATCAGCCTTTATTACTATTATAATTTTTCGTATAAAGCTCTTAGCTTTTCTCTTGTCATTATTTTTTCCCAATCTTTACCTAAAGCATTTTCCCATAAAGGTTTCATGCCAAGGCTTACGTTTATCATTGTATCAAATTGTTCGTCAGTTAAATTTTTACAAAGTCCTGTAGGTATTTCGTAACCTCCCTTTTCTACCATTTTTCTAAACTCTTTATGACCTTCTGGATAATACTCTTCTAAATGATTCATTACAATACAATTACCAATACCATGTTTAGTGCCTAATAAATAACTTAATCCATAACTTACTGCATGTGCAACACCTACTTGACTGTAAGCAATGCTCATACCACCAGCATAACTTGCCATCATTAATTTATCATCACATTCATCATCCCAAGAATTTTTTTCTAAGAAAATATATCTGCAAAGCTCTAAAGCTTTTTCGCCATAGCTTTTACTAAATTCATTTAAGTAAGTACCTTCTAAACTTTCTATGCAATGGATATAACAATCCATACCTGTATAAAAACGCTGATTTGCAGGTGCATCTTTTGTTAATGAAGGGTCTAATACTATTTGATTAAAAGGTGTGTAATCACTGTTCATTCCTAATTTTCTTGTAGGACCTGTAAGTACAGTTGTTCTACTAACTTCTGCACCTGTACCACTTAATGTAGGAATACCAACTTTATAAATAGCAGGATTTTTAACCAAATCCCAACCTTGATAATCTGCACTACTTCCAGGATTGTTCATCATTAATGCTACAGCTTTTGCTAAATCCATTGTGCTACCTCCACCAATACCTACAATACCACTTACAGTACCAAACTCATCTTTTAATTGCTGTGCTAATTTATCTACTTGTGTAGTTTTTGGTTCATAAGTTACATCTGCAAAAATGATAGTATCATTATTTCTTAAAGGTACTTTGTTTACTAAATCTTTCCCTTGAAAAAAATGGTCTATTAAAAAAACAAAAGGAGCATTATTTTTACGATGAGGTGCAATAATTTCATCTAATTGATTAAAACAACCTCTGCCATACACAACATAATCTACCATTTTAAAATTTCTGAATTGCATATTTTATTTTTTATTTTTTTATAATGATTTTTTGATAGCTGCTACCATTTTATTTCCTTTTTCATCTATTTGCTCATCTGTCCAAAGTAAACTGATAGATGTAGAAATACAACGACTCATAATAGCATCGCTTGCTGAAAAATTTTGTGTTTGTAATTTTTGTAAAGCATTTTTTTGTTCGGCATGTAAGTTATATAAACTTTTTACTTCTTTTAAATGTTGCCATTGTTTAATATAATGCCAATTATTAGCATACCAATAAAAATTACCTTCTAAAATTCCTTGTGCTTTCATTTCTTCTACAAAAGCTTTTGTATTATTTTCTGTTGGTAAAAACCAACTTAAAAAAGTACAGCTATCGCCTGAAGGGTCTGGAATTTCTCTAAAACTAACAGCTGGTACTTGAGCTAAAATATTTTTTAATCTTGCATGATTTTTTCGCTGAATTGCTAAAAAAGTATCAAGCTTTTCAATTTGTGCTAAACCAACAGCAGCATGTAATTCGCTAATTCTAAAATTATAGCCTAAGAAAGGATGAAGGTCTGCACCTCTATCAATGCCTTTATGGTCGTGGCCATGATCTGTAAAACCATCACAAAAAGTATAAACATTTTCATCGTTGGTTAAAACAGCACCACCTTCGGCACAAGTAATTGTTTTTACAAAATCGAAACTAAAAGTACCTGCATTGCCTATGGTGCCTAAATGTTTTCCTTTATAAGTAGCACCAATACTTTGACAAGCATCTTCTAACAATAATAAATTATGCTCTTTACAAATAGTTTGCAGTGCATCTAAATTAGCCATACTACCACACATGTGTACAGGCATTATACATTTTGTTTTAGGAGTAATAGCATTTTTAACAGCAGTTGGGTTTAGTGTTAAAGTTTCATCTACATCTACTAAAACAGGTATTGCACCAGTGCTTAATACTGCTTCAAAACTTGCAACAAATGTAAAAGAAGGCATAATTACTTCGTCTCCTGCACCAATACCTAATGCTGCCATAGCAGTTGTTAATGCTGCTGTACCACTACTTGTTAGTTGTACATATTTACAACCAAAAGTTTTAGTAATAGCATTTTCTAATTCTTTACTTTTCCAAATACCTTTACGTGCACCATCAAAACCATAACGCATTAAAATACCTGTTTCTAGCACATCATTTACATGTTTTTTTTCTGCTTCGCCCCAAAATTCATATCCTGGCATAACTATTTATTTTTAATGATGAAATAAAATTAAGGACACAAAAATATAGAAAGCTAATAGCTTTTAATACATAAACATTTTCTTTTTACTATACTATAACTTTATACTCTATTATCTTCGCTATATGAATTTAATTTATTGTTATGATGCATATTGTGGCTGGTGTTATGGTTTTAGCCCAATAATAAAAAGAATTAGTGAAGAATATCAATCTATCTTTCATACAGAAGTTTTAAGTGGTGGAATGATTTTGCCTGAACAACCAACACATATTGGTACGATGGCTGCTTATATTTTAGAAGCTTATAAAACTGTAGAAGATTATACGAATATAAAATTTGGAAAAGATTATTTATGGCATATTGAAAATCCAGATTTAAGCGATTGGTTTCCGAACAGTGAAAAACCTGCTATTGCTTTATGTATTTTTAAAGAACTTTTTCCTGATAAGCAAACAGCTTTTGCCAGCGACTTACAATATGCTTTACATTTTGAAGGAAGAGATTTAACAGACAATGCTGCTTATGATTTAATTTTAGAAAAATATGGTATTGATAAGCAAAGTTTTTATAAAAAGTTGCAATCAGTAATTTATAAAGATAAAGCCAAGCATGAGTTTGCTATGTGCAAACAATTAAAAGTTACTGGTTACCCTTGTGTATTGTTACAAGTAGATGAAAGTAAATTTTATTTATTATCCAGAGGCTTTTCTACTTACGATGATTTAAAAGCAAGAATAGTAAATGTTTTAAAAGAAATTGGCAACCAAAAATTAAACTAACATGAGTGATATAAATATTCAAACCATCGAAAAATTTTATACTGCATTTCAGCAAAAAGATTTTGCTACTATGAATAGCTGTTATACAGATGAAATTCCTTTTAACGACCCTGTATTTGGACTATTATATGGTAATGAAACTAAGGCAATGTGGCAAATGCTTTGTACCAATGCAAAAGATTTTTCTTTACAATTTAGCCATATACAAACAGATGATAACGAATATTATACTTGCCAATGGGTAGCTTCTTATATTTTTTCCAAAACGCAAAGAAGAGTTGTTAATCAATGTAAAGCATATATGAGGTTGAAAGATGGTGTAATCATAGAACATAGCGATGCTTTTAACTACTATAAATGGTGTAGGCAAGCTTATGGATTATTAGGTTTAGTTTTTGGATGGTCGGGTTATATGCATAAGAAAATTTCTTTTGGAGCCAGAAAGCAATTACGTAAATACATGGAGAAACATGGTTTATAATTTCATTTTTTAAAATTTCCGCTTATATTGCACCCTCAATTTTGGTTTATGAAAAGTACAACAAAACAATCAGTAACAGAAACACCTATTACTACACCTCTCTTTACAAAAGATAATTATTTATGGATGTTATTAGGTGCTGTAATAATAATTATTGGTATGTTACTATTGGGTGGTGGCAAAAATCAAGACCCAAATGTATTTGATGATAAAGTAGTTTATGCAGCAAAAAGAATTACAGTAGCACCAATACTTATTATCATTGGTTTTGTTATAGAAATATATGCCATCTTTAAAAAACCAAAAGCCACAGCATAACTTTTTTTATTTGATGATTATATAATTTAAGCGATGTAAATACATCGCTTTTTTATTTCATTTTTTCAATACTTATCTTCGCTACGCTATGTTGTTTAAAGATGTAATAGGAAATAATGCAGTAAAGCAACACCTTACTGAAATGGTACAGCAAAACCGCTTGTCTCATGCTTTATTATTTATAGGCAAAGAAGGTAGTGGAGCATTACCACTTGCATTAGCATTTGCACAATTTGTAATTTGTCAGCCTACTGCAGCACCTGTGGTAGAAGATTTATTTGGTGGCATGAGTGCTATGGGTAGTACAGTAACTTTTATACCACCTAACGAAATAGAACAAACAGAAGGTTATACAAAAGCCAATCAATTAATGCATGCTGACTTACATTTTTCTTATCCTGTAATTGCTAAAAAAGATAAAAGCAAACCCATCAGTACAGATTATATTACAGAATGGAGAGAGTTTATACAACTATATCCTTATGGTAATATTTATGATTGGTTACAAAGTATTAATGTAGAAAATAAACAAGGTAATATAAGTGCAGATGAATGTTTAGACATTATTAAAAAACTAAACTTAAAAAGTTTTGAAGCTACTTATAAAGTATTATTAATGTGGATGCCTGAATATTTAGGTAAAGAAGGTAATAAACTTTTAAAATTAATAGAAGAGCCGCCAGCAAATACATTATTTATTTTTGTTGCAGAAAGTGAAGAGCAAATATTACCTACCATTTTAAGCAGATGCCAATTAATAAAAGTAGCTGCACCTACTAACGAAGAAATAGAAGAATCTTTAATTACAAGAGCTAATACTGCACCAGAAATTGCTAAACAGTTAGCTGTAATTACAGAAGGTAATTATAGAGAAGCTTTAAATTTATTACAACATGCAGATGAAGATTGGCAAGCCTTATTAAGAGATTGGCTTAAATATATTGTAAGAAGCATGTTAGCAGAGCAAAATAAATGGATAGAAGAAGTAAGCAAATTAGGCAGAGAAAAACAAAAACAATTACTAAGATATTTTAATCATATAATAGAACAAGCGATAAGAATTAAAATTATTGGTGCAGATAATATTGCATTATCGCCTACAGAAAAAGATTTTGCTATACGCATGAATAAAATTGCTACCATCAGCCAAATGAAAGCTATTATTGAAGAAACAGATAAAACTGCATACTATATTGAAAGAAATGCAAATGGTAAAATGCTTTTTCATGCACTAACTATTAAGCTCTATCATATTATTCAAAATAAAATGGTAGTAGAAGTTTAATTGATTTTTAGAAATATATTTTTAATCATTATATGCTATTAATAAAGCAATCTTATTTTGCTTTTATTTTTTTACCTTTACAATCTAAAAATATTTTTATGCTAAATAAAAAACTACTCATCACCTTTTCATTAATATTTATTTTTTCTTTAAATGCATTGGCAGTAAAATGGCAATCTGTTGGTACTGGAGAAAAATATACATTAAGCGATTTAGTTGCAAACTCTGGAGGTACAGTAACTTTTAATGGCTCTAATTATTTAATTAATGATACGATAGAAATTAAAAAAACAGATACTTTATCTATAGAAATTAATACCCAAATTTTATTTGCACCTAATACTTATTTATGGATAAATGGAGGTGTTATTTATGTAAATCCATCTACCAGTGTAAAGTTTACAGCACAAGATACTTTAGTGGGTTTTTTAGGAATTAGATTAGATAGTAGTAATCATTCTTATTTAAAAAATGTTGTGTTTGAATTTGCCGTTTCATTTAAATTATCTGATAGTAGCCCAACATTTGAAAATTGTGTTTTTCAAAAAAATAATATAGGTACTAGTACAAGTTTTGGTAATGGTGCTATATCATTATTCAGAGCAAATCCATTAATTAAAAATTGTAGTTTTCTTAATAATAGAAGGGCAGCTATACAAGGTGGTGCTAATATAAGTAATGCTCCTAAAATATATAACTCATTATTTGAGGGTAATAATACTATGAACCAAAATGTGCCTCAAATAAATTTAGGTGCTACCAGTACAGGTGGTACAGATACTGTAAAAATTATTGATTGTAATATTATAAATGCAGGTGGCATACAATGTGGTGGAATTGGATTTTTAGCTATTGGCGAAGTATATGCAGTAATTACAGGTAATACAATTACAAATAACAGATATGGCATTACTTTAAATGGTGGTAATAATATTCATTCACTTATTAATTACAACAATATCTCTAACAATAATATTCAGAACAATCCTGCACTTGGTGGTAGTGGTATTGCTTTTTCTGGAGGTAGTGCTTCTAGTGTTGGGCAGTTTTCTATTGTTGCAAGAAATATTATTAGCAATAATTTATGGGGTATTACTATTCAAAATAGATCTAAACCAAATATTGGTAATTTAAATAATGTAGATACTTTAGATAATGGTAATAATCATTTCATCAACAATACTAATACATCTACACCTGGTATTGATTTATATAATAATACTGTAGATAGTATTGATGCACAAAATAATTATTGGAATACTGATGAAGCAAATATAATAGAGTCTAAAGTTTTTCATTATGTAGATAATGCTTCATTGGGTTTTGTAAATTTTGTACCTTTTCTTACATCTGCTAACTTACCTGTAATATTAAAAAATTTTGATGCAGTTTTAAAAAGAAATGATGTATTACTAACATGGCAAACATCTTCAGAAATTAATACATCGCATTTTAATATTCAGAAAAGCTATAATGGTACTGAGTTTACAACTATTGGTACTTTATTAGCGAAAGGCAATAGCAATCAATTAGTAAATTATTACTATACTGATAAAATTAATACTGCAAATAACAAACATTTTTACAGACTTGAAATGGTAGATAAAGATGGCACAAAAACATATAGTAAAACAAGGTTAATTAATAATAGCTTAAAAGCATCTATTCAATTATATCCTAACCCTGCTACAGATTATGTAATTGTAGTAAGTACCAATGCTAAAAAAATTCAAGTGTTAGATATAAGTGGTAAAGCAGTAATAAACATAGATGTTACCAATAATCATAATATCGTAAACTTAAAATCTTTAACAGCAGGAAATTATATTTTAGCAGTAACTAATAACGATGGTGAAGTAGTTACAGAAAAACTGATTAAAAAATAAGCTTCACAAAAAAGCCACTTTAAAAAGTGGCTTTTTTATTTATATTTTATGGTTGTATTAATTCAAAACAATCTTTAATAATATTGGCTTCAAACTCATCAAAAGTTTCTTTAGGTTCTCCATCAATATGAAAAGGAGCATGCTTTAAATTTTTAATTTTTATAGTAGGCGTTTGAAAGTATAAAATATTTTTTTTAGTTACATCATCTACCAATTGTTGTAGTTTATTATTACCTCTAATTTGTTTTAAAATAGCAAAAGGCAATTTGGCTTTATTCATTTTTTGTACAATTACAATATCTAATAAACCATCATTAAGGCTTGCCTCTGGTGCAATAGTTAAATTATTTCCAAACTGATTACTATTAGCGATGCTAATAAAAAATGCATCGGTAAAAAATGAAAAATTTTCTATCGTAACTTCAAACTGATAAGGTTGTGCTTTAAAAAAATGTAATAAGCTTTGTGTAGTATAAGTTAGTAATCCTCTGCTGGCTTTTGTACTAAATTCATAAGCCACTTTTGCATCAAAACCTACACCACTTAACATACAAGAAAACTGATTGTTAATAAAAAATGCATCTATTTTTTTAGAGCTGCCTTTAAAAATTAATTGTAAAGCATCTTTTGGTTTCATTGGTATTTGTGCAGCACCAGCTAAACCATTGCCACTGCCAACAGGTATAATACCAAATTTTACAGGCATAGTTTTTAAACTATTAACTATTTGATTAATTGTACCATCGCCACCAACCATTATTACATCAGTAATATTTTCTGTGGTAATTTTTTCTTTTAAAAAATTATAATTTGCAGCAGCATTAGTTTGCAAAATTTCAAAAGGTATATTTTGCTCTGTTGTTTCTTTTTCTATTAACTTTTTAAGAGCCTCTTTTTTTCCATTACCAGAAATTGGGTTAATAAGATATATCAATTTCCTGTTCATCATTTTATAATTTCTTTATCAACTAAATTTTACAACATTATAAAGCATATAAATTACACAGTAACACTTTGGTTTCATTTGCTCCATCTGCTGTTTTAGTAATTGTATATAGTTGGTAAAAGGTTTCTATCTTCATTTGAGCAAATACATTCTTTAATAAAACATAAGTAGTACCTATTTGGCTTCTATTTAAAAAATTTAATTTTAGTGCAATTCCTTTTTCATCTACAATTTCAAATGTTCTTTGAATATTCATTTCTAATTTTGCATTAGCATTCATAATTACTAACTTATCTGTAGAGTTTTTATTGTGTTTTAAGTATAAGGTTTCTACATTTTCTGTTGTTGTTAAAGAAGCTTTTACAGTATTGCCTTGTGCAGAAATTAGTATATGTACCAACGAATCTTGTTCTTTTGCAATTAATGTATTAGTAACAAAAAAAGCTATACAAATAAATAAAAATTTCATAGCAATTATTTTATGAGTTAATGAAAATTTATTTGCTTATTTGAATAAATGAATTTTAATTAATCCCATTTTATTAATGCACTTGCCCAAGTAAAACCACTACCAAATGCTGCTAAACAAACTAAATCGCCTTGTTTAATTTTTCCATTTTCCCATGCTTCACAAAGTGCAATTGGTACACTTGCAGCTGTGGTATTACCAAACTTGTGAATATTATTATAAACTTGATTATCGCTAAGTTTTAATTTTTGTTGTACAAACTGACTAATTCTTAAATTAGCTTGATGTGGTATTAATAATTGTAAATCTGCTGTACTATATCCATTATTGGTTAATGCTTCAATAATTACTTCAGGAAATTTTACAATAGCTTTTTTAAATACACTTGGTCCATCCATAAATGGATAAATCTCTGCATTATTAATCATATCATGGCTTAAAAACATATCGCCTAAATCTGCTTTATTAAATGTTGCATAATTTTTAGCAGCCCAATGATTAGCATGTGTACCAGGATTAAACATTGCTAAAATTTCTGCACTTTCTCCATCGCTATGTAAATGAGTACTTAAAATACCTGCTTGTTCATTAGTTGTAGGTTGTAATACAACAGCACCAGCACCATCACCAAAAATTACACTTACATTTCTGCCTCTTGTTGTATAGTCTAAACCAAAACTGTGTTTTTCGCTACCAATAATTAAAATATTTTTATACATACCTGTTTTAATAAATTGGTCTGCCACACTTAAAGCATATACAAAACCACTACACTGATTACGAATATCTAAAGCCCCAATTTCTTTCATTTGCAATGCTCTTTGAACCAATACACCACAGCCAGGAAAATAATAATCTGGACTAAGTGTTGCAAAAATGATGAAGTCAATATCTTGAGGAGTAATACCTGCTCTTTCAATAGCAATTTTAGCAGCTTCTACACCCATTGTGGTGGTTGTTTCTTCTGTTCTATGAGCATATCTTCTTTCTTGAATACCTGTACGTTCTTGAATCCATTCATCACTGGTATCCATTAATTTTTCTAAATCTTTATTTGTAATTACATTGGTAGGAACGTACATTCCTATACCTGCTATTTTACTTCTTAGCATAACAATCGTTTTATTTTATCAAAGTAAATTAAAAATAGCAATAAAGTGCTAAATAATTACTTATGCTTTTTTATCTTTTAACTGTTGGGCTCTAAATTTTTGATAAAAATCTTTGGCAAAGTTTTTTAATTCTGAAGTTAATTTTTCATCGTGTGTAGCTCTTTCAAAAGTATCTGCCATACCCATAAATGTTTGATAATAAAAATCTGCCATTTCATCTACCATCATATCTTTTACCCAAAGATCTATACGTAAAGCAGCTTTTTCTGCACTATCCCACATAGATAGCATCATTGCTTTAGCCATTTGTGGTGTTGTAGCACTGCTATTATCTGCAGTCCATTTTATTTGTTCAGGTATTTTATTATCGTCTAAATGTACATCTATTGTAATAGTTGATTTTTGCATATTTATATTTAATTAAGTGGCAAATGTAAAAATATTATTGTTTAGCACATTGTTCTATTAAATTCCAAAGTATAGTAGCATTATTATGCCAAGTAAATTGTGTAGCTTGTTGTTTACCTTTTTTAATATGTTCGTTTCTTAAATTTTCGTCTTTATATAAAAGCATCATTTGTTCTGCAATATTATTTTCGTTAGTATTATTAAAATATAATGCAGCATCACTTAAATATTCAGTAAAAAAACTTTCATTGCTACAAGCAATAGGTATGCTTAATTGCATAGCATTGAGTAAGTTGGTAGTATAAATTTCTACATAAGCAGGTTGTATAATTGCATAAGCTGCAGAGGTAATTAAAATCTCTTGTTCTGCTGATATATTTTGCAACCAAACTACATCATCTCTATACTTATATGTTGTTAATTTTTCTGTAATTGCAAGGTCGTTTTTTGATGGTTCTATTAGTAATAACAACTTCATACTACTTTGCAATCTTTTCTTAAAAATAGAAAATGCTTTTAGCAGTGTTACAATATTATTAGCAGTATATGTAGTGCCTTTAAAAAGAAAATATGCAGTACCATTAGTATATTGCTGTAAAGTATTTTCTTTATCTTTTTGCGTAATAGTTTTTTCTATTTTATTTAAACCTAAAGGAATGGTATAAATTTTATTGTTGGCATTAGCATAAACCTTTTGTAAAGATTGTTTACTATGCTCACTAAATGTAATAATAGCTTTAGCTTTTTGAATATGTTTTTTTTGTAAAAGCTGATAAAATAATTTATCTGTCTTATTGATAAAATTAGGATGTTGTATAAATAATGTTTGATGAAATAAAATTATTTGAGGAGTTTTAATAGTTAAGCTACATCTGCTATCTACATGTAATACAATATCTGCCTTAAATTTTTTAATAATGAATGCTAAGGTTACATCGTACCAATATTTAATAGATAAATTATTAGTAGCTGATTGTTTTATTTTTTGCTGAATAATATTGTCAGTAGTTAAATTAAATTCAGTTAAAGCATCATCTAATAAAATTAATATAGTATGATGTGTATTTATCAATAATAAATTTTCAATCATATTTTTTATCACAGGTACATGATACTTATAATGATGTTGTTTAGAAAGTTTAGTATTAATAACAATACGCATAGGCTGCAAAAATATAGTTTGCTTAGTGATAATTATTTTAATAGTATTTTATGTATAAAATAAGATTGACAAAAAACGTTTTTAAGCAACTTGCTTTATTTACACTTTAAATAAAATGTTTGCTAAAGAAGGAAATTATCTATTAAAACTAATGCTACTGTTTGCTACTTGCTTATTTTTACATCTATTACTATGACATATTTTAATTTAAACGACTCACTAAATTTTTTATCAAAACTTACCATACGTAGAGCATGGAATGCTTTTAAAGTGTTATTAAGTTATCAATTAACCAAATTACGCAATAAGCCTATACAATGGGGTTATCCTATGTCTATTTCATTTGAGCCTACTACAAGTTGTAATCTTCGTTGCCCTGAATGTCCTAGTGGTTTAAGACAATTTACTAGACCAACAGGCATGTTAAAACACGATTTTTTTACTAAAACAATTGACGAAATTTATAAGGATTTACTTTACTTAATATTTTATTTTCAGGGCGAACCATATTTAAACCCTAGTTTTTTAGATATGGTAAAATATGCTCATGATAAAGGTATATATACTGCTACAAGTACTAATGCACATTACATGACAGAAGAAAAAGCTAGAAAAACAGTAGAAAGTGGTTTAGACAGATTAATTATTTCTATTGATGGTACTACACAAGAAGTTTATCAGCAATATAGACGAGGTGGTAAATTAGATAAAGTAATACAAGGGGCAAAAAATATTGTAAAAATTAAAAAAGAATTAAACAGTAAAACACCTTTTATCATTTTTCAGTTTTTAGTAGTAAGACCTAATGAACATCAAATAGAAGATGTAAAAAAATTAGGAAAAGAAATAGGGGTAGATCAGGTACGTTTTAAAACAGCTCAGGTATATGATTATAAAAACGACCCCAATAAACTAATACCAACCATTGAAAAATATAGCAGGTATAAAAAAGATAAGAAAGGGAAAGCCAAAATTAAAAGTGGCATGGCTAACCATTGTTGGCGTTTATGGCATGCTAATGTAATTACTTGGGATGGTAAAGTTGTTCCTTGTTGTTTTGATAAAGATGCTACACATCAATTAGGTGATTTAACCAACCAAAACTTTAAAGATATTTGGCACAACCAAAATTATCAGCAATTTAGAGCAGATATAACCAAAGGAAGAAAAAATATTGATATATGTGCCAATTGTAGTGAGGGTTTAAGAGTTTGGGAAAGGGGTTAATAAAATCTTATTACCCTATATTTTGCCTATTAAATGATACCATTCATCTTATTTAAGCTTTTTTTATCAAATTTTCATTTGATTTAATTTGTCTATATCAAATTTGGCTTATCTTTACGCCATTAATTAACTAACTTTTTTAAAAGAAAATTATGAAAAAATATTTACTATTTTTTGTGAGTTGTTTTTTTGCATTAGCAATTAATGCACAACAAATTTATGAAGCAGCCAGCAACTACCCAGGTAGCTATTATAAATATAGTGGCATGGGGCAAACAAGTTCTGTATTAGCATCTCAAGCAAGAATTTTTGATGATGTAAATGTTACAAGTACTTTAGTAGGTAATGGTACTGTAGATTCTTTTTCAATTACTAAATTACAATTAGGAATTGTACGCCTAGCTGGTGCACCTGCAACAACAATGAATGTTTGGTATGCACCAATGGATCCTAATGCAACTACTTATGAAGGCTTACTTAAAGTTTCAGATTTAAAACATGTAGCTTCTTATAGTTTAGAGGCTCAAACTACTACAGCAAGTAAACTTATTACACTTGGCGATTCTATACATACACTTTTTAAAGTTAAAGTAGATACGGGTGTATTATTTTTTAATCATGCAAGTTTCTTTGTTGGAATTTCTTTTCAAGATACTACAGGTTGTGCATGGCTTTTAGGTGATGGTGCAAGTGCTAATGACGATGTATTTTGGAAAAATGTACCAACAGCTGGTACACCAGTAGTTGCTTCTTGGTTTAGTGGTAACCCTGTAGCTACATTTTTTATTGTAGCTTATGGCAATACTACTGCAACTCCAATGCCTATTACTATGGAGCATTTCTCTGCAACTAAAACAAGTGCAGGTAATAAACTTTCATGGACTACATCATCAGAAAATAATAATACTGGTTTCGAAATTCAACGTAGTGCAGATGGTAAAGAATTTAGTAGCTATACATTTATTAAAACTAAAGCTACAGAAGGTAATAGTAATAACAGCTTAAGCTATGAGTTTATAGATAATAAACCATTAAAATCTTCTAACTATTATCGTTTAAAACAAATAGATAAAGATGGTAAATACTCTTACTCAAATACAGTAGTAGTTAAAGAAGATGCTACTAATAAATTTGAATTAGTAAATGTATATCCAAACCCAGCAAAAGATAAATTAAGTGTATCTGTTACAGCTCCTAAAGCTGCTAATGCTACTTTAATTATTACAGATATGACAGGTAAAACAGTAATGCAATTAAACAATTCATTAGTAGCAGGAGAAAATAATATTGCTATTAATGTAGCTTCATTACGTGCTGGTAATTATATGATTAAATTATCTTGTGCAGATGGTTGCGAATCTTCTATTCAGAAATTCATTAAACAATAATCTATCTCATTTGATATATAAAAAAGGCTACTTAATAAGTAGCCTTTTTTAATGCCTTAATTTTTAAACTTAATAACTCATCAAGTTTAAAGCATAAAAAAAGGTTAGTAATAAATTTACTAACCTTTGCTCCTCAGACTGGACTTGAACCAGTGACCCTCTGATTAACAGTCAGATGCTCTAACCAACTGAGCTACTGAGGAATCCTATTTTTTTATTCCCTTTCGGGGCAGCAAAAATAAGGGTGCAAAACATTGTAAACAAAACTTTTTTATGGCAAATTTTAAAAAATTAAAAAATGTATTAAAGACCAATAAAAATGCCTGTTTCTCTATGTTCTAAAGGATAAGTTTTTAATTGATATCCTTCGCCACTAATATTTCTTCCATTTTTTATACAAAATTTATAGCCATGTACAGGGCAAATTACATTGCCTACTTTATCTAAAACACCTTCAGATAAAATACCACTTGCATGAGGACATTTATGAGCAAAAGCAAATAATTGATTATTCATTAATGCTAATGATATTAATTTGTCTGCAACTGCTATTACACACATATTATTTTCCTGAAAAGAAAGTGTTTGTATATTATCAGCTATTTTATACCAAGTCATTTTAATAAACTTACTATTTATTAAGAATAGTAAATAGTTTTATAGGGATAACGAATTTGATAAATATCTCTTACTTTATTTAAAATAATTTTTCTCAATTCTTCAATATTTCTTTTTTCTAATGCCGATACAAAAACACAATTTCCTTTAGTAGTATTTTCCCATTTTTCTTTTAACTCTTGTAGTATATGTTGCTTTACTTCATCTTGCAACCACTCATCAAAGTTTAGCTGCTCGTATAAATCTATTTTATTAAAAATGGTTAATACAGGTTTATCAAAAGCTTTTAATTCTTGCAAAGTTTTATTAACTGTATTAATCTGATCTTCGTGCTGAGGATGTGCAATATCTACTACATGTAATAATATATCTGCTTCTCTTACTTCATCTAAAGTACTTTTAAAACTTTCTACTAAATGGTGTGGTAGTTTTCTAATAAAACCAACTGTATCGCTTAATAAAAATGGCGTATTTTCAAAAACTACTTTTCTGGTAGTAGTATCTAATGTGGCAAATAATTTATTTTCTGCAAAAACATCGCTTTTACTTAATAAATTCATGATAGTGCTTTTACCAACATTAGTATAGCCTACTAAAGATACACGTATAAACTCTCCTCTATCTTTTCTTTGCGTAAAAGATTGTTTATCTATATCAGCTAATCTTTTTCTTAATAAAGCAATTTTATCTTTTACAATTCTTCTATCAGTTTCTATTTCAGTTTCTCCTGGTCCTCTTGTACCAATACCACCACCTTGTCTTTCTAAGTGCTTCCACATACCTTTTAATCTTGGTAAAATATATTGATATTGTGCAAGCTCTACTTGTACTTTGGCTTGAGCTGTTCTAGCTCTTCTAGCAAAAATGTCTAAAATAAGATCGCTTCTATCAATGGTAATTGTTCCTAAAACTTTTTCAATATTAGATATTTGAGAGCCTGTAAGTTCGTCATCAAATATTACCATATCTATATTTCTGCCTGTTATATATTCTTTAATTTCTTCTAATTTACCTTTTCCAACAAAGGTTTTACTATCTGGATATAGCAATTTTTGGGTAAATATTTTTACAGTTATTGCTCCAGCAGTTTCTGCTAAAAATGTCAACTCATCTAAGTATTCTTTTACTTGCTCTGTGGTTTGGTCTTTTTGAATAACGCCTACCAATATTACTCTTTCTTGTTCTTTTATTTTATGTTGTTTCTCTATCAATCTTAAAAAATTTAATACGCAAAAATAACTACATTATTATTTGGTAAAGAAATAGATGTGTTTAGAATAAGGATTCATTTAATAAAAAGTATATACAATTTTATTATTTATATGATAAAATAAAGTAATAATTGTAAATTTTATACAATAAAACAGCATAAAATAAAGTTTAAGTGTCTGTAAAGTTGTATTATTGCAAATTCTTAATTTAAAAAAGAAAAAACCTTTCTTGATTGACCTAAATTATTTGAATGTATTGATTTCTACTCTATTAAATATTTTTGTAAGTCATATAAAGCTTGGCTACAAAAAATATTCTTTTATTTTTACAACTATTTATTAAACAATTTTCTTTAGATGAAACAGTCAATTTTGAAGGTTAGTATTTTACTTTTCTCTGTAGGTATTTTTTGTAGTGAGATAAATGCACAAACAAGTAGTGATATTAATGTAGTAACTACAGCAGTTCCTTTTTTAAGAATTTCTCCAGATGCACGTGCAGGTGGTATGGGAGATGTTGGTATTGCAACACCACCAGATGCAGGATCTTCTTTTTGGAATCTCTCTAAAACTACTTTTAATACAAAAGATGCTGAATTAGGTTTAACTTATACTCCTTGGTTAAAAGATTTAGGCCTTACAGATGTATATTTAATAGGCTTTTCAGGCTATTATAAATTAGGCGAAGAACAAGCTATTGCTTCATCTATTCGTTATTTTAGTTTAGGTAATATACAATTTACCGATTATGCTGGTAATCCATTAAAAGAAAGTCGTCCTAGAGAATTTTCAATTGATTTTGGTTATACTCGTAAAATGAATAGCAAATTAGCCCTTGGTGTAGCATTACGATATATCAACTCAAGTTTAGCAACTGGTTTAGGTGCAGATGGTAATGTTTATAAAGCAGGAAATGCAATAGCTGGTGATATTTCATTATATCATTCAGGATTAAATGAAAAAGGCGAAGGTTTAGGTTGGGGAATTGTATTATCTAATTTAGGTTCTAAAATTAGTTATACTAACGATGCTGCTAATAAAGATTATATACCTGCTAATTTAGGTTTAGGCATTGGTTATACAGCAATTTTTGATGAAACAAGTAAACTAAGTTTTGGTTTAGATGTAAATAAATTAATGGTACCTGTACCTCCAACACCTGTAGATCCATCTGACCCAAATGCAGATGCAAAAAATGCAGCATTATTACAAGAATATAGAAGTATGGGCGTTTTAAAAAGTTGGTTTAAAAGCTTTGGCGACTCAGGAGGTTTTGGAAATGAATTAAAAGAATTTCAAGTTTCAATAGGTGCAGAATATACTTATAACGACCAATTTGCTTTACGTGCAGGATATTTTTATGAAGATAAAACAAAAGGTAATCGTAAATATTTTACCGTTGGTGCAGGATTAAAATATAATATTATAGGTATAAACTTTTCTTATTTAATACCTTCTGGAAGTGGTGTTACCAGAAATCCATTATCAAATACTTTACGTTTTGGAGTAACATTTGATTTAATAGATAAAAAATAAACTAACAAGAACTAAAATAAAATTGACATAAATAGAATATAGGATGAAAAGGAATTTAGCAGAAACCAAAATTGCCATTATAGGATTAGGATATGTAGGTTTGCCATTAGCAGTTGAGTTTGGAAAAAAATATGCTGTACTTGGTTTTGATATTAATAAAGCAAGAATTGAAGAGCTTTCTGCTGGAAAAGACAGAACTAATGAAGCAGATTTAGCAGGATTAAAACAAGCTACAGATTTATATAGCTCCACTAATGGAAAAAATGGTTTATGTTTTTCATCAGATGCTGAAAGTTTAAAAACTTGTAATGTATTTATAGTAACTGTACCTACACCAATAAATAATTTTAAAGCACCAGATTTAACACCACTTATATCAGCATCTACCATGATAGGTAAAGTGCTGAAGAAAGAAGATATTGTAATTTATGAATCTACTGTATATCCAGGATGTACAGAAGAAGATTGTGTACCAGTTTTAGAAAAATTTTCAGGCTTAGTATTTAATAAAGATTTTTATTGTGGTTATTCTCCAGAAAGAATAAACCCTGGAGATAGAGTAAATACACTTACCAAAATTAAAAAAGTTACATCAGGCTCTACACCTGTAATTGCAGATTTTGTAGATAGTTTATATGCAAGTATTATTACTGCAGGTACACATAAAGCACCAAGCTTAAAGGTAGCAGAAGCTTCTAAAGCCATAGAAAATGCACAAAGAGATGTAAATATTTCTTTTGTAAATGAGTTGGCTTTAATTTTTGATAAAATGGGTATAGATACTAATGATGTAATAGATGCAGCAGGAACAAAATGGAATTTCTTAAAATATAAACCAGGTTTGGTGGGAGGTCATTGTATTGGTGTAGATCCTTATTATTTAGCACATAAGGCAGAAAGTTTAGGCATTCATCCAGATGTAATTTTAAGTGGCAGAAGAGTGAATGATAATATGGGTTTATTTGTTGCCAGCAAAGTAGTAAAACTGATGATTAATAAAGGACAAAAAGTAAATGAATCTAAAGCATTAATATTAGGTATTACATTTAAAGAAAATTGTCCTGATATCAGAAATTCAAAAGTGATAGATATTTATCATGAACTAAAACAATATGGAATAACTGTAGATGTTTATGACCCCCATGCAAATAAAGACGAAGTTCATGAAGAGTTTGGAATTACTTTAATAGATAAATTACAAACAAATTATAGTGCATTAATTTTAGCAGTATCGCACAATGAATTTGCTACAATCAATATCAAAGATTATACAATAGATAATGCTGTAATTTTTGATACTAAAGCATTTTTAAATAGAGATATTGTAGATGCAAGATTATAATGATTAATAGAGAAAAAAATTTTCATTTTGTCATTTTTATGATAAAATGAATATTATAAATTGGATAGTCTTTACAATTATATTTGCCAACTAATGATAGGCTAAGATATTAGTCTTATTCATTTTTCTATAATTATAAAATTCTCATTCAATTTATGTGAGTGAGCTGGCAGAGCTGTATAAATTTTATTAGAAATATAAATTAATTGCAACAATATGTTATCTAAAATTCGTTTTTTAATTACTGTAGTTTTTATATGTGTTACAACTACATTAATAGCACAATTACCCAATAATTTAAGCAATGTAAAATCTTCAGATATTTCTGATGAGCAGTTACTAGAATTAGTTACAAAAGCTAATAATGCCGGCTTATCTGAAACGCAAGTTTTAGAAGAATTACGTAAAAGAAATATGCCAGAAAGTGAAATAGAAAATATAAAAGAAAGAATTGCTAATTTAATTACAGCAGATAAAAAAAATTCAAGTAGTTCTATAAGTCAAGAAGGCAGAACAGCTGTAACAATACAAACTCCAGAAAGAACTGAAAAAAATTTTTATGTATTTGGTGCAGAAATTTTTTCGAACCCTAATTTAAGTTTTGAACCTGACTTAAGATTACCTACACCAAAAAATTATACTTTAGGGCCCGATGATAAACTTTTATTAGATGTATATGGTATTAATTTATCTCAACAAAATTTAGTAGTTAGTCCAGAAGGTACCGTATATGTAAAATATGCAGGACCAATACAAGTAAATGGATTAACGATTGATGAAGCAAGTAAAATTATCAACTCAAGATTAGCAAAGTTTTATCCTGCCATTGCAAGTGGAAAAACAAAAGTAATTTTATCACTAACAGGTATCAGAACTATTAAAGTAATGGTTTTAGGCTCTGTAAAAAAACCAGGTACGTATAGTTTAAGCTCATTAGCTACATTATTTAACGCTCTTTATGTAAGTGGTGGACCAACAGAAAATGGCTCTTTTAGAAATATACAATTAGTAAGAAATAATAAAGTAATTGTAGTTGCAGATTTATATGATTTTTTATTAAATAGTAATCAAGCTGCTAATGTAAGATTAATGGATAACGATGTAATTAAAATTCCTTTTGTTAATGTACAAATTGATATTGAAGGAGAAGTAAATAGACCAGGAAAATTTGAAATACAACCCAATGAAACCTTACAAGATGCTATAAGATTTGCAGGAGGTTATAAAAGCCAAGCATTTAAAGCAAGAGTAACAGGTATAAGAAATACAGATTTTGATAAGGTAGTTTTAGATATTGTAAAAGATTCTATTACATATTTTATTCCTCAAAATGGCGATAGTTATACAATAGGCAGTATTATCAATAAATTTAAAAACAGATTAATTGTAGAAGGTGCTGTGTTTAAACCAGGCATTTACTCATTAAATAATCGTATAACAACTATCACAGATTTATTAAATAAAGCAGAAGGCTTACGTGAAGATGCATTTACTGGTAAAGCATTAATTATTAGAACAAAAGACGATTTAACTAAAGAAGTAATAAGCATAAATCTTACAACAGATGAAGGTAAAAATTTTGTATTACAAAAAGAAGATGTGCTACAGGTTTCATCAATTTTTGATATAAAAGAAAATTTTATTGTTAATATAAATGGTGCAGTTAGAAATCCTGGTATTTATACTTTTGATGATAGCCTTTCATTAAAAGCATTAATACTTAAAGCAGGTGGCTTTGCAGATAATGCAACAGGTGTAGGAATAGAAATTGCCAGAAGAAAAAGAAATATAGAAATTAATAACCCTCAAAGCCCCATTGTAGAAATTATTAAAATAGATGATGATAAAGATTTATCTAACCCTAATAGCGATATACCATTAAAGCCTTTTGATATAATTACTA
Organism: Bacteroidota bacterium; assembly: GCA_963169635.1. Lineage (GTDB taxonomy): Bacteria > Bacteroidota > Bacteroidia > Chitinophagales > Chitinophagaceae > UBA1930. The sequence goes on from CAUJDL010000064.1 coordinate 60,150, forward strand.
TTAAAGCTGACCCATATTATAAAAGCCAAGTTTCTGTAAGTATTAGTGGAGAAGTAGTAAGCCCTGGTGTTTATACACTTACTAGTAGAATAGAAAAAATAAGTGATTTAATTAAAAGAGCAGGAGGTTTACTTTATACAGCCAATATACAAGGTGCTAAATTAATAAGAAAGTTAGATGAAAAAAATAAAGCAGACCTTGAATTAATCAATAAGATTGCACTATCATCTGCACATGACTCTTCAGGCATTACTTTAATCACAGAAAGAAAAGCATTTACAGAAGTTGCTATAGATTTAGAAAAAATTATTAAAAACCCCGGCAGTAAAGATGATATTTTATTAGAAGAAGGCGATAGAATAGAAATACCTACCATTAACAATATGATTACAATTTCTGGCGAGGTTTTTAATCCAATTACTGTTAATTATGAAACATCAAAAAAATTAAGAGCATATTTAGAAGATGCAGGTGGTGTAGCAAAGTCTGGAAATAAAAAAAGGGTATTTGTAATTTATCCAAACGGAAAAGCTGGTAAAACAAAAAAAATATTTGGAATATTTAGACAATATCCTAAAGTAACAGCAGGAAGTAAAATTTTTGTACCAAAAATGCCAGAATCAAAGCCTACAGATTATGCAAAAACAAGTTTATTAATTACAGGATTATCAGCATTTATTACTGCAATGGCTTTAGCATGGCAAATAACAAAGTAGTAAACTTTAAATAAATTATTTATTAAAATGGAGCAGATAGATGAAAATGTAAATGATAAAAGTCTTTTACAATTACTTGCAACTTTAAATAAGATAAAAGAATTATTAAAAAGAAAAATACACATCATTATCTTAGGTGGTATTGTAGGTGTACTATTATATGGCACATTTTTCTTTTTAAAATCACCTAAATATATTGGCAATGCATCTTTTATAATGAGAGAAAAAAGTGTAAGCACTAGTACTGCTTTAAGTAATATAGCATCACAATTAGGTGTAGATTTATCTGGTAGTAGCAGTGCAGGAAGTGTTTTTGCAGGAGAAAATATTTTAGATATTATAAAGTCAAAATATATTATCACAAAAGCTTTACTTACAGCCACAGAAGATTCTGTAGGAAATAAACAAACTTTAGCAAATCTCTATTTAAATTTTAGTAAATTAAAAAAAGATTTAATAGAGAAAGATATACCTGCATCAGCTATAAATTTTCCTATTAATCAAAATGTAGATAAGCTTAATAATATACAAGACTCAGTTATACAATTAATCATAAAAAAAGTTACCAACGAAGATAATTTTACTGTAGAAAGAAGTAATAAAAAAGCAACCATTATTAATGTTCAAGTAAAATCTAAAAACAAAGAGTTTTCTAGATTATTACCTACAAGGCTTATTGAAGAAGCAACTGAATTTTATATTAATACTAAAGTGGGTGTTTTAGAAAAAGATATTGCTAAAATGGAGAATAAAGCAGATTCAATAATTGCTCTATTAAACAATAAAACCTATTTATCTGCAGAACTTACTGAAAATGATTTAAACCCAGCTTTAAATACTGCTACTGTTCCTGTAGAACTTGCTTTAAGAGATAAAACTGTTTTGTATAAACTTTATGGAGAAGTAATAAAACAACTTGAACTTGCAAAAGCCGATTTAATAAGAGAAAAACCCATTATTCAAATACTCGACTCTCCTGGTTTAACGCTTTTTAATAATAAAAAGTTTTCTCTTTTATTAGCTATTATAATGGCCATTTTTATGGCTGGCCTTACTGCTGTATATCTTATTGTTAAAGATTATTTACAACAAAAACTAAAGGAAGAAAGGCTTAATTAAAACAAAGAAATGACTAAATTTATTTTAGTTAATATATTATTACTTGCTTTACTGACTATCTCAAATACGCTTACAGTTAAGCAAAATAAACAGCAACAATCATCAAGTATTTCTTATAAGAACTTAAATTGGTTAAATGTTACTTCTTTTGGTGTAAAGCCAGATGGTGTTACAAACAATACAATTAAATTACAAGAAGCTATCAATTTTGCTGCTAAAAATAATCAAACTTTATATTTTCCTGCAGGTATTTATTTAACTAATGCAATTACTATTACTTCAAATTTATCTATCATTGGCGAAGGAGAAAATACAGTTTTAAAAGCAATTTCACCAAAAGCAGTTAATTATAAGTTTGGCTGTTTATTATACTCATGGTATAATAGTAATTATAAAAATATTTCTATTCAAAATATTACTTTAGATGGTAATGCATCTTTGGTTGATACTTCTTTAAAAGCTGCAATTGCTAACTTTAGTTCTTGTAACAATATTTATATCAATAATGTAAAATTTATTAATGGTCAATCGGTAGGTATTGCATTAGAAAAGAGTGAAAGTATTACCATAGAAAATTGCACTTTTGATAATTTTGGTTGGAGTGCTTTAATGGCTATTGGTATTAAAAATGCACAATTAATTGGTAACAAAACATCGGGTTGGAGTAAAATAAATTTAGATAAAAATCCAGCATGGAGTTTCCCTTCATTAAGTTCAAGTAATGTATTTATTAGTAATAATTTTTTCTTTAACTCTTCATTTGCTACAGAGTATGGTATAGAGTTATATGGTGCTTACTCTTACAACTTTAATATTACAAATAATATTTTTGATGCAAATGGATATAAAGGAAGTGGCATAAGTGGTGCGTTTAAATTTTCTTCTATTACTAATAATAAATTTTTAAATGGTACAGGCAATCAACGTTGTGGATTAGAAGTACATTTAGATACTTCAATTGTTTCAAATAATATTATTCAAAATGGATCTATAGCTTCTTTTCCTTTTCCCATTATTGCTCATCATCAAAGTGGTGGTGTTATAAAAAATAATATTATTACCAATCATCTTAATCAAGGCTATGCAATGATGATAGCAGGTTCATCTGCATTAGATACTACTTACCATTTTGAAATTTCTGACAATACAATTCATGTAAACAATTTAGTAAACTCTGCTATAATTATAGGTTGGTATGGTGCAAAAGGTAATTACAAAGATTTGGCTGTTTATAATAATAAAATAAATGCACCTCTTAATACTTATGGAATAAGATTACATGGTTATTCAGGAAAAAATGTAAGTATTTATAATAACTATATTAATGGAAGCATCAGTGGAATATCTAATGATGAAGGCTCAGCCATAACAGGCTTTTTTGATATTTATAATAATACAGTATTAAACAGTGCCACAAAAATGGCTTACAAGACAAGTAGTACAGCTACTACAAATAATAATAGAGTAAATGTTGGTACAGAAATTTACTTTAATAATAACATAAATAAAGAACCTAACTTATTTAAAGAAACCTTCTTTTTTTCTACAAATAAAAATGCACCCAAAAGAAAAAATGCAGCAGGAATAAAAGGAGAAATCAGAATAACCAAAAGTTACATATATATATGTATAGATGATAATAAATGGATAAAAACTAAACTTCATAAATGGTAACGATTTATTCTTAAATGATTAATGCTATTAAACATAAAATATTTGATGTATTTGGTATAGATAATCATCGTTCTAAAAAAATATTAAAGAATATTATATTTTCTTTTGGCATAAAAGCTTTTAGTATATTTATTGGTTTATACATTATTAGATTAACAATTGATTATATAGATACTACAAAATATGGAATTTGGGTTACAATAAGTTCTATTACAATTTGGGTTAGTTTCTTTGATATTGGTATGGGTAATGGTATGAGAAACAAATTAACTAGTGCTATAACATTAAATAAATTTGATGATGCAAAAAAATATGTAAGTACTACCTATGCTACACTTACATTAATAGCTATAAGTTTTTTTACATTATTTTATTTAGTAAATCCATTAATAAATTGGGCTAAGTTTTTAAATGTGCCACAAAATATTAGTGAAGACCTTCATTTAATTTTATTAATAGTATTTGGTGCATTTAGTATTCAATTTATATTTCAGCTTCTTAATACTATACTTACTGCAACTCACGAACCTGCAACAGCTAATTTTATTACACTGTTAGGGCAAATTGGTGTACTATTAACAATTATTTTCTTAAAACAAAATATTAAAGGTAGTCTACTAATTTTAGTAATTGCTTTAAATGCCATTCCTTTAGCAATATTAATTGTTGCAAGTATTTTACTTTTTAATACAAAGCTTAAATATATAGCCCCACAAATAAATAAAGTTCATTTTAAGTATATAAAAGATATTATTAGTTTGGGTAGTGTATTTTTTATTATACAAATTGGTTCTTTAGTATTAGTACAAACAGATAATATAATTATTGCAAAAGTTTTAAGCCCAGAACACGTAACAAAGTTTAATATCTCTTACAGATTATTTTCTGTAATTACTATGGTATTTTCTATTATTCTTATTCCCTATTGGAGTGCATTTACAGATGCTTATGCAAAGCAAGATTATAAATGGATGATTAAAAATGTGCAAAAACTTAGAAAGTTATGGATATTTTTTTCTTTCATTATTATTCCTATTTTATTATTAATGTCCAACTTTATTTATAAAATTTGGATGGGAAATATTTTAACAATAGAAACAAGTTTATCAATAGCTATGAGTATATACATTATAGCTTATTTATGTTTAATAGTAAATTGCTATTTTTTAAATGGTGTTGGTAAATTAAGAGTTCAATTATATGCTTACTTAATTACCATTGTTATAAATATACCATTAGGTATATTTCTTTGTAAATTAATAGAAATAGAAGGTGTAATAATTGCCAATATTATTACACTTATATTAATGAATATTTTATTTTGGATACAAACAAATAAAATTTTATTTAGAAAAGCTAAAGGTATTTGGAACCTATAATGTATAGCATAAGCATACTAAATTTTATTTGCAAGTAAAAATTAAATGACTTTACAAAATTCATCTATCAGAAAAAAAAGTAAAATAGGAAGTTATGTCCTCCTTTTTTTTATTTTACTTTTTACTTTAGAAATAGTGTCATATTTATTTCTTGTAAAATATGCTTATGTTACTATTTACATTAAACTATTAACTGCAATAATGTTTATTTATTCATTTATAAGTTTTTATAAATGGAGTAAACCCGACAAAATTTATTTCTATATTTTCTTATTATTTATAGTAAAATTAGTTATAGAATCTATTGTAAATTTTGGCAGTTTATTAGCATACCCTTCTGTATTAGCTGTAATTTTTCCTGTTTTATATATTTTAGTAATTAAAAATATTTTTAAAAATACTGCAATCAATATTTTACATGTACTGTGTAAAACAATTATCCTCTTCTATATAATATTCATGCTATTTAATATTGGAGATTTTGGATTTAATATTACTTCAAATGTATTTATGGAAAATATGGATGAAATTGGTCCATATTCTGGTGATGCAAGAATACTACATGCAAGAACCATCTTTTTAATTATGCTTCCTTATTTATTTTACTTAAGTAAATCATTAAAAAAGCCATCTATAAGCAACCTTCTAATTTTATTTTTTCTAATTTTAATTATTCTTTTACATCAACATAGAACAGTTTGGGTAACAACTATTATAAGTACTTTTCTTTTTGTAAGTATCAACAATAAATTACATAGAAAAATATTTTTAGTAGGTATTATAATTACTATAGCAATCATAGCAGCTTTTTTATTTATTCCTAATTTATTAGATTTATTTATAGATAGATTTCAAGATATTTTAGACCCATTTAATGAAGACAATACTTCTGGATGGCGATACCTGCAAATATTATCTTATATAGAGTATGTAATTCAAAAGCCCATTTTAGGATGGGGAATGAATGGTTTTAATTTACCCAATCCATTTATAGATTTTTGGGAAGAAGGAACAGGTCATCATTTTCACGATGCTTATATAGAAATTATATTTTATTTTGGTATAGTTGGTCTTTTCTTAAAATATTATCCATTATATAAAATAACAAAATACATGTCTTTAAAAAAGCTATCAGATAATACAAGAGTGCTTATTGTATTTTGTGTATCTGGATTAGTATTTTCATTTAGTTATGTACCACCTCTTACCTTTTGGGGTATTGTTGGTGTATGTTTATTATATTTAGAAAAAGACCTTAAATTTATTAAAAATAATGCTCAATAGAAATGGCAAAATTAGATTATGTAAATAATGTACTCAATAAAATTGGCTTTAACTTAGAAAGATTTAATCCAAGAAATAATACTGCTTTAAGAAGAAATATACTCTTTAATAGATTAAATATAACATTATTAATAGATGTTGGTGCAAATGCTGGCTATTATGGAAAAGAAATTAGAAAAGCAGGATATAAAAATAAAATTATTTCTTTTGAGCCTATTAAAAATGCTTTTGATGTATTATTAATTAATACAAAAAAATTTAAACAATGGGAAGCTTATAATTTAGCATTAGGTGTAGAAGATACTCAAACAGAAATTAATATTTCTGAAAACTCCTGTAGTAGTTCTATATTAAATATTTTAGATACACATACCAATGCCGAAAAATCTGCTTCGTATATTGGCAAACAAAATATTACCATTAAAACATTAGACTCTTTCATAGATACATTATCTTTTAAAACACATAAAGAAATTTATTTAAAAATAGATACTCAAGGTTTTGAGCTTGAAGTTTTGAAAGGAGCCACAAAAGCACTAACCTATATTAATACAATACAATTAGAAATGTCTTTAGAGCCTTTATATGCTCAGCAAGCACTTTATAATGAAGTGTTTACTTTTTTATGGCAACATGGTTATACGCTAATAGATATTGAACCAGGTTTTACAGATAAGCATACTGGAAAATTATTACAGATTGATGGTATTTTTAGAAAAACAAACATCAATAATACTATATCTTAAAACAATTATAATTCTTCTTAATTATCAAATATTATGCATAAAGCAATTAGTGCAATAAAAGCAGTTATCAAAAAGTCAATAGCTATTTTTAAATATCCTATAATTCAACTATCACAAGTTTACTTTAATATAGTAGGTTATAAAGTAGTTTGTAATGTTTGTAATTATAAGTTTAATAAATTTAAGAGTGGATATTGGCATAAAAATACAATTTGCCCAAACTGCTCTTCTAATGTAAGATTGAGGTTATTAATGGCTACATTAATTCATCATCCTGTTTTAAATTTTAAAAATATTATTGATAATAAAAAAGTACTTCATTTTGCACCAGAATTACCCTTAAGAAAAATTATTGCTAAAAAAGCTGGTATTTATCATACAGCAGATTTTTTAGCTGAAGGTTATTCTTATGGAATCATCGACTTTAATTTAGACATATCTAATATGCAAACAGTAAAGGATAATACTTATGATTGTGTAATTGCATGCGATGTATTAGAGCATGTGCCTAACCATAAAGCTGGTATGCAAGAAGTAAATAGAGTTTTACAAAAAGGTGGATATTGCATTTTTACTGTACCTCAGAAAGATAATTTAGCAATTACTTTTGAAGATTTAAGCCTAACTAGTAAAGAAGATAGATTAAAGAATTTTGGACAAGAAGACCATCTTAGAATTTATGGCAACGATTTTTCTGCATTACTTAGTAATTATGGTTTTGATGTTACAGAAATTGATGAAAGTTATTTTGATAAAAAAATTAAAGAAAATAATGTGTTATTTCCACCAGTTTTATCTAATAACCCTCTTGCTACTAATTATAGAAAAGTTTTTATAGGAATTAAAAAATAAAATTACATACATGAATATTTTTAGTGTTTACAAATTCTTTATTAAAGGATTTAGACGTAGAAGAATGAAAAAGTTCGAAAGAGAATTTAATTTAAATAATCTTACAAATATTATAGATGTAGGTGGTAGCCCTTATAATTGGCAATTTATTACAGCCAAACCAAGTATTACTATTATCAATATTTCAAAATCGTACGATTGGGATAATGCACAAACTAATATGAAACTAGAAATTGGAGATGGCACTAACCTTCAATACAAAGATCAATCATTTGATATTGCTTATTCTAATTCAGTGATAGAGCATTTATTTACTACAGAAAATCAACAAAAGTTTGCTCAAGAAATTAATAGAGTTGGTAAAAAATATTTTGTACAAACACCTGCAAAAGAATTTTTCTTTGAACCACATTTATTAACACCTTTTATTCATTGGTTACCATTAAAAATGCAAAGAAAGTTAATGAAAAACTTTACAATATGGGGTATTCTTACTAGGCCATCTCAAGCATATATAGATAATTTTTTAAACGAAAGAGTTTTATTAAATTATAAAGAATTTAAACAACTATTTCCAGATGCAATTATTTATAAAGAAAAATTTTTATGGCTTTTTACTAAATCTTATATTGCTATTAAAAACTAATCATTAAATTTTAACTCTTCATGTTAAAAAATGTAGCAGAACAAAAAAAAGTATTTGAAGCTAATTATCATATTGATAATCTTAATCATTTTTCATTTAATTTTTCTGATGATAAAATAATTAGATACACTCGTGATAGAAGATTAAATATTGCATTAAAATATTTAGAATCTAAATACGATAAAACTGCACTTAGAAATTTTAGTGTACTCATAGTTTGTGGAGGAGTTGGTGGCGAATCTTTTTTCTTTAATAATGCTGGTTTTAATAATATAACATTAAGTGATTTTTCAGAAAATTCTTTATCTATTGCTAATAAGCTTTTCCCAGATTTAAAAACAATGTGTTTAAATGCAGAAAACTTAAACTTAGCAGATTGTAGTTTTGATATAGTTGTAGTACAAGATGGATTACATCATTTACCTAGACCTGCACTTGGTTTTACAGAAATGATTAGAGTGGCTAAAAAAGAAATTATCGTTATAGAACCTTACGAAAGTTTAATAGGTAATTTAATAGGTACAACTTGGGAAGTACAGGGAGATGCCATAAATTTTGTATATAGGTGGAATAAAAAAATGGTAGAACAAACTGTAAAAAGTTATTTATTACATGAGTATAATTTTATAAAAGTATTTCGTGTTTGGGATCATAACTTAACAGTTAGAAACTTTGTAAAAAAACTACCTAAACCAATTCAGTTATTTTCTGCAAAAGCAATTTATGCCTTTTTATCCTTAATTAATTTTTCAGGCAATATGATGATTGCCATTGTTTCAAAAAAAGAAAAATCATAGATAAATATTTTTTCCTTACTTCTTCAGATTTTTAATTTATTAGTTATTAATGATCTATATTGTAATTCCTGTTTATAATAGAAAAGAACTCACCTTTCAATGTCTTCAACATTTAGCTAAACAATTATATAAAAACTTTACTGTAATTGTTGTAGATGATGGCTCTACAGATAATACTGAAGATATGATTAAACAAAACTTTCCTGAAACTATTATTTTAAAAGGTGATGGAAATTTATGGTGGGCTGGAGCTACAAATTTGGGTATTAAATATGTACAGCAAGTAAGTAAAAATATTTTAGAAGATTATATACTTACTTTAAACAATGATTTAATTATTGAAAATAATTATTTAACCGAATTTATTTCATTAATAACTCTTTATCCTAAAAGCATTATTGGCTCAATTGCTTTAGATATTAATAATAAAGAGCATTTATTATTTAGTGGGCTTGCATGGAACAAAGCTATTGCAAAAGTTACTCCAATTGCTGCACAAAAATTTAATAATTCTTATGCTAATTTAAAATTATACAATAAAATTATTCATACAGATTTGCTTCCTGGTCGTGGTGTATTAATTCCTTTAATTGCTTTTAATGAAGTAGGCTTATACGATGAAAAAAATTTTCCGCAATATGTTGCAGATGAAGATTTTTCTGTAAGAGCCCAAAAAGCAGGATATAAATTATTGTTACATCCAAATATTTATGTACTAAGTCATGCTAACGAAACAGGTACAGATTTTAATAATATAAAATTTAATTTTTCATATCTTAAACATGTTTTCTTTTCTATTAAATCGCCACTTAATTTAAAAGTAAGATACAAGTTTGCAATTAAAAATACTTCCTTAGGAATTTTATATTTTTTGATAGATACTGTAAGAGTATTTGTTTTCCTTCTCAAAAAAAAATTATTTACTAAAAAATGAATGCTCCTATATTAATATTTACTTACATTAGGTTAGATTCTTTAAAATCATTAATCTCTTCTTTACAAAAAAATATTTTAGCTACCGAAAGTGATGTATTTATTTATTCAGATGCTCCTAAATATGCTAAAGATGCTAATGAAATAAATAAAATAAGAGATTATTTAAAAACTATTACAGGCTTTAAGAGTATAACAATTATAGAAGCAGAAAAAAATAAAGGTTTAGCTACATCAATTATTGAGGGTGTTACAGCTGTTATTAATAAATATGATAAAGTAATTGTTTTAGAAGATGATTTAATACTTTCTACCAATTTTTTATTATTTATGAATAAAGCTCTTGAGTATTATGAAAGTTATTTAAATGTATTATCTATATCAGGTTTTACTATGCCAATAAAAGGTTTATTAGATAATGAAGTTTATTTTACACAAAGAGGTGCTTCTTGGGGTTGGGCTACTTGGAAAAACAGATGGAGTGAAATTGATTGGAAAGTAAGTGAATACAATAACTTTAAAAATAATCAACAACAAAGAAAACAATTTAATAAAATGGGGTCTGATTTATCTAGTATGTTAGACAGTCAAATGCAAAATAAAATTGACTCATGGGCTATTCGATTTTACTTTCATCAATTTAATAAACAACTTTATACTGTTTATCCTGCTTTATCTAAAGTAATTAATATAGGGTTAGAGAATGATAAATATGCAACACATACAGCATGGCAAAAAGTTAGCAGATTTAAAACAATACTTGATAATGGCAATTTAACATCATTTAATTTTAATAGTCAAGTATCTTTAAACAAACAAATAACTACTCAATTTCTTAAACAACATTCCTTATATCAAAGAATAAAATATAGAATTTATAATTTATTACTTGGTGGGTTTAAATAAATTTATTGTAACCTTTATACTTTATAATTAAAAATGAATTGGCAAGATACAGTAGAAAAAAAATTAATTGGACCAATTGGTATAAGCAATATTAATCTTCTTGAAACAATTGATTATTTTAATACAATTATTGAACAACAAAAAAAAATAAGAGTATGTGTAACACCTGTAAATTGTGTATTATGGGCTAATAATAATAACTATTTAAAAGAAATATATAATTCTGCAAATTTAACTTTATGTGATGGTGTACCACTTTTATGGGCTGCTAAATTTTTAGGAACTCCATTAAAAGGTAGAGTTACTGGTTTAGATTTATTGCCTGAATATGCAAAAAATGTTGCTAATAAAGATATTAAAATGTTTTTATTAGGTGCTAAAGAAGGTGTTGCTCAGTCTTTAAAAGAATATTTCGAAAAACAATATCCTCAAATTAAAATTGGCAATGTTTATTCTCCACCTTTTGCAGAAAAATTTTCTGACTACGAAAATCAAAAAATGATTCAATTAATAAATGAATATAAACCACATATATTATGGGTTAGCTTAACTGCACCTAAACAAGATTATTGGATTTATGAAAACTTTGATAAACTAAATGTAAATATTGCTATTGGTGTTGGTGGTGCATTTGAAGTTTCTGCAGGCCTTATACAAAGAGCTCCATTATGGATGCAAAAAAATGGCTTAGAATGGTTGTATAGATTTATAAAAGAACCCAAAAGAATGTTTAGAAGATACTTTATAGAAGCTCCTAAATTTTTTCCTTTAATTATAAAACAAAAAGTTTTTGCTAAAAAAATTGTTCAATAAAAAAATATTACCTTAAATATTATTTCCTTTTTGCTTCACAAAAAACTTATCTAATATCGCCATTACAACATATAATGTTGGCCCTATCAAAAACTCATTAATATCTATTAAAGTTAATTTAATACCTAATGGCAACTCTCTTATTATCCAATCATATAAACCAAAGAATACTAGTATAATAAATCCACCAATATGTATAAAATGCCATAAAGATTTCATCCAACTTGCTTGCTTAAAGGTTAAATGATATACACCAGTAATATATACACTAAATAAAAGTACAAAAGCAATAAGATGCCTTAATTTTCTTGGAACATTTATGTACAAATATTTAGTTTCTATAAAACTTATATAATATATAGTATAAAGTATTACAACAATTATAAGACCTCTCCAAAATTGCTTAGGCATTATTTAACTTTTTTTCTTGTATTTTAATAAACCAAACCCACAAGCCAAAAACTACTGCATAAGTAATTATTTTATATAAGTAATGATGAGCAAAAGGAAAAAATGATGCATATTTATGTGCTAAAATTATTAATCCAACAACTCTTAAAATATTTACAATAACAATAATTATTAACCCATTTATACTAAACAGTAATTTAAACTTTACTCTTGCAGGATAAATAATAATAAAACCTAAAAAAAGTACATATAAACTTAACCCATTACAAGCATCTGCAATACCTATTAATCTATCATTTCCCCAGTACAATACTGTTTTTAAATAAGTAAATTTTACACCATCATAAGTTTCATGATATAAAACCTCTCTAGTATGAATATCTTTTACATCATAAATATAATTTAATAAAACTGCAGCTGTTTTTCCTGTAAAAAAAGATAATGGTTTATCAATTATTCTGTCTGGTAAAAGTAATTTTGTATAAATAATTTGCCATGCTATAAAAAGTATTAAAGCTTTTAATGAAAACCTAACAATAGATTTAGGAATTTTATTAAATTCGGTTTTTATTAAATCCACTAAACTCATAGTGGGTAAAGTTATAAATAATTAAATTAAAACAATTAATCATCCATTATACATAGAATAATTTTTATTATTGCTCTCTTATTTTAGTTTACTTTTTTATGATACAAAAAAAAATAATACTCCTATTCATTTTTATATGGTGTGTACAAACATCATTTGCACAAATTATAGAACCCACCAACCATCAAGCATATGATTATTTATATAGAATGGCTCAAAAAGGAATAATTAATATAGATGATTATATTTTACCATTAGACAGAACAACAATTGCTCAATTACTTGATTCTGTAAAAACTAAACATCACTTATTAAATAATACAGAAAAAAAAGAACTTACATTTTATATCAATGATTTTTTAATTGATAAAACTTATCATGAAGATAAAATAAAACTGTTTGATAAAAATTATTTAAACAGGCCAAAAGCATTTTACATTAGTAAAGGAAATAAATTTTTAGCTATAGACCCTGTTGTAGGCTTTAGTACAGGAAAATATGCAGATAAAAATTTTACACAATATTTTGGTGGTATAAGAATGTATGGGAAATTAAGTAAGCAAATTGGTTTTAACTTTTTTTACAGAGATATTACCGAAACAGGCGATACTATTGATATTGCTCAAGGATTTACACCATTAAAAGGAAGAGCTGGTGGCATTTTAGCTAATAAAAAATTAAACTATGGAGAGCTAAATTTTAATATCAATTATCAATGGCATAATGGACAACTATCTATTGGAAAAGATAATATGATTTGGGGTTATGCTCAATCTGGTAATATTATTTTATCTGATAAAGCTCCATCATATCCATATATTAAGCTAGATTATTATCCATTTAAATGGTTACACTTTAATTATATGCATGGTTGGCTAATGTCTAACCAAATAGATTCTAATGCAACTTATGGTACAGGTTCTGGTGTTTATGGTAGTGAACGTATAACGTATATCCCAAAATTTATTGCACACCATAGTATTACAATAACACCATTAAAAGGTTTAAAAGTTTCTGTAGGAGAATCTATGGTATATAGCGATAAGTTTGATATTGGTTATCTAATTCCTATCAATTTTTTTAAAGGATACGATCATTATATCAGTAATACAAATATTCGTTCTGGTGGTAATGGTCAGTTTTTTATACAACTTAGTTCAAGAAATCATATTAAAAACACTCATTTATACTCATCAGTTTTTATAGACGAAATAAGGCTATCTAAAATTTTTAATAAGCAAAAAAGAAGAAACCAATTAGGTTATACCATTGGTGCAAATATTACAGATGTTGGTTTAAAATATTTAACATTAGGTGCAGAGTATGTACATATAAACCCATTTGTTTATAACAACTTAGTTCCTGCACAAGTTTATACTAATAATAATTATGCTTTAGGAGATTGGATGGGTAATAATGCAGATAGAATTTATGCTTTTATAAAATATACACCAATAGCAAAACTTAAACTTAAAACATGGTTACAAAAAATAAGAAAAGGTGGGTCTGGTACTTTAGTACAACAATATGAGGCAGAGCCACAACCTCCTTTTTTATTTGATAAACTTTTTAATCAAACACAACTTGGTTTAAGTTTGCAATATGAATGGATACAATCTTGCAGAATTAATTTGTTAATAGCAAATACAACAACAAATTATGAAGCAGGACCAACAATGAAAGATGTAACTTTTAGACTTGGTATTTCTTACGGTTTATAATAAATTTATTTTTACAATTTGAAACGCTCACATTACATATCTCGTTTAGTAATTGATATTTTAATTATTACTTTATGCTATTTTACTGCTAAAGCAATTTTTCCTTATAGTGGTGCTGGTTTGTCTTTAAGAGGCTTTGTATTATATGTTTATGCTGCTGCATTCTGGTATTTTGCAGCACAAGTAACTTATTTATATGATGAGTTTCTTTCTAGAAGCTTATCTAAAGAAATTGTTACTGTATTAAAAACAATCATAGTACAAACCACTTTTATGGTTATTGCTTTATTCTTTGCTTCAAGAAATCCTTTAGATGCTAAATATTTTATGTTTGCTTTTGCTGTATTAGAGTTTGTAAGTTTACCATTAGCTAAATATTTTACACGTTGGTTTTATGCAACTACCTATTATAAAGATAAAGTACAAACAAAATTACTAATTGCAGGTGCAGGAGATTTAGGTATGGATTTTTATAAATTAGTATATGGCAATGATAAATTGGGCTATAAAGTAGAGGGTTTTGTAGATGATGAAATAAAAAGCAATTTAAATGGATTATATCTTGGAAAAATTGCAGACTTCGAAAAAATTTTATCCGAAAAACATATCGATGAAGTTGTTGTAGCTTTACCTAATACTGCTGCAGATAAAATAAAACAAATAGTAGATATTAGCGATAATAATGCTATTCGTGTAAAAATTATTCCAGATTATTTTAATCTTTCTCAAAATGTTGCTGTATCTACAATTGGCAATATTCCAATTATTACAATAAGAAATATTCCTTTAGACGATGCAGAATTAAGATTTTTTAAACGAGTTTTTGATATTGTATTTTCATTATTTCTTTTTGTATGTATATTCTCTTGGTTATTTCCTATCATTATTCTTAGTATAAAATTATCGTCTAAAGGTCCTGTATTTTTTATTCAAGAAAGATGGGGTATTAATAACAAAAAAATTGCTTGTTATAAATTTAGATCTATGAATACCTCTTCCAAAGATATAGATGAAAATGGCGTTTATCAACAAGCTGTAAAAAATGATAAAAGAGTAACTAAAGTGGGTAAATTTTTACGTAAAACTAATTTAGACGAATTACCACAATTTATTAATGTTTTAAAAGGCGAAATGTCTATCGTTGGTCCTAGACCACACCCTACACCTTTAAATCTTATGTCTAAATCTATTGTAAATAATTATAGTCTTAGACATTTAGTAAAACCTGGTATTTCTGGTTGGGCACAAATTCATGGATTAAGAGGAAGTACAGAAGACCCAAGTTTAATGCAAAAACGTGTAGATTTTGATATTTGGTATATAGAAAATTGGAGTTTTTTACTAGACCTTCAAATAATTCTTCAAACAGTAATTAATATGATAAAAGGCGAAAAAAATGCCTATTAAAATTTATTTTTACTAACACAAATATATTCTTCCCAAAAAAAATATTCTTAATATCATTAAACCAATATTTTTACGCCTGTTAAAAAATAACAGTGAGTAAAAATAACTTATCTGAACATATAAATCATCAATTTTTTACTAATGAACATTTGCAATTAAAAGCCTTGCAAATTAATGGTAATATTAGTAAGCGTTTGTTCGATTTTGTTATTGCTTTCTTTTTCCTTCTCTTTATTTTTTCTTGGTTATACCCTCTTATTGCATTAGCCATTAAATTAGAAACTAAAGGTCTTGCATTATTTGTACAAGAAAGAATTGGCTTAAATGGCAAAGTTTTTAAGTGCTATAAATTTAGAACTTTATATGCTAATAAAAGCTCTTTAGATAAAGACTCTTTACCATTAAGCTATACAACACCTGTAACAAAAGTGGGTGCTTTTCTTCGTAAATTTAATTTAGACGAATTACCTCAATTTATCAATGTAATTAAGGGAGATATGTCTATCATTGGTCCTAGACCTCATGCTGTATTATTTCATAAAATGTATAGCGAATATGTAGAGAATATTAATGATAGATTATTAATAAAACCTGGTATTACAGGACTTGCACAAATAAATGGATTACGTGGCGATGTAGAAGATGTAGAACAAAATAAAATTAATATCCAGAAAAGAGTAACTACAGATATAGCTTATATTAACAATTGGCGTTTTAGTTTAGATTTAAAAATTTTCTTCAAAACTTTTTTTAAACTATAAAATGAACATTAAAATTATTAATACTTCTACAAATCCATTACCTCATTATGCTACAAGTGGTGCTTCTGGTATGGATATAAGAGCAAACATAAATACTACTATTACTTTACAACCTTTAGAAAGAACTTTAATACCTACAGGTTTATTTGTAGAAATTCCTGAAGGTTACGAAGCACAAATTCGTCCAAGAAGTGGTTTAGCTATTAAACAAGGAATTACCTGCTTAAATACACCTGGCACTATAGATGCTGATTATAGAGGAGAAATAAAAATAATTATAATAAACTTATCTAACCAAGCAGTGTCTATACAACATGGAGATAGAATTGCACAAATGATTTTTGCTAAAGTAGAGCAAGTACAACTTATACCTGTACAAACCATTAATGAAACTTTAAGAGGAGATGGTGGCTTTGGACATACAGGAAAACAATAATTTTGCCCAATGAAAAAAAATGTAGCTTATTTAGTTTTAATAGTATTGATTTTACAAGCATGTAGTACTACTAAAAAAGTTCAGCCTATACAAACAGCTATAACAAAAAAAGATACTACACATGTAGTTACCATTACAAAAGATAGTAATGTAGATTCGGTAGCTATTGTAAAAAATATTTTAAAAGATGTATCTCAAGAAAAAATAAATTTTACTACTTTTTATGCTAAAATTAAGGTAGATTATGAAAGCCCTTCTGATAGTAAAAAGTTTACAGCTTTTGTATATATGCAAAAAGATAGTGTCATTTATTTAAGATTAGTAGGCAGTTTTTTAGGTATTACTAAAGAGGGTTTTGTAGCAAAAATTACCAAAGACAGTATTACTGTTTTAAATAAATTAGATAAAATTGTTCAATACAGAAGTTTTGAATATTTACAAGAGTTAACATCAATTCCTTTTGATTATTATACCATACAAGATATTTTAATTGGCAACCCTATTTATTTAGATAGCAATATAATTTCTTATAGAGATGGTGGCGATAAATTTTCTATTTTAATGATGGGCAATTTATTTAAACACCTTATCTCTTTTGATAAAAGCAATTTAAAAATTTTACATAGCAAGTTAGATGATATAGATATTTTAAAAAACAGAACTTGTAATATGACGTATAATAATTATGAAACTTTATTTGGCTATACTTTTTCTACTCAAAGAAAAATTTCTGTATCTGAAAAATCTAAATTAGATATTTGGTTAGATTTTAAACAATATGTATTTAACGAGCCTTTAACGTATGTGTTTAATATTCCTAAAAATTACAAGAAGCAATAAATCTTCTGCACATTTCTTGTAGTTTTACCCCATTACAGTGTAAACTTTTGCACATTAGAAAGAATATTTACTTTTTTTAACTACTTATGGCTTTTACAAAATAAAATTTATTTTTTTACAATTATGTAAAATGATAAGTTTTTGTATCAGTATCAGAAATTCTATGTATGAAAAACGTATTTGATATGTACTTCTTAAAAAAATATTTAGGTAAAAAAATACTACAAAAAGCAATATTATTAATAGTGTTAATAGTTGGTATATCTGCACATGCACAAAGCCAACCTACCAAAGAAGACTTACAAAAAAAAGAAGAACAATTAAGAAAAGAAATTAATGAACTTTCTCAAAGTTTAATCAATATTCAAAAAAATAAAAAAGCATCATTATCACAAATTGCTTCTATCAGACGAAAAATTGCTGCAAGAGAAGAACTTATTAATACCATTACTAAAAGAGTAAGATTGTTAGATGAAAATATTTATCAAAGCAATTTAGAAATTTATAGAATGAAAAAAGAATTAGATACTTTAAAACAACAATATGCCAGAAGTATTGCTTTTGCTTATAAAAACAGAAGTAATTATCAATTCTTAAACTTTTTATTTTCTGCTACAAGTTTTAATGATGCACTTAAAAGAGTTACTTACCTAAAAAGTTATAGAAGATTAAGAGAAACACAGGTAAGTAATATTGTAAAAACACAAGAAGTATTACAACAAAAAATTGGTACACTTACTGTTTATAAAAGCGAACAAAGTCAAGTATTAGCTACACAAAAAACACAGTTACAAGATTTAGAAGAAGATAAGAAACAACAAGATAATGTAGTTAAAGGCTTTAAAGGGCAAGAAAAAGAAGTAACTTCTTTAATACGAAAAAAAGAAAAGCAAAGGCTGCAAATGAAAAACACCATTACAGCTATTATTGCTAGAGAAAAAGCAGAAGCTGAAAAAGCAGCAAGAATTGCCAAACAAAAAGCAGAAGCTGAAGCTAAAAAAACAGCAACAGCTCGTAATAATAATACAAAAACTACTTCGCCTTCATCATCTACTACTACTGCTAATGTTACAAATAATGCAGATGTTAATGAAATGGCAAGTACTAATAATAGTACTAGAACTTATAATGTTTTAGAAAGTACAGAAGAAGGTTTAGAAATGTCTATCAATTTCGAAAAAAGAAATTTAAATTGGCCTGTAAGTGTAGGTACTGTTATCATTCCTTTTGGCGAATATCAAGTTACAGATAAATTACAAGGTAAAAGCGATGGAATAGAAATTGCTGTACCAAAAGGTACTTCTGTAAAATCTGTTGCTAATGGAAAAGTTACTTATGTAGGCGATTATGGTGGCGACCAAGCTGTAATTATTAGACATGGAAAATATTTAACTGTTTATAGCCATTTATCTTCTATTAGCGTTTCAAAAGATCAAGAAGTAAAAGCTGGTACAGTATTAGGACACTCAGGTTTTAGTACAGATGGAGAAGAGTCTTTATTATTTATGGTGGCTAACGATAAAGGAAATTTTCTTAATCCAAGAAGTTGGCTAAAATCTAGGTAAACAAACAAGAAAAATTTATTGTAACAACAATATTATTTTTTCTATACTTCTGCTATTATCTTTACAATAATGATTGTAGCTTTTATCAATGAACTTTTTCAATTGTTAGATAAAGTTGATAAAAAACTTTTTCTAAAAATAAATACTCAATGGACAAATGATTTTTTAGATACTAATCTTCCATGGTATAGAGATGCTACTACATGGTTGCCTCTTTATTTATTTATACTTCTATTTGTAATTATTAATTATGGTAAAAAATCTATTCCTTGGATATTAGCAATTGCAATAGTAGCAACATTATCAGACCAAATAAGTAGCAATTTATTAAAAAATCTTTTTGGCAGAATAAGGCCTTGCAGCGATACATTTATACAACTTAATGGTGGCAAATTATTATTAAATTATTGCCCATCAAGTTTTAGCTTACCATCATCTCATGCAGTAAATCATTTTACAGCAGCCATATTTGTTTTTATTACTTTAAAACATGCTTTTAAAAAATGGTCTTATTTATTCATAGTTTGGGCTGCCAGTATTTGCTATGCTCAAGTTTATGTAGGTGTACACTACCCTATTGATGTATGTATTGGTGCAATTATAGGTTGCTTAATTGGTGGAATTTTAGGTATTATTTATAATAAATATTTTAATCTGCATACTGCTTAAAATAATTCATTAACCTTTTAATAATTCTTCCCAAAATTCTGCTGCTCTTCTTGTATGGGGTATTACTATTGTACCACCAACAATATTGGCTACTGCAAATACCTCATATAATTGTTCTGTAGTTACACCTAATTCGTAAGATTTTCCTAAATGATATTTTATACAATCATCACATCTTAATACCATACTTGCAACTAATCCTAACATCTCTTTTGTTTTTTTGTCTAATGCACCTTCTTCGTAAGTATTAGTATCTAAATTCCATAATCTTTTAATTACTAAATTATTTTTACTTAATAAAACCTCATTCATTCTTGTACGATAGTCGTTAAACTCTTTAATTAAATTACTCATAGTTAATAGTTTATTGATGAAAATAATATATCTAAGCTAATAAATAAATAGTAGATGTTATATTTATTTTTATCAATAATTTAAATTGTTTTACTTAATTTCATCTACTTATTTTGCAAATAATCAATAGATAAAACACCATAATTTAGTTTAAAAATTAATTTTGATACTTACAAACGCTCAAAGCATTATTTTTACAAACCAATTTTAACTGTATGCCACAATATCCCAATAGACAATTTTTGGATTTTGAACAGCCAATAAAAGAATTATACGAACAAATAGAACAAACAAAAAAGCTGGCAGATAAAAATCCTAAGATAGACTATAGTAATACATTACTTCAGTTAGAGCAATCTATTTTAGATAAAAGAAAAGATATTACTCAACATCTTACCCCTTGGCAAAGAGTGCAATTAAGTAGGCATCCTGATAGACCATATACTTTAAAGTATATTGAAAAAATGACTACTAATTTCTTAGAGCTTCATGGCGATAGAAATGTAAAAGACGATAAAGCAATGGTTGGTGGTTTTGCTGAATTAAATGGCGAAACTGTTATGTTTATTGGACAACAAAAAGGTACTAATACCAAAACAAGACAATTAAGAAATTTTGGTATGGCTAATCCAGAAGGTTATAGAAAAGCATTAAGATTAATGAGATTAGCAGAAAAATTTAATAAACCTATTGTTGCATTAATAGATACACCAGGAGCTTTTCCTGGTTTAGAAGCAGAAGAAAGAGGACAAGGTGAAGCTATTGCAAGAAATATTTATGAAATGATACGCTTTAAAGTGCCTGTAATTTGTGTAATTATTGGTGAAGGTGCTAGTGGTGGAGCTTTAGGTATTGGTGTTGGCGATAAAATGCTGATGATGGAAAATACTTGGTACACTGTAATTTCTCCAGAAAGTTGCTCATCTATTTTATGGCGTAGTTGGGATAAAAAAGAAATTGCTGCAGAGCAATTAAAACTTACAGCTACAGATATGAAAGGCTTTGGATTAGTAGATGAAATTGTACCAGAACCAGATGGTGGTGCACATTGGGATTATGATGGTGCTGCACAAATTTTAAAACAACATATTATTAATGCAATTAACGAGTTTAAAAATATAGATTATCAAGAACGCATTAATAATAGAATTGCTAAATACGAAAAAATGGGCTTCTGGGAAATTGTATCTTAATAACTACTTCTTTTATTATGAATATATTTTTAAAAGTGCTTTCATCAAGCACTTTTTTATTTGCTGTAATATTGATTGCTAATAAAAGTTTGACAATAATTAATGATTGAAATACGGAATAAATTAGGTTTAAAAAAAATCAGTTGGTAATAAAATAAAAAAAATAGTTACATTTAATATAACTTAGCAGAGGTTCATAAAAACTGCTGCACAAAATTTTATATTGTCAATGCAATTATTACACTTTTTCTTTTTATTTGTAATAAGCTTGACTACAAAAAAAAGAAACAAATTATATGAGTTATACCCTGCATCAACAAGATAAATTTAAGTTTATAGAAGAGGGAGAAGGCGAACCTTTATTATTACTTCATGGGCTGTTTGGTGCATTAAGCAATTTTGCAGATTTGGTAGAACACTTTAAACAAACACATAAAGTTATAGTGCCTATTTTACCTTTGTTCGATTTAGATATTTTTCATACAACTGTTGGTGGCTTACAAAAATTTGTACATAAGTTTATAGAAGCAAGAGGTTATAATAATATTCATTTATTAGGTAATTCTTTAGGTGGTCATGTAGCATTAGTGCATGTATTAAAACATCCTCAAAAAATAAAAACATTAACACTCACTGGTAGTAGTGGACTTTTTGAAAATGGCATGGGCGATAGTTATCCTAAACGAGGTGATAGAGAATATATGCGTAAAAAAACTGAACTTACTTTTTACGATCCTGCAATGGCTACTGAAGAATTAGTTAATGAAGTTTTTGAAATTACTAATAACAGATTAAAAGTTATAAAAATTATTGCCTTAGCTAAAAGTGCAATTCGTAATAATCTTGGAGAAGAATTAAACCAAATACAACAACCCACTTTATTAGTTTGGGGAAATAATGATACTATTACTCCTCCATTTGTAGGACAAGAGTTTAATAAATTAATCCCTAACAGCGAATTGCATTTTATAGATAAATGTGGTCATGCACCAATGATGGAAGTACCAAAAGAATTTAATAATATTTTAGAAGTTT
>CAUJDL010000065.1 GCA_963169635.1 Bacteroidota bacterium
ACATTATAAAATGAAAGTTGGGCTTTTAAGAGTTGGCGATGATGCAGATTTTGTTGTAGCACAAGATTTAAAAAGTTTTCAAATTCTTCAAACCTATATTAATGGAATTAAAGTAGCCGAAAACGGAAAATCATTTATACAATCAGTAGCTGTACAACCCATTAATCAGTTTAATTGTCAATTGATAAATGCAGCTCAATTAAAGGTTTTAACAAATGAATATCCTCATGTAGATAATAAAATTTATGTAATAGAAGCTTTAGATGGACAGTTAATTACTAATAAATTATTATTACAAGGGTTACAACAAAATAATGAATGGGTAAGCGATGTAAAGAATGATATTTTAAAAATGGTAGTAGTAAATCGTTACGCTAATGCACCAATTGCTAAATGTTTTATTAAAAATTTTGGACTAAAAAAAGGAGCATTAGCATCATCTGTTGCACACGATAGTCATAATATTGTAGCTGTTGGTTGCGATGATGAAAGTTTAGCCAATGCAATTAATTTAGTGATAAAAGAAAAGGGTGGTGTAAGTGCTGTAAGCCATACAAAAGAAATGGTAGTAGGCTTACCTGTTGCAGGTTTAATGAGTGCAGAAGATGGCTATAAAGTGGCTAACGATTATACTAATATTGATATAATGACTAAAACAGATTTAGGTAGCACTTTAGCAGCTCCATTTATGACATTAAGTTTTATGGCTCTATTAGTAATTCCTTATTTAAAGTTGAGCGATAAAGGATTATTTGATGGAGAAAAATTTGAATTTGTAGTTTAATGTTTAATAAAAAAATTTATGATAGTTATTGATAACAAACTTATCAGCGATGAAGTGTTAGAAGAACAATTTGTTTGCGATTTAGATAAATGCAAAGGTGGTTGTTGCGAAGATGGAGATGCTGGAGCACCTTTAGAAAATTGGGAAAAAAAAGAAGTAGAAAAATATTATAAAACTATTCTGCCTTACTTAACAAAAGAAGGAATTAAAGAAATAGAAAAACAAGGATTATTTGTTTTTGATAAAGAGTTTGGCTGGGTTACACCAACTATCAATGGTGGTATTTGTGTTTATGCTAATAAAGATAAAAAAGGTATTATTCATTGTGCTTTTGAACAAGCTTATAACGATGGAAAAGTAAAATGGAAAAAGCCATTAAGCTGTCATTTATTTCCTATAAAAATTTCTGTAAGTAAATTAGATAAAGATTTAGAGTATGTAAATTATGAGCCAAGAGAAGATTTATGTAAAGCTGCTTGTGCATTAGGCAAAAAACTTAAAATGCCTGTATATATATTTTTAAAAGAAGCTATTATTAGAAAATATGGTGAAGAATTTTATACTGCTTTAGAAGCAAGTGCACAACACTTAAAAAATAACTGTTAAGCTAAATACAATAATCTTTTAAAACACTTATTACTAAGCTTCTTTTGTTACTTTTGTAACATGATGATTGCCGAAAAATTTAAAAATATTTTTGAGCCAGAGTTAATTACTGAAATAGAAAAAGTTGCTAACATCATTGAGGTAAAAGAAGGCAATACAATATTAGATATTGGACAAACTGTAAGAGTAATTCCACTATTATTAACAGGTATTTTAAAAATTTCTAGAGCAGATGATGCAGGAAAAGAATTACTACTTTATTATGTTCATGCAAACGAAAGTTGTGCAATGACATTTACTTGTTGCATGCAACAATATCCTAGCGAAATAAAAGCAACTGCAGAAACCGATGCTACTTTTTTAGCAATTCCTATCAATAAAATGGATCAATGGCTTTCTCTTTATCCTACTTGGAAAAGTTTTGTAATGAAAACTATAAGACACAGATTTAATGAATTATTAAATACCATTAATCAGTTAGCATTTCAAAAATTAGATGAAAGACTTATCAATTATTTAAAAGAAAAAGCAAAAGCTACTAACTCTACACTCATCAATCTTTCTCACGAAGAAATTGCTAATGAAATGGCTTCTTCAAGAGAAGTGATATCTAGGCTATTAAAAAAATTAGAGCATGATAATAAAGTGTTGCTTTATCGTAATCAAATAAAACTATTAAAGGATTTGTGACCAATGTCACTATCTAGCAAAAAATAATGTATCACTTTTGTGTTTCAATAATTAAAACAATAAAAATTATATATTATGAAACACGAAATTGAATCGCAATGGATGGGTAAAATGCAGTTTAATGCATTAGTAAATGATCATACAATTATTATGGATGCACCAGAAAGAGCAGGAGGCGAAAATAATGGTCCTATTCCAAAACCTTTTGTACTTACAGCACTTTCAGGTTGTACAGGTATGGATGTTATTGCTTTATTGCGTAAGCAAGGAAAACAGTTAAATGATTTAAACATTAAAGTAAGTGGCGAAATAAGCAAACAACAACCTATAGAATATGTAGCAGCACATATTATTTATGAAATAAAAGGTAACGAAGAAGATAAACAAGCAGCTTTTGATGCTATTACTACATCGCAAGAAAAAATTTGTGGCGTAAGTAGTATGCTTAAAAAAATTATGCCTGTAACTTGGCAAATAATTTTTAATGGAGTAGAAATTTATAATAATCAGCCACAAGCTGTAACAACAACACAACTTAACTAAATGAACCAATTTATTCAAAAATATAAACTTACCCTTATAGGCATTGTTTTAGGTAGCATTGCAGGTTATGCATATTATTATTTTGTAGGCTGCAATAGTGGTACTTGTGCCATTACTTCTAAACCAATAAACAGTACAGTTTATGGTGCTTTAATGGGTGCTCTAATTTTTTCTAGCTTTAATAAACAACCAATAAAAAAAGAACAAAATGAAAACTAATAAAATTATTATTGATGTAAGAACTCCAGAAGAATATTGTGGAGGCTGTATAGCAGAAAGTATTAATATTCCTTTAAACGAAATTCAAGATCGTGTAGAAGAAATAAAACAAATGAACCAACCAATTATTTTATGTTGTGCAAGTGGTATGAGGAGTGCTCAAGCAACTGCCTTTCTTTCAAGTGTAGGTATTCAATGCGAAAATGGTGGAGGTTGGCAAGATGTAAAAAATATTTTAGTAAACTAAAAAATCAGCATGTTACAATTAATTAAAAATTTATTAGGCTTAGGGCCTAAAGCAAATTATAAAGAACTAATGAGTAATGGTGCACAAATAATTGATGTACGTACTAAAGGAGAATATCAATCAGGCTGTATAAAAGGCTCTGTCAATATTCCACTTCAAAATCTTTCAGCTAATCTTTCTAAAATTAAAAAAGATAAACCTGTAATTACTTGTTGTGCAAGTGGTATGAGAAGTGCTTCTGCAAAAAGTATTTTAAAGTCTAATGGTTTTTCAGAAGTGTATAATGGTGGTGGATGGATGAGTCTTAGAAATAAAATTTCTTAATCATTAAAATTTACTTTTATGAACTTAATAGGATTAGATAAAAAGAAAAGCGAAAAACTTGCTACTAAGTTAAATGAGCTTTTAGCAGATTATATGGTTTTTTATCAAAATACCAGAGGGCTGCATTGGAATATTAAAGGCGAAAAGTTTTTTGAATTACATCTAAAGTTCGAAGAGCTTTATACTAATTTATTTCAAAAAATAGATGAAGTAGCAGAACGTGTACTTACATTAGGAGTTACGCCACTACATACTTTTGAAGATTATATTAAAACATCTTCTATTAAAAGTGGTAAAAATATTACTAAAGCAAACCCAGCAGTAGAATTAGTGTTACAATCATTACAAACATTATTAGTAAAACAAAGAGCATTATTAAATATGTCTGCAGATGCTAATGATGAAGGCACTAATGCTTTAATGAGTGATTATATTCGTGAGCAAGAAAAATTAGTTTGGATGTACTCATCTTATCTTAAATAAATAATTAATGAAGCAAAGAATTTTATCAGGCTGGAATTTTAGAAGAGTAATGTATTTATTATTAGGCATAGCATTAATAGCACAATCTATTATGATACAACAATGGATGGGTATTTTCATTGGTGCTTATTTTGCTGCAATGGGTATTTTTTCATTTGGCTGTGCAGCAGGTAATTGCTATACTAATAATACACATCAAACAAAAAATAAAGTAGAGGATATTACTTATCAAGAAGTAAAATAATTAAGATGCAAGCAACAGCAAAACCTAATAGCTTTTCTGCCATTATTGCACAAGACAAACCTGTTTTGGTAGATTTTTTTGCAGAATGGTGTGGTCCGTGTAAAATGATGAAACCTATTTTAGAAGAGCTAAAACAAAAATTAGGTAATAATATCACTATATTAAAGGTAGATGTAGATAAAAATCCTGGGGTAGCAGCTAACTATCAAATACAAGGAGTACCAACCCTTATTTTATTTAAGCAAAATGCTATAAAATGGCGTCAGGCAGGGGTAGTTCAGGCAAATCAATTAGCACAAATTATACAACAATATCAATAAGCTATATCAGAAAGATAAAAATTTCTTGAAATTCCAATAGCTAATTTATTCTATTCACACACATACCCCTATCTTTGCGGCAAATTTGGAAATGGATATGGCGTTTAGAAGTTTAAAATCATTGTTGGTATTGAGTTTCAGCATGCTTACAATGCTTTTTTCTAACAATTTGTTAGCTCAAGATTCTACACATAATAATACAGCTCATACTCAAGAAACTCATGAGGGAGAGTTTAATGTTACAGAAACTATTTTAGGTCATATTCAAGATGACCATAGTTGGCATTTATGGGGTCATACATCATTGCCATTACCTGTAATTTTATATACAGATAAGGGTATAGAATGTTTTTCTTCTGCTAACTTAATGGATGAACACCATCACCCAAAAGCATATCAAGGTAAATATTATACTTATCAAACTTTTAAAGGAAAATTAAAAGTAGTAAATACAGATAGTACTATTAATACTGAATTAAGTAGTAAGGTTTGGGATTTTTCTATTACAAAAAATGTAGCAGCATTATTTATATCAATGACAATTTTGATATTAGTATTTGTTACAGTAGCAAAATCTTATAAAAAACGTGGCGAAAAATCTGCTCCAAAAGGGTTACAATCTTTTATAGAGCCTATTATACTTTTTGTAAGAGACGAAGTGGCAAAGCCAAATATTGGCCATCATTATGCTAAATACATGCCATTTGTACTAACTATTTTCTTTGTTATTTTAATTAATAACTACTTAGGAATGATACCATTTTTTCCAGGTGGTACCAATGTAAGTGGTAATATAGCTTTTACCTTAGCATTGGCAATTATTGTATTTTTAGTAGTAAACTTAAATGGCAATAAAAGTTATTGGGAGCATATTTTTTGGATGCCAGGAATGCATTGGGGTATGAAATTATTCCTTGCTCCAATTGAATTAATTGGTGTTTTTGCAAGACCAATATCATTAATGATTAGGTTATTTGCCAACGTAACAGCAGGACATATACTTGTATTAAGCTTAATATGTTTAATATTTATTTTTAAAACAGTTTTTGCATCGGCTATATCTGTACCATTTGCAGTATTTATTGGTTTAATTGAGGCCTTAGTAGCATTTTTACAAGCCTATATTTTTACCTTATTAAGCTCTATGTATATTGGTATGGCAATAGAAGAACATCATACAGCAGGAGATCATGATCCTCATTATAATGAAGACTAAAATTTTTTATTATTAACAATTAAAAACAACACAACATGGTATTAGGTGCAGTAGTAGGAAGCGTAGCAGCAATAGGTGCTGGTTTAGCAGCAATAGGTGCTGGTATTGGTATTGGACAAATTGGTAAAGGTGCAGTAGAAGGTATTGCACGCCAACCAGAAGCAGCAAACGAAATTCGTGCAAATATGATTGTTGCTGCAGCCTTCGTAGAAGGGGTAGCATTATTTGCAGTGGTTGTTGCTTTATTAGGTAACGGCTAATTCCTACTTAAAAAAATTTACAGGCTTAAAGCACAAGGCGGAGAGCCTGTAATTTTAATTTTGTTTTTAAAAAATTTGACACAAATAAATTAAAAATTATATGCTATTAGAAATAAATCCATTGGCTTTACCTGATATAGGATTACTTTTCTGGAATACAGTTGCTTTTATTGTACTATTCTTTATTTTAAGAGCTATGGCTTGGAAGCCAATTTTAAAAGCTATTAAATCTAGAGAAGATGGTATAGATGAAGCTTTAAGCAAAGCAGAAAAAGTAAAAGCAGAAATGGCTCAATTAGCTAACGAAAATGAAGCTTTATTACAAAAAGCTAGAGAAGAAAGAGCTGTTTTAATTAAAGAAGCTAAAGAACAATCAGATAAAATGGTAGCAGATGCAAAAGATAAAGCTAAAACAGAATATGATAGAATTGTTGCAGATGCACAAATAGCCATTAACCAACAAAAAAATGCTGCTTTAACTGATGTAAAAAATCAAGTGGGTGCTCTTGTAATAGAAATTAGCGAAAAAATATTAAGAAAAGAATTAAGCGATAAAGCAGAACAAGAAAACTACATTAAACAATTAGCAGAAGAAGTAAAATTAAATTAATTTTTTATTGTAGCCGAAGAGAAAAACTTTTGAAATCATGCAGAATCCACGTTTAGCACATAGATACGCAAAGAGTTTAATTGATATTGCTATTGAAAAAAATCAATTAGAAAATGTATATACAGATATGAAGTATATGCATGCTTTATGCTCTCAAAGCAAAGACTTTAGTAATCTTTTAAAAAGCCCTATCATTAAAGCGGGTAAAAAAGATACAATTATAAATGCTGTAATTGAAGGTAAAGTAAATGATATCACAAAACTTTTTACTAAACTATTAGTAACTAAAGGACGTGAAAGCAGCTTACCTGAAATAGCAAATGCTTTTATAGAAGAGTATAATGCTATGAAGGGTATTCATAAAGTATCTTTAACTACTGCAATAGAAATTAGTGAGGCTACTAAAAATGCAATAGAACAAAGAATTAAAAGAGAAAGAAATATTGAACATATAGAATTAACAACAATAGTAAATAAAGATATTATTGGTGGCTTTATTTTAGAGTTTGATAATAACTTAGTTGATGCAAGTATTGTTAGAGATTTAAGAGATGTAAAAAAACAATTTGCTCAAAATATATTTATACCAAACATTAGATAAAAGCAAATTTTATCTACATTAAAAAAGAAAGATTTTTAAATATTTATAATTAACAAATATGGTAAACATTAAGCCTGATGAAATATCTGCCATTTTAAGGCAGCAGCTTAGTAACTTTAATGCAAGTGCTGATTTAGAAGAAGTAGGTACAGTATTACAAGTGGGTGATGGCATTGCCCGTGTATATGGTTTAAACAATGTACGTAGTGGTGAGTTAGTAGAGTTTGAAAATGGAGTACGTGCTATTGCTCTTAACTTAGAAGAAGATAATGTGGGTGTAGTATTAATGGGAGAAAGCAATGAAATTAAAGAAGGAGCAAAAGTTCGTAGAACAGGAAAAATTGCCTCTATACAAGTAGGTGAAGGTTTAGTAGGTCGTGTAATTAACACTTTAGGAGAGCCAAT
Organism: Bacteroidota bacterium; assembly: GCA_963169635.1. Classification (GTDB taxonomy): domain Bacteria; phylum Bacteroidota; class Bacteroidia; order Chitinophagales; family Chitinophagaceae; genus UBA1930. Next base: position 7,553 of record CAUJDL010000065.1, read on the forward strand.
TGATGGTAAAGGTCATATTACAGGAGAGTTATATGAAATGCCATTAGAACGTAAAGCTCCTGGTGTTATTTATCGTGAGCCAGTTAAAGAACCTTTACAAACAGGTATTAAATCTATTGATGCAATGATACCTATTGGTCGTGGTCAACGTGAGTTAATCATTGGCGACCGTCAAACAGGTAAAACTGCTATTGCAATAGATACTATTATCAATCAAAAAGAATTTTACGAAGCAGGTCAGCCTGTTTATTGTATATATGTAGCTATTGGTCAAAAAGCAAGTACAGTTGCAGGTGTAATGAAAACCTTAACAGATAATGGTGCTATGGCTTATACAACTATTGTATCAGCTTCTGCATCTGACCCTGCACCTCAACAGTTCTATGCTCCTTTTGCTGGTGCTGCAATTGGCGAATTTTTTAGAGATACTGGTCGTCCGGCATTAATTATTTACGACGATTTATCTAAACAAGCTGTAGCTTATCGTGAAGTATCTTTATTATTAAAAAGACCTCCAGGACGTGAAGCTTATCCTGGTGATGTATTCTATTTACATAGTCGTTTATTAGAACGTGCTGCTAAAGTTATTGCTAACGATGCTGTAGCTAAAAATATGAATGACTTACCAGATAGTATTAAACATTTAGTAAAAGGTGGTGGTAGCTTAACTGCTTTACCAATTATTGAAACACAAGCTGGCGACGTATCTGCTTATATTCCTACTAATGTAATTTCTATTACTGATGGACAGATATTTTTAGAAGGTAACTTATTTAATGCTGGTATTCGTCCTGCTATTAACGTAGGTATTTCTGTAAGTCGTGTTGGTGGTAATGCACAAATTAAATCAATGAAAAAAGTATCTGGTACATTAAAATTAGACCAAGCTTTATATCGTGAGTTAGAAGCTTTCTCTAAATTTGGTGGCGACTTAGATGCTGCAACAAAAAATGTAATTGATAAAGGTGCTCGTAACGTAGAAATTTTAAAACAACCTCAATACACACCATTTACAGTAGAAAAACAAGTAGCTATTATTTACTTAGGTACACAAGGTTTATTAAAAGATGTTGCTGTTAAAAATGTAAAAGCTTTTGAAGACCATTTCTTAACAGAAATGCAAAATAAATATCCAGATATTTTAGCTGAATTTAAGAAAGGACAATTAAATGATGAAAGCTTAAATAAAATGGTAGAATTAGCAAAAGAAATAGCTACACACTATAAATAGTATTGTACTAAATATTTTAAAGCCTCTTAAATTTTTAAGAGGCTTTTTTATTAGAGGTTTTTCTTAAATAAATTTGATTAATGTTGATGTCCATCTGTTACATTACTCAATTTTGCATTGATAAAAAATGCACCCTTAGTAACAATTTTAGCAGATGCTGATACTTCTTTTACAAATGTAACAGAAGTATAACCCATATTAGATACACCTTTAATTACTTCTACTTTTTCAAAACTCATACCTGTTGCTTCATGAGCATGATTGTCTTCTGCATGATTGTGTTCATCTTCATGATGATGTTCTTCTTCTGCTACTTGATTAGTTTGTACAAAAACATAATACTTTCCATCTGCTTCTACAATTGCATCATTAGGTACAGCAGGTGTTGTAACATTATCTAAACTTATAATTCCTGTTACATTCATACCATCTATTAATCCTTTTTTATTGCCTTTTAAATTAGCATGTACCGATATGGTTTTACTTTCATTTTCAAAAGATGCACCAATACTATACACTACAGCATCATACTCTTGTACAGGATTATTAGTAAGTGTAAAATGTATAATTTGTCCAACTTTTAATAAAGGCAAATCTTTTTCAAAAACATTTAAGTCTAAGTGTAGTGCATTATTATCTACAACTTCTGCAACAGGCGATGCAATATCTATATAACTACCAATTTTTAAAAATATATTGCTGATAACACCATTAATGGGACTTACAACATTTAATGTAGTAAGCATGTTGCCTTGTTTAATATCATTTGTATGAATACCCATTAATTGAAACTGTTGTTGTAAAGATGTTTTTCTTGTTTTAAGAATATTTAATTCGGTAGTTGCACTTTGTAAATTTTTTAAAATACCTGCATTGCCTTCGTTCAAATCTTTTTGTCTTTGTAATTCTTGCTCTGCTAAAATTATTTTATTATTTACATTCAAATATTCTTCTTGTAATTGTATAAGCTGCATATTGGTAATAGTAGCTATTACTTGTCCTTTACGAACATAGTTACCCATTTCTACATTTATTGTTTTTATTACACCACCATAAAGAGCAGTAATATTTGCTTTAAAATTATTAGGCACTCTTAGCATACCATTTGCTTTAATGGTAGCAGTTAATTCTTTCTTTTCTATATTGCCTAAAGTAATATTTACAGCTTTCATTTGTTCTGCTGTAAGTGTTGCTATTACTGCATTAGAAGCTTGATGTGTATCTTTTTCTTCAGTAGTTTCTTTATGTATATTTTCTTGAGTAGTATTTTTTTTACCACAACTAATAAATAGTAAAAGAGTAACTAAAATAATAAAGAAGTTTTTATATGTTGAATTAATATTTTTCATTTTTTATTGATTAGTTAATGAATAAATTTGAATAATGCTTTGATTAATTTGTTCAATACTTTTTAAATAATTTAATTGAGTTTCTGTAGCTAATTCTAAAGCATGTAAATATTCACTATAGTCAATATTACCTGTTTTAAATCCTAGTTCTGCTACTGCTATTACTTCTGCTACATTAATTAATGCTTGTTCTTGATAATAATGATATTGTGCTACATATTGCTGATAAATTCTTAATGCATTATTAAGTTGAACTGTTAATTCTCTTTGTTGTTGCATTGCATTGGCTTCAGCAGCTTTTTTTTCGTAAGCCAAAGATTTCATTCTTGCTTTAGTGGCACCAAATGTTAGTGGTATAGCAATACCTATATTAATAAAACTAAATCTTTTACTAGCATCGTAATAAACATTTTGTCCATTAATATCATAAGTGCCAATTAAAGATTGATTGGTATAGCCAAATGTAAATTCTGGTAAGCCTTCTGCTTTTTCTACTTTTATTTTTTGTTCTGCAATTAATGCTTCTTGATACAATGCTTTAATAGCAGGATGTTGTGCAATGCTTGTACTATCTATAATATTGCTTAATTGCATTGGTTGAAAATTTTTATCATTCATTATCAACAATGGCTCATTAGTTTGCAATAAAGCATACAAACTTTGATAAGCATTAATAATAAAAGCCCTGTTTTGTTTTAATAATAAATTAAGTTCTCCTCTTTTTGCAAAAGCAGTATTAATTTCTACTTTTTTAGCTTCACCGGTTTTAACACGAACTTTTGCTAAGTCTATAAAAATTTTATAAAGACTATCTAAATAGCTTAGCTTTTCTTCGTTGTGTTGTAAAAACTGAATTTGATAAAAGTAAGTTCTTAGTTGATTTTTAACCTCGTTAATAGTTTGTGCTTGTTGTATTTTTTTACTTGCTAACTCAGCTTTTAATAAATTTTTTCTTGCACTAAAAATACTAGGAAAAGGTATGGTTTGCGAAAGCTGAAAAGCATTATCAAATTTGTTGGTACTATAATTTCCTAACTGTGTTGTAAAAGCTAATTTAGGCAACTCACCTGCTGTTTTTTTTAAGCTTTCAGCAGATTGTATAGTTAAGTTGGCAGATTGTATAGATAAATTATTTGCTAAAGCAATTTCAATAGCTTCATCTACATTTTTTAAAACTTTTTGTTGTGCAAATACTTGTTTGTTAAATGATAATAATAAAATAATAATAATTATTGCCGACTTCATACGCAATTTATTTTTAGCATGAAAAATAATATATAGTAATGGTAATACAAAAAGTGTTAGAATAGTAGCAGTAATTAAACCACCAATTACAACAGTAGCTAAAGGTTTTTGTACTTCTGCACCAGCACTTGTACTAATAGCCATTGGTAAAAATCCTAATGAAGCAACTGTTGCTGTCATTAATACTGGTCTAAGCCTTTCTTTTGTTCCTAAAATTACACGTTGTACAATATTGGTAATACCCTCTTTTTCTAATTGGTTAAAAGTAGCAATTAACACAATACCATTTAATACTGCTACACCAAATAAAGCAATAAAACCAATACCTGCACTAATACTAAAAGGCATATCTCTTATTAATAATGCAAATATGCCACCAATAGCACTCATTGGTATTGCTGTATAAATTAATACTGCTTGTTTAAAAGAATGAAAAGTTAGATAAAGCAACATAAAAATGAGTAGTAATGAAACAGGTACAGCTACCATTAATCTGCTATTAGCTTTTTGTAAATTTTCAAATTGTCCGCCATAAGTTAAAAAATAACCCACTGGCAATTGTATAGTTTGCGATAATTTTTGTTCAATATCATTTACTACACTTTGTACATCTCTATTAGCTATATTAAAACCTATTACAATTCTTCTTTTATTACTTTCTCTACTTATTTGTGCTGGTCCTAACTTATAGGCTATAGTTGCTACTTGCGATAAAGGAATTTGAATGCCTGTATTAGTAGGTATTAATAAATTACTTACATCATCAATATTAGTTCTATAAGCACTATCTAATCTTACAACAACATCAAAGCGTCTTTCATTTTCATATACTTGACCAGTAATTTTTCCTGCAAATGCAGTGCTTACAATATTATTTACATCTTCTACATTTAAACCATAATTAGCTAATCTTGTTCTGTCATAAGTAACATTAATTTGTGGTAAGCCTGCAACACGTTCTACTTGTGGAGCATTTACACCTTCAATAGTTTGAATAACATGTGCTACTTTATCTGCATAATTGACAAGTGTGTCTAAATTTTCGCCAAAAATTTTAATAGCAACATCTTGTCTTACACCTGTCATTAACTCATTAAAACGCATTTGTATGGGTTGATTAGCTTCGAAAAATACACCTGGTATATTAGAGAGTTTTGCTAAAATTTGGTTAGATAATTCTTGGTAAGATTTTTTTTCTTTCCATTCATTTTTAGGTTTTAATACAATAATTAAATCAGATGTTTCAGGAGGCATAGGATCTGTTGGTACTTCTGCAGAGCCTGTTTTTCCTACAACCATTTTTACTTCATCAAATTCTTTAATGATGCTAGATGCTTGCATAGAGGTTTCTATACTTTGGCTTAATGAGCTACCTTGTGGTAAAATACAATGAAAAGCAAAATCGCCTTCTTGTAATTGAGGTATAAACTCACCACCCATTTTACTAAAACTAATAATACTGATAATAAATAAAGTAACTGTACCACCAATAAACCAATATTTTATTTTAATAGCTTTTGCTAATAATGGCTGATAAATACTTTGAAACTTTAGCATCATTTTATCTGCAAAAGATTTTTTATGCGTAATTGTTTTAGGTAAAAACAAAGCACTCATCATAGGTATATAGGTAAAAGATAAAATTAATGCACCCAATATGGCAAAGCTTACAGTTTGTGCCATTGGTTTAAACATTTTTCCTTCTACACCTATTAAAGTAAGTATGGGTAAATAAACAATTAAAATAATTACTTCGCCAAATGCAGCACTCTTTCTTATTTTAGTAGCAGATAAATACACTTCATTATCCATTTCTGTTTGTGTAAGTTTTTGTGCAGATTTTCTTAACCCTAAATGATGCATAGTGACTTCTACAATAATTACTGCACCATCTACTATTAAACCAAAATCTATAGCACCCAAACTCATTAAGTTGGCACTTACACCAAATACATTCATCATTCCTAATGCAAATAATAATGATAAGGGTATGGCAGAAGCTACAATTAATCCTGCTCTTAAATTGCCTAAAAAAACTACTAAAACAAAAATGACAATTAATGCACCTTCTATTAAATTCTTTTTTACAGTATTTATTGCTCTACTCACTAAATCTGTTCTATCTAAAAAAGGTTCTATTACTACATCATTGGGTAATGTTTGTTGTATAATAGCAATTTTTTCTTTTATATTTTTTACTACTTCATTGCTATTAGCACCTTTAAGCATCATAATTACAGCACCAACTACATCTTTCTCTCCATTATAAGTCATAGCACCATAACGTATAGCACTGCCATATCTAACTTCTGCAACATCTTTTATAAAAACAGGAATAGAGCCTGAAGCATTTTTTACAGCAATATTTTTAATATCTTCTAAAGAAGTTACTAAACCAATACCACGTATAAAATAAGCATTGGGTTTTTTATCAATATAGGCACCACCAGTATTTTGATTATTTTTTTCTAGTGCTGTAAAAATATCTGTAATGCTTACACCCATTGCTCTTAAACGATTGGGGTTTACTGCTACTTCATATTGTTTTAGCTCTCCACCAAAACTATTTACTTCAGCTACTCCTTCTGTACCATACAATTGTCTTGCAATAATCCAATCTTGCATAGTACGTAAATCTTTAGCACTATATTTATCTTCACTACCTTTTTTAGGATGTAAAATATATTGATATACTTCGCCCAAACCTGTACTTACTGGTCCTAAAGCAGGCTTACCAATATCTTTAGGTATTAGTTCTTCTGCTTCTTTTAATTTTTCATGAATAAGTTGTCGGGCAAAATAAATATCAACATTTTCTTTAAAAACAACAGTAACTACAGAAAGTCCAAAACGAGAGATACTTCTAGTTTCTTCTATATCTGGTAAGTTGGCAATACTTTGCTCAATAGGAAAAGTTACTAATTGCTCTACCTCTTGACCTGCAAGTGTAGGACAAACAGTAATTATTTGCACTTGATTATTAGTAATATCTGGTACAGCATCTATAGGCAATTTTGTAGCACTCCAAATACCCCAAATAATTAATGCTAAAGTCATCATAGCTACGATAACTTTATTTTTAATACTGAATTTTATAATTCTATTTAACATGATATCATCAGTTATACAAATAAACTAATGCAGTTTGTAGATGATTTTTTCAACAAACTGCTATTTCAATGAATAAAAGCTAAAATGTATTAACCAATTTTGGGAGGCTGCCAAATATTTTGAAAGTAATTGTATAAATAAAAATTTGACTGAGCAGTAAATTTTTCTTTAGTGGTATTACTAAATTGTTGAATAGTAATTTCTGGTAAGCTAACTTCTTTTGTTGTAGATGTATTACAACATTGACAATTACAAAACGGACTACAAATATCATTTGTATGATGCTGATGAGATATTTGCTGAGTGAAAATTAATTGTTCTTCTTGTTGTAACATATTTGCATGCACATCGTTACATGGCATTATAGATAATGCCAAAAAATAAATACTGAAAATGGCTGCAAAAAATTTCATTGCTAGCAAAGGTAAAAGAAAATTGATTTGGTATAATTGTTAAGGCAAAAAATCTTACAGAGCCATCATCTATCAGTTTTAATATAAATTGGGTATTGAAATTTTATTATGCAGAAACTAATTAGTATTTATTATTGAAAATTATTTTATTATCAGTTAAAAACATCATTAAATTTGTACAAAACAAAATTCATCATGAAAAAAATTCTTTCTCTCTTAACTCTTGCTACAATCATATTTAGTAGTTGTAGTAAAAGCAGTGGTGGTGGCAATACTACAACAGATACTTATTTACCAAGTACAGTAGGTACATCGTGGACGTATAATTACTCAAATGCAGGAGCACCAGCTACTAGTGTTACTTATACAATGGGTAGTTTAAGTGCTACTGTAAATGGAAGAGCTTATAAAATAGCAGAAGCTAGCACTGGTGTAGCTAATAATAGAAAGTTTGCACAAGAAGGAAATAGTTATTGGACTACTATGAGTGTAACTTCAGCTTCTGAATTAGAATTAAATGTTTTACAATCTGATAAAAACTTAAATGATACTTGGACAACTTCTCAAGTTATTTCTGGTTTAACTGGAATTCCTATTCCTGGTGTTACTTCTGCTACAATAAATATTACCTATAAAATAACACAAAAGGGAGGTAGCTTTACTGTAAGTGGTGTAGCTTATAACGATGTTATTAAAGTAGAAGCTACTTCAATTCAAGCAGCTGTATCAGGTATTCCTTTGCCTATAAGTCTTGGTACTGCAAGTTTTTATTTTGCTAAAAACATTGGATTAATAAAAATGGTTACTAGCATTAGTAATTCTACAATTGGTCTTAATATTAACGATACTTACGAGCTACAATCTTATACTATTAAGTAGTAGTAATATCGTGTCGTTTATTTAATAAAACATTTTCTAGCGTCCATTCTATCTTTTGTTGGAATGGACGTTTTCTTTTATCGCATTGTTGTTTTATACAAATGCTACAACTACTTTCATAACAAGCATCTGTATGTACAAAAAGTTCTACAGCATCGCCAAATTTTTCTTTAATAAGTTTTGTTAGTGCATCTACTTCTGCATGTGCTTCTAATACATTAAAATACCAAGGAATGGTTAAATGACAATCTATATGTAATAAACTGCCATACTTAATTACTCTTAGATTATGCAAATCAATCCAGTTTTCTTTTCTGTTTTCATTTAAGATTTTAATAATTTCTCTTAAAAGTTGCATATCAGCTTCGTCCATAATTCCTGCTAAAGATGCTCTGATAATTTTATAACCATTGTACATTATTACCAAGCTAATAGCTAAAGCTAAAACCTTATCTAACCAAAATATTTTAGTAAATAACATTAATACTAAACCTAAAATTACTACAAGTGTTGAGTAAGTATCTGTTTGTAAATGTTTACCAGATGCTAATAATGCAAGAGAGTTATTTTGTTTACCGATTTTAATACAAATACTACCAGCAATAAAATTAATAATGGCTGTAATAGCTATTAGCCACAAACCTTTGTCTAAACTATTAAGTGTAGATGCAACAAAAAATGTTTTTACTGTTTGATAAATGATAATACAACCTGCAGTAAAAATTAAAGTGCCTTCCATAGCTGCAGAAACAAATTCTGCTTTTCCATGTCCGTAAGGATGGTCTATATCTTTAGGTTTAGCAGCTACATATAATGAATATAAACCTATAAATCCTGCTACCACATTTACAATACTTTCTAAAGTATCTGTAAGTATGGCTAATGAATGAGTATAAAAATATGCTACCATTTTAATGGCAAACAATACAATGCCTAAAATGGTAATTACCAGTTGTACTTTAAAATTTTGTTTAGACTTTTGCAATGAAATATTATTGAAAAGTTTTTAAGTAATGCAAGAAAAATTATTTGAAACTACTGTTCAATCTTTTTGCTACAACCTCCCAATTTACAATATTCCACCAGTTATTAATGTACTCTCCTCTTTTGTTTTGATACTTTAAATAATATGCATGTTCCCAAACATCTAAACCTAATAATGGAAAACCTTTTTCTGTAGCAATATCCATTAAAGGATTATCTTGATTAGGAGTAGAAGTAATTTTTAAACCTTCTGATGTAGCAATTAACCAAGCCCAACCACTACCAAAACGTTTTAATGCAGCATCTGAAAATTGTTTTTTTAAATTATCAAAAGAACCAAAACTTGTATTAATACTATTAGCTAAAATATCTGTAGGTTGTTTGGTAGCATTAGGTGTCATAGTTTGCCAAAACAATTCATGATTATAATGGCCACCAGCATTATTACGCATTTTGGTAGAGTAAGAAGATATATTGCTTAAAATGTTTTCTATGGTTGCAGCACTTTTATTTTTATATTCTTCTTTTAAAGCCTCATTTAATTTCTTAGTATATCCTGCTGCATGTTTGGTATAATGTATTTCCATTGTTGCAGCATCTATGTAAGGCTCTAAATCTTTATAACTATAAGGCAATGGTTGTTGTTTAAAGTCTATAGTTGTTATTGCATTACTTTGTTGTGCTTGTAAAAAAGAAGGAATCATTGCTAAACCAATACCTGCTTTTGCAGTATCAGTTAAAAATTTTCTGCGTTGTATTTTATGATTAGGCATGATGTGAAGATTTTGAATTTTTAAAGGTACTTAAAAATTTTTTTACTCCTTTGAATGTTCTGTAATAAAACTCTTTATTAAATAATTGAGAATCTCTCATTGCTTTGTATGTTAAAAATATACCAATAGGTATTAGTATAAAAGTACTTAACCACATACCAATATATGCAGGTACTACAGATTCTTTAGTCATCTTTTCTCCAAACGTATTAAACAAATGAAATACAATAAAAAAGATGATAGAAAAAACTAAAGGCATTCCTAAACCTCCTTTTCTAATAATAGAACCTAAAGGTGCACCAATTAAAAACAAAACAATACAAGCAATACTTAATGTAAATTTTCTATGCCACTCAATTTCATGAAAGCGATAATTTTTTAGTTTAAATGAATATTCATCTGATTGAAGTGCATTTATATTTTTTACAGTATTTAATTGGCTATTAGCATTATCAAATACAATTGCTTTTAAATGGTCGGGTATAATTTTTTGAAAAGTGTTAGCCTGTTTTGTTGTAGATGATTTTGGGGCAGATAATAAATTTACAGAGTCGGTATATTTTACAAAGTTTAATACAGATGCTACTTCTTGATTACTACGAATAAGCATTCTATTATATCCTTTCTTTAAAGAGTCTAGTGTAATATTCAATTGTCTTACACTTAACATTTTGGGGTCGTATTTAAAACTAGAGTCGCTGGTTTCATTCATTTGAAAAGTAGAAAGGTCAAATATTTTTTTATATTCTTTAAAACCTAATCTTATATAATCTGTATTGCTGCTAAAGCGTTGTCCTCTTTCTTCATAACGCCAACCATCTTTTAATATAAACTCTAAAAATTTTTTATCAGGAGTTACTCTCATTATACCACTATCTGCAATTAAAACATTATCCTGAAAATTATATCTTTTTTCAAAAATTACAATGTTTCTAATGGTGCTATCATTTTTATCTTTCTTACCAATTTTAATAGAAAAACCTTTTATCTGATGATAAAAAACACCTTCTTTAATATCAAATGCTGGTTTGGCTACAATAATATCGTACTTTAAAGAAGCCAATTTTAATTGTGCTACAGGTATAATATTATTAGAAAAAATAAATGCAATGCCACCAATAAATATTGCTGTAATAAATAATGGTCGCATAAAACGAGATAAAGAAATACCAGCAGATTTAATAGCAACTAACTCAAATGTTTCGCCAAGATTTCCAAACGTCATGATTGAAGATAATAACATAGCCAAAGGAAGTGCTAATGGTATTAATGTTGCAGAAACATAAGTAATTAGTTTTAGAATAATTAAAATATCTAAACCCTTACCTACTAAATCATCTATATACAGCCAAAAAAACTGCATTACTAATACAAATAATGATATAAAGAAAGTGGCAAAGAATGGACCAATAAAGGAACGTAGAATTAATGTATCTAACTTTTTTATCACCTTTAATTTTCTTTATAAAACGATTAGTAAAATATTTATAAGCAAATGTAAATGTTTATCATTCAGAAATATAAGTGCTTTAGGATAGCTTTTTTATTTTAACAAACTACATATTAAAATACTATTGATGTTTTTTTTAAAATGATAACACAAAAAAATCTCACTTTATTAAGGTGAGATTTAATTTTTTAAAAAATATTTTGCTATCAAAATTTAACTACCAATTCTGTATAGTAATTCCTTTACCTGATATTCCCAAAGTTGTGATTGATCTTTAATTTCACTTTTATCTGCAAAATCAGCCACAATTAAAATCGTTTGATTAGATATTTCTGTTTTAGCAATTCTAAATTCAAAATATTCTTCTTTAGGAGCATGCAACCAACGATAACGAACAAATTTATCTTGTTCCATATCTACAATTATAGCTTTATCTGGTGCACCACCACTCCAACTAAAACTTAATTCTCCTTCCCACTCATCTACTTTATCTGCAAACCATTCTTGTAATCCAGTTGGAGTACTAAGAAATTCAAAAAGTATTGTTGGCGAACTTTTTACTTTAAACTCTAAGGTAAATAATTGTTTTTTACTCATTATATCAACTTTAATCTTTGTTCACGTGTTGCAATAATAGTAATTAATAGCTTTTAGCCAAATGTTTTTTTGTAAAAAACAAGCAGTTTAAGCTATCAGCAACAAAAAAAGTAGGATATTTTTTTTAGTTTAATGAAGATAAATGAAAAATACTTGTTGGTTGTTTTACCTTTATCGCCTTTATAAACATTATACATGCACCAAATTTTAGAGCAACTTTATACTAATATTCAGCTTACTACTTGGTATGAGTATTTAGCTGTTACAACAGGTATTTTAAGTGTTTGGTATAGCAGAAAAGAAAATATTTTGGTTTATCCTATTGGGCTTGTTAATACAATTATTTATATATACATCAGTTTTAAGTATCATTTACTCGGAGAAGGAACAGTAAATTTTTACTATACTATTATGAGCATTTATGGCTGGTGGTTATGGTCTAAAAAAGATGTTAATAGTCATCAAAATACTTTACATATTAGTTATAGTACATCTAAAGAATGGATACATCAATTACTATTTTTTGCTGCAATGTTTTTAACCTATTTTATTGCTATAAGTATTGCTAAAAAATATTTTGCTGAAGGTGCTATTCCTTGGGCAGATGCATTTGCAACTGCATCTGCATTTACAGCTATGTGGTTAATGGCTAAGAAAAAAGTAGAAAGCTGGAGCTGGTGGATTGTTACTAATATTGCTTCTATTCCTTTATACTTTGTAAAAACTTTGGTATTAAGCAGTTTTCAATATGTAGTGTTTTTAATATTAGCAATTGCAGGTTTAATTACTTGGATGAATAAAGCAAAAGCAAATAAACAAACCAATCATTAAAACAATTTTTTACAATTACGAAATATGAAAATCTATTGTTGTAAAAGTTAAATATATTATTGACAAATAAAAAAATTATCATCTTTGATGCATTATTTAAAACTAAAAAAAATATTATGTCATTAGCACATTCACTTATTAAAGAGTTAGAGCATGAAGTAGCAAGTACACAAAAAATATTAGCATGTGTACCAGCAGAAAAATTTGATTGGAAACCACATGCAAAATCTATGACATTAAAACAATTATCTACGCATGTTGCCAACCTTGCAAGTTGGGCAGAAATTGTAATAAACTCAGACTATTTAGATTTTGCAGAAGGTAAATTTCAGCATCCAACTATTAACACTACACAAGATTTATTAAACGAATTACAATCAGGTGCTCAAAAGTCTATAGCAGCATTAAAATCTGTAAAAGATGAAGATTTAATTCAAAAAGAATGGACATTAAAAAATGGCGATACCATACTTTTAAAACTTACTAAAATTGGTTTTATACGTAGTATGGCATATAATCATTTATATCATCATAGAGGTCAGTTATCTGTTTATTTAAGATTATTAGATGTTACTATTCCAGGTATGTATGGACCAAGTGCAGATGAAATGCCTAAAGCTTAAAATATTTTCTAACCTATCATTATTAATAAATATTTTTAAAAACCATGAAAAAAATTATTGCTCTATCATTAAGTAGTTTTATTATTTTTAGTTGTAATAATACTACTGTAGAAAACACACCAACAAAAGATACAGTTACTACTATAACTACACCATCAACAGATACAACAGCTGCTACTTCAGAAACAATTGAATTAGATAATGGCCAAAAGTGGAAATTAAATGAAGAAATGAAACCCTTTATTTTAGCCATAGAAAATACTGTAAACAACTATGTAAAAAAGCAATCTAAAGATTATAAGTTTTTAGCTACTTTACTTAACGAAAAAAATGAAACACTTATTAATAGTTGTACAATGACAGGTAAAAGCCACGATGAATTACATAAATGGCTACATCCACACCTTGAAAGAGTAGAAGCATTAGAAAAAGCTACAGATGAGCAACAAGCCAATGAAATTATTAAGCAAATTCAACAATCTTTTGAAGTATTACATCAATACTTTCAATAATTGATTAAATGTATAAATCATCAGCCCTTTATTTGTTTAAAGGGCTTTTTTATTTGTATCAATAGCCCACAAAAACAAGTTTTATCAGATAAATTAGTTATTAAGCATTTTTACAAAAGAAATTTCCTATTAAAGTAGAAAATATGCTGTAATTTTGCCACCACTTTTTATTATTCAAAAATTAAAAAATAACATTATGGTAAAGGTTGCTATTAATGGATTTGGCAGAATTGGCCGTTTGGTTTTTCGTCAAATTTATAACATGGAAGGAATAGATGTTGTTGCTATCAACGATTTAACTTCTCCAAAAGTATTAGCTCATTTATTAAAGTACGATAGTGCACAAGGGCGTTTTAATGCAGAAGTTTCTGCAACTGAAGATGCAATAGTGGTAAATGGCGATACAGTAAAAATTTATGCACAAAAAGATCCTGCACAAATTCCTTGGGGTGCTCATGGTGTAGATGTTGTAATTGAAGCTACAGGATTTTTTACAGATAAAGCAAAAGCAGAAGCTCATATAACTGCAGGAGCAAAAAGAGTTGTAATTTCTGCACCTGCAACTGGCGATTTAAAAACAGTTGTGTTTAATGTTAATCATCAAATTTTAGATGGTTCAGAAACAATTATTTCTTGTGCTTCTTGTACTACTAACTGTTTAGCTCCAATGGCTAAAGTATTAAGCGATAAATATGGTATTCTTTCAGGTAGCATGACTACAATACATGCTTATACTAACGACCAAAATACTTTAGATGCTCCACATCCTAAAGGAGATTTACGTAGAGCAAGAGCTGCAGCTCAAAATATTGTTCCTAATAGTACTGGTGCTGCTAAAGCTATTGGTTTAGTTTTACCTGAATTAAAAGGAAAATTAGATGGTGGTGCACAACGTGTTCCTGTAATTACAGGCTCTTTAACTGAGTTAGTAACTGTACTTGGTAAAAAAGTAACTGCAGAAGAAATAAATGCTGCAATGAAAGCTGCAAGCAACGAAAGCTTTGGCTATACAGAAGATGAATTAGTAAGCTCTGATATTGTTGGCATTCACTATGGTAGCTTATTCGATGCTACACAAACTAAAGTAATTACTAATGGCGATACACAAATTGTAAAAACTGTTAGTTGGTACGATAATGAAATGAGCTATGTAAGCCAATTAGTACGTACTGTAAAATATTTTGCAGGGTTAATAAGTAAATAATAATGACGATTAAGAGCCTAATTCTTTACGCTTATTTATATCATTACTTATTACTTTATTGTAAAAATATTTATCATCAATAACATTCATTTATTTTAAAGTTCTGAGTAACCTGCTCAGAACTTTTTATATTTTTGAAAATCTTTATAAAACAACTATTATGAGTAATTTTTCTAACCACAACTTTGCAAATCAAAAAGCATTAATTCGTGTAGATTTTAATGTACCATTAGATAAAACTACTTTAGCCATTACTGATGATACAAGAATAAAAGCTGCTTTACCTACTATTCAAAAAATTTTAAAAGATGGTGGTAGCGTAATTCTTATGAGCCATTTAGGTCGCCCAAAAGAAGGACCTGAAGATAAATACTCATTAAAACATTTGGTAAAACATTTAAGTGATTTATTAGGTGGCAAAACAGTTTTTTTTGCAAATGATTGTATTGGTGAGCAAGCTGTACTTACAGCATCTATGCTAAAAGCAGGAGAAGTTTTATTGTTAGAAAATTTACGTTTTTATAAAGAAGAAGAAAAAGGCAATGAAGATTTTGCCAAAAAATTAGCTGCATTAGGCGATGTGTGGATTAATGATGCATTTGGTACAGCCCATAGAGCTCATGCTTCTACTGCTGTAATAGCTAAATTTTTTCCTAAAGAAAAAAGATTTTTTGGCTTATTAATGGAAGCAGAAGTTAATGCAGCAGAACAAGTATTGCATAAAGCACAAAAACCTTTTACTGCAATTATAGGTGGTGCTAAAGTTTCTGATAAAATTTTAATTATAGAAAATTTATTAGAAAAAGCAACAGATATTATTATTGGTGGTGGTATGGCTTACACTTTTATGAAAGCACAAGGTGGACAAATTGGTAGCTCTCTTTGCGAAGATGATAGATTACAAACAGCATTAGAAATATTAGCAAAAGCAAAAGCTAAACAAGTAAATATTCATTTACCAGAAGACTCTATAATTGCAGATAAATTTGCTGCAGATGCTAATACACAAATAGCTCAAAGCAATGCTATACAAGATGGTTGGATGGGTTTAGATATTGGTACAAATGCAGCAAATAAATTTAGTGAGGTAATTAAATACTCTAAAACTATTTTATGGAATGGACCAATGGGTGTTTTTGAAATAGAAAAATTTCAATCAGGTACAAAAGCAGTTGCAGTAGCTGTAGCTGCAAGTACACAAACTGGTGCATTTAGTTTAGTTGGTGGTGGCGATAGTGTTGCTGCTGTAAACCAATTTGGATTTAATGATAAAGTAAGCTATGTTAGTACAGGTGGTGGTGCAATGCTTGAATATTTTGAAGGAAAAACTTTACCAGGCATTGCTGCTGTAAATGAATAATTACTATCAATAAAAAAGTAAATTAATAGACAAATATTACTTGTGTTATGGAAAAATTGCTACAACAATTAGAAGAATATAAAAAAGCAATCAGTGCAGAAAACCCAACAAATGCAGATGAAATAGAATCATTTCGTATTAAATATCTTGGTACAAAAGGTATTGTAAAATCTGTTATGGGTTTTATGAAAGATGTAGCAGTAGAAAAAAAGAAAGAAGCAGGGCAACTATTAAATGATTTTAAATTATTGGTAGAAGCAAAATATGAAGCATTAAAAAATACTGCAACTACACATCAAGCTAATGCAAGTAATATAGATATTTCTTTACCAGGAAATCCTATTAATGTTGGTTCTCGTCATCCTTTAAGTTTAATAAAAAATCAAATAATAACTATTTTTCAAAGATTAGGTTTTGCAGTAGCAGAAGGTCCAGAAATAGAAGATGATTGGCACAACTTTGGAGCAATGAATTTACCAGAAGATCATCCTGCACGTGATATGCAAGATACTTTTTATATTCATCAAAATCCTGCATGGCTTTTAAGAACTCATACTAGTAGTGTTCAAGCAAGGGTAATGGAAAAACAACAACCTCCAATACGTGTTATTTGCCCTGGCAGAGTTTATAGAAATGAAACTATCAGTGCCAGAGCTCATTGCTTTTTTCATCAGGTAGAAGGTTTGTATATTGATGAAAATGTAAGCTTTGCCGACTTAAAACAAACGCTGTATTATTTTGTACAAGAAATGTTTGGTAAAGATGTAAAAGTAAGGTTTAGACCAAGTTATTTTCCTTTTACAGAACCAAGTGCAGAAATGGATATCAGCTGTTTAATTTGTGAAGGTAATGGTTGTAATGTTTGTAAACATACAGGTTGGGTAGAAATTTTAGGAAGTGGTATGGTGCATCCTAAAGTGTTAGAAAACTTTGGTATAGATAGTAATAAATATACAGGCTTTGCATTTGGTATGGGTGTAGAAAGAATTTGTCAGCTAAAATACAGGGTAAATGATTTACGCCTTTATAGCCAAAACGATATAAGATTTCTTAAACAATTTACAGGCGTTGTTTAGCCAATAAAGTAGATAATTACTGTATTTACTTTATTAAAATTTATCTAAGTAAAAAATTACTTTAGCTAAACTTCTTTTCAGCATTATTTTTTCTTGCATATTCCTTACCTTCGCCTACTTAAAAATCAATAATAATAAGCATTTCAGGCAAGTATTATGAGTAAGTATAAAGAATTTTCAGGGTTACATCTTCCATCAATAGAAAAAGAAATATTACAACAGTGGCAACAAACAAATGCTTTTGAAAAAAGTATTAGCATTAGAGAAGGCAAAACACCTTTTGTATTTTATGAAGGTCCGCCAAGTGCTAATGGAATGCCAGGTATTCATCATGTAATTTCAAGAACATTAAAAGATTTAGTATGTAGGTATAAAACCATGCAAGGCTTTCAGGTAAAAAGAAAAGGAGGTTGGGATACACATGGTTTGCCTGTAGAGTTAGGTGTAGAAAAAGAATTAGGCATTACTAAAGAAGATATTGGTAAAAAAATTTCTGTAGAAGATTATAACCAAAAATGTAGAGAAGCTGTATTGCGTTATAAAAAAGAGTGGGATGATATTACTACCAAAATGGGCTATTGGGTAGATTTGAATAATCCATACATCACTTTTGAAAATAATTATATAGAAAGTTTATGGTGGATATTAAAACAACTTTATCAAAAAGGTTTGTTGTATGAGAGTGTAAGTATTCAACCTTATTCTCCTGCAGCAGGTACTGGTTTATCTTCTCACGAACTTAATCAGCCTGGTACTTATAAAGATGTAAAAGATACTAGTGCTACTGTAATGTTTAAAGTAGTAAAAGATAAAAATTCACAATTTCTATTTGATGCAGCTAAAGATGACGAGTTATATTTTTTAGCTTGGACTACTACACCTTGGACACTTCCTTCTAATTTAGGATTAACAGTAGGTGCTAATATAGATTATGTTTTAGTAAAAACATTTAGTCCAATTAATCATCAACCTATACAGGTAATTCTTGCAAAAGCCTTACTACATAAGTATTTTAAAGCAGAAGGAGAAAGTGCTTCTCTTGAAGATTATACCAAAGAATCAAAAATTATTCCTTATAAAATAACTGCTACTTTCAAAGGAGCAGAGCTTGAAGGAACTGCTTACGAACAATTATTACCTTTTGAAGCAAATGTTACTGATAACCCAAATGCATTTAAAGTTTTATTAGGAGATTTTGTAACTACAGAAGATGGTACAGGCATTGTACATACAGCTCCTGCCTTTGGTGCAGACGATTTTAGAGTTGGTAAAAAATATGATATTGGTATCTTAACCATGGTAGATAGAAGAGGTAAATTTTTAGCAGGAATTAAAGACGATATATTTTTATATGGTAATGAATATGTAAAAGAAGATTACCTAACAGCAGATGAAAAAGAAGCAGCTTTTAAAATGCAAAAACAAATTTTAGAAGCTAATGGAAAAGTAAAAGATTTAAAAAAATATTTAAGTGTAGATGATAGAATTGTTTTAAAACTACAAGAAGAAGGAAAATTATTTAAGAAAGAAAAATACGATCATAATTATCCTCATTGTTGGCGTACAGATAAACCAATTTTATATTATCCTTTAGATGCTTGGTTTATAAAAACTACTGCACTAAAAGATAGAATGGTAAACCTCAATAAAACGATTAATTGGAAACCAAAATCTACAGGTGAAGGACGCTTTGGCAATTGGTTAGAAAATATGGTAGATTGGAATTTAAGCAGAAGCAGATATTGGGGAACTCCTTTACCAGTTTGGCGTACAGAAGATGGCGATGAAGAAGTTTGTATTGGCAGTATTGATGAATTAACAAAAGAATATCAAAAAGCTGTTGATGCTGGTTTTAATAAAGAAGCAAAATTTACCATAGAAAATGCTAAACTTACAATAGACTTACACAAACCATTTGTAGATGATATTACATTAGTTGCTGCAAGTGGTAAGCCTATGAAAAGAGTAAATGATTTAGTAGATGTTTGGTTTGATAGTGGTGCAATGCCTTATGCACAATGGCATTTTCCTTTTGAAAATATTCAAACATTTGCCGAAAATTATCCTGCTAATTTTATTGCAGAAGGTGTAGATCAAACAAGGGGATGGTTTTATACATTACATGCTTTAGGTTCTTTAATTAAAGAATCTGTACACGAAGAGTTATCAAAACATGGTATTGCTGTTACTGAAGAAAAATATCCAGGTGTTGCCTATAAAACTGTTGTAAGTAATGGTTTAGTGTTAGATAAAAATGGCAATAAAATGAGTAAGCGTTTGGGTAATGTAGTAAACCCTTTTGAAACTATTGAAAAATATGGTGCAGATGCTACTCGTTGGTATTTAATTACAAATGCAAGCCCTTGGGATAATTTAAAATTTGATATTGCAGGTATTCAAGAAGTACAAAGAAAATTTTTTGGTACTTTATACAATACTTATCAATTCTTTGTTTTATATGCTAATGTAGATGGTTTTGCTTTTAAAGAAAATTATATTCCTGTAAATGAAAGACCAGAAATAGACAGATGGATTTTATCTTCATTAAATACATTAATTAATAAAACTACAGCAGCTATGAACGATTTTGAACCTACTGCTGCTGGGCGTTTTGTAGAAGAATTTGTAGATGAACATTTAAGCAATTGGTATGTTCGTTTATGCAGAAGAAGATTTTGGAAAGGTGAATATGAACACGATAAAATTTGTGCTTATCAAACTTTATATGAATGTTTAGAAACTATTGTAAGGCTTATAGCTCCAATATCTCCATTCTTTAGCGATGCAGTTTTTCAAAACTTAAATAGTGTTACACATCGTTTTACAGAAGCATCTATTCATCATGTACATTATCCAACAGCTAATGAAACTGTTATAGATACTGCATTAGAAGAAAGAATGCAATTAGCACAAGATACTTGTTCTTTAGTATTATCTATTCGTAAAAAAGTAAATATTAAAGTAAGACAACCATTACAAAAAGTAATGATACCTGTATTAAATCCTGCAATGAAATTGCAATTACAAAAAGTAGAAGATTTAATAAAAAGTGAGGTAAATGTAAAAGAGTTGCAATATGTAACAGAAACTGAAGGTATCATCAAGAAAAAAATTAAAGCCAACTTTAAAACTTTAGGCAGCAAGTTAGGTGCTAATATGAAAGAAGCTGCTAATATTATCAGCAACTTTAATCAACAACAAATTGCAGATATTGAAAAAAATGGTTCAATAACTATTCAAATACAACAAACAGCAATTGATATTTTATTAAGTGATGTAGAAATTATAGCAGAAGATATACCAGGTTGGAGTGTAGCATCTAAAGCAAGTCTTACTGTAGCATTAGATATTACTATAACACCAGCACTACAAAAAGAAGGCGATGCAAGAGAGTTTGTAAATCGTGTACAAAATATTAGAAAAGAAAGCAATTTTGAGCTAACAGACCGTATATTCGTACAAATAGAACAAAAAGGAGTTGAAGAAGCAATTCAAAACTCATTGAATGAACATAAAACCTATATTTGCGGCGAAATTTTAGCTGATTCTATAGATTGGGTAAATACTACTTTACAACAAAGTGTAGAGATAGAAGTAAATGGAAATATGCTAAATATTGCAGTAACAAAAAAATAAAACGATTATGGCTAACAAAAAACCTGCACCCAAAAAAGCAACAAAGCCAGTGAAAAAAGCAGCACCTGCAAAAAAAGTTGTTGCAAAACCTATTGCTAAAAAGCCAGTAAAAAAAGCAACACCTGCAAAAAAAGTTGCTACAAAACCTGTAGTAAAAAAAGCAACACCTGCAAAAAAGGTTGTTGCAAAACCAGTAGTTAAAAAAGTAGAAAAACCAACAAAAAAAGAAGTAGTTGCTAAGAAAGTAGTAGAAAAGCCAATACCCAAAAAAGTAGAAAAACCAGTGAAAGAAAAAGAACCAAAAGTTGCTAAAGCAAAAAAAATAATTAAGGCAGGTACAGTATTAAAAAAACCTCCTGTAAAACCAGTAAAAGCAAGTGGTATAGAAAAATCTACTACTGTTATTCCTATGAAAAAAAGACCAATTAAAAAGAAGGAAGAACCAGTAAAAGATGTAAAAATTCCTAAAACAAGTGTAAAATCAAGTGTACCTTATAAACCAGGTTATACATCTTTAGAAAATAGAACAGAAAAATCTAAACCAAATACACCATTTGTTAGATATAGTGATGCAGAATTAAATGAGTTTAAAGATTTAATTAATAAAAAACTAGAAGCTGCACAAAAAGAATTAGCCTATTTTCAAGGAGTAATTACAAGAAAAGATGAAGGTGGCGATAATGAAGAAGGTCGTTATATGACAATGGAAGATGGAAGTTTAAGTATGGAACGTGAGCAAATAGGACAAATGGCAAGCAGAACAATTAGCTTTATAGACAACCTAAAGAAAGCATTAGTACGTATAGAAAATAAAACCTATGGTGTTTGTAGAGTTACAGGTAAATTAATTGATAAAGCTCGTTTACGTGTAGTGCCTCATGCTACTTTAAGTTTAGAAGCTAAATTAGGTTTAGTAAAATCTTCTAATGCTGAATAAAAAAATATTTTAATAAAGCTTTAAGCCCCGCAAGGGGCTTTTTTATTTTCTAACATTCATACTTAATAATTAAACATTTGATGTAGATTTGATAATATGATGTTACCAACATTAACCATAACTTTTCTTGGAACAGGTACAAGCAGTGGTGTTCCTATGATTGGTTGTTCTTGTAATGTTTGTACATCTACCAATAAAAAAGATAATAGGTTAAGAAGTAGCATTTTAATAGAATCTAATACCACTACAATTGTTGTAGATACTACCCCAGATTTTAGGTATCAAATGTTAAGAACAAAAACTAAAAAGTTAGATGCTATTTTATTTACTCATCCTCATAAAGATCATATTGCAGGTTTAGATGATGTAAGAGCTTTTAATTTTTTCTCTCAACAGCCTATGCATATTTATGCAAACTCATTAACAGAAGAAGCTTTAAGAAGAGATTTTTATTATGCTTTTAACGATAAAAAATATCCTGGTGTTCCAAACTTATCAATACATACTATTACAACAGAAAGTTTTTTTATAGGAGATATTCCTATACAACCTATACTAGTATGGCATTTAAAAATGCCTGTATTTGGTTTTAGGTTTGGAAATTTTACTTATATAACAGATGCTAATAGAATTGATGAAGATGAAAAAGAAAAAATAAAACACGCTAAAATATTAGTATTAAATGCTCTTAGAAAAGAAAAACATATATCTCATTTTACATTAGACGAAGCAATAACATTAGCTCAAGAATTACAAGTTAATGAAACATATTTTACACATATAAGTCATCAACTTGGCACACACGATACTATAAACAAACAATTACCTAATAATATACAATTAGCTTATGATGGATTACAATTAATAGTTTAATTAATTTAAAAAACATCATGAAAGAAAAATTTATTAAAGACTATTTTACTTTTTCTAAAAAAGAAAGAGTAGCTATTGTAATATTAATACTGATTATTATAGCCAGTATTATACTGCCTTTTTTTATAAAACCTTCTCATAAAAAAGTTGCTGTAGATAAAGATTTGTTAGCTGCTATTACAACCTTACAAAGCAAACAATCAACCTCAAAGTTTAATAAAGAAAATAATGCAGATACATTATTAACTCAGCAAATACAACTTTTTTATTTTGACCCTAATACTTTAGATGAAACAGGTTGGCGTAAATTAGGATTAAGAGAAAAAACTATTAAAACAATTATAAATTATGTAAGCAAAGGAGGAAAATTTAAAAATGCAGAAGACATTAGAAAAATTTGGGGTTTAAGAAAAGATGAAGCAGACCGATTAATACCATTTATAAGAATTGTACAAAATGAAAATACTACTTATAAAAAATATGATAAACAAAAGAATGAACCATCAAAAACAGTTTTATTAGATATAAATATTGCTACTCCTTATCAACTAAAACAAGTACCTAATATTGGTAATGCTTATCCTTATAGAATTGTAAACTATAGAGAAAAATTAGGAGGCTATTTAAACTTACAACAATTACATGAAGTTTATGGAATGACAGATTCTGTTTATAACAGCATACTACCTTATATATTTATCACAGCAATAGAAATAAAAAAAATAAATATTAATATAGCTACAGAAGAAGAGTTAAGTAATCATCCTTATATTAATAAGTCAATAGCAAAAGCTATAATAATTCAAAGAAATAAATATGGTGTATATCAATCAATACAAGAGTTAAAACAAAAAATTATTTTTTTAAAAGAAGATGTTTTTAATAAAATGGAGCCTTATATAACAGTACAAAATAATTAAAGTGTATTAAGTATCTATACTTACATTTATCCATTCATCATCAAATGTTGCTTGATATTTTTTATAAAAATTAATAGCAGGTTTGTTCCAAGCTAATACTTGCCAAACAATACCATTTAATTTTTTTTCTTTAGCTTCTTCAACTAATCTATCAAATAATAAAGAGCCAATTTTTCTACCACGCATTTCTTCTGTAACAATAATATCTTCTAAATACATTCTTTGTCCCTTCCATGTACTATATCTTATATAATACAAAGCAAAACCGTGAATAATATTATTTTCTTCTGCTACAAAACCCCACCAAACAGGGTTTTTGCCAAAACCACTTTCTTCAAAATGAGCTAAAGAAACAGTTACCTCATTAGGAGCTTTTTCATAAACAGCTAATTCATGTATAAGCTCTAATAATCTTTTACAATCTTTTTGTTCAGCTCTTCTAATAGTCATTTTTAAAAAGAATTTTTTATTGCCCTTGAGCTAAACTATAACTTCTTTTATCGCCCCAACTATTTAATAATTCTAAACTACAAATTTTAAAGTCTCCACTAAGGCTTACATATAAACCAATAATATCTTGCTGATTTAAAGGTTCGCCATCTACACTTTCAAAACGAGCATTGTATTGGTTTACAAGATTAGTATATCTACTACCTGTAGGCCAAACCTGTGTACCACGATTACTAATATTAATTAATTGAAATTTAACCCCAGCATGTCTTAAACATTTTTTAGCCAACTCATCTGGTTGTACATTACTTTCAATAAACATATCAACCCCAACAATTTTTTCTGCAATATTTTCTGTTGTTTCCAACATAGGGTTTTTATCTAAATGCAATACAGTACATGAGTAAGGTATATCATCTAAACTTGGTTTAGGATTATGTTTAGGTTGTTTGCCAAAGTTGGCAATAATAGCATCTGCAAAAGCAGTAGTATTTAATGAGTTAGTGTTTTTATCGCCAAAGTCGCCAGTATGTACACCACTTTCTAAAGTATATAATAAAGCATTTTCAATTAAAGTACTACTTTCCATTAAACCCAAATGTTGCAACATACCAATACCACTTAATAATAAAGCAGTAGGGTTGGCAATATTTTTTCCTGCAATATCAGGTGCTGTACCATGTACTGCTTCAAAAATAGAAATATGGTCGCCAATATTTGCACTTGGTGCAAAACCTAAACCACCAACTAATCCAGCACATAAATCACTAACAATATCTCCTTGTAAATTAGTTAATACAACCACATCAAATAAATCGGGTCTTATCACTAATTTCATACATAAATCATCTACAATTACATCATCAGCTTTTAACTCAGGATATTCTTTGGCTATTTCATAAAACACTTCTAAGAATAAGCCATCAGTAATTTTCATAATGTTGGCTTTATGGCCACAAGTAATTCTTTTTGCACCTTTCTTTTTAGCCATTTCAAAAGCATAACGAATAACTTGTGTACTACCTGGTCGGGTTATAAATCTTCTGCTTAATGCAACATCATGAGTAAGCATGTGTTCTATTCCACCATAAGTATCTTCAATATTTTCACGAACAATTGTAATATCTATAGGAATATCTGCTTTACTAAAAACAGTATCTACACCATGTAATGTTTGAAAAGTTCTTTTATTGGCATAAGTATTCCAAGTTTTACGTGCTGTAACATTTACACTTTTTACACCTTTACCTTTAGGTGTTTCCATTGGACCTTTAAATAAAATACCCAAGTTTTCAATAGTTTTTTGAGCTTCAGGTGTCATTCCGTTATTATAACCTTTATCAAAAACCCATTTACCCATTTCTACAACTTCATATGCTAATGGAACTTTAGCAGCATTAAAAATTTTAAGAGTAGCATCCATAATTTCAGGACCAATTCCATCTCCTTTTGCAACAGCTATTTTAATCATAATACTTCAAATTTGCGTGCAAAAGTAAGGTTTGCACAGAGAAGAAATGGTGAAAAACAGGAATTAACGATTGATTAATCATTAAATTAATTTTGGTTATGAAAGTTTGTACAGCTACTTTTGCAATCCAATTATACCGCGAGGTAGAGCAGCGGTAGCTCGTCGGGCTCATAACCCGAAGGTCATAGGTTCGAACCCTATCCTCGCAACAAAAATAAAGCTCTGATTTTCAGGGCTTTATTTTTTAACCTCATTATTTAAGCTACTTATTTTTAGAAAAAATTACAATGAAATCTGGTTTTGTAAACATATTTGGCAAACCTAATGCAGGAAAAAGTACTTTGCTAAATGCTTTAATTGGTGAAAAGTTAGCAATTGTTTCTCATAAAGTACAAACAACCAGACATAGAATAAAAGGAATTTTAACAGAAGAAGATAAATATCAAATAATATTTTCTGATACTCCCGGTATTATTGAAACTAAGTATAAGCTTCACGAAAAAATGATGGCTGTAGTAAAAAATGCTTTGGAAGATGCAGATATAGCCTTATTAATAGTAGATGTTAATGATAATTTAGAAGAAAGCGATACTATTTTTACTCAACTAAAACTTACTGTACCAACTATTTTAGTACTAAATAAAATAGATGAAGCTAAAAATGGAAAAATAGCAGAAGCAGAAAAGTTTTTTGCAGATAAAACTTATGCAAAAAATTTGATAAAAGTATCGGCATTACAACAACATCATTTAGCTAAATTATTAAGAAAAGTTATTGAGCTTTTACCCGATGGAGAGCCATTTTATAGCGAAGAAGATTTAACTGATTTACCCACTCGTTTTTTTGTAGGAGAAATTATTAGAGAAAAAGTGTACGAATTATTTGAAGATGAAATACCTTATCAAGTAGCAGTTATGGTAAATGAGTATAAAGAAAAAAGCACTTTAATAAAAATTCAAGCAGATATTATTGTACAAAGAGATACCCAAAAATCTATTATTATTGGTGCTGGTGGTAAAATGATAAAACAAATAGGTTCTTTAGCAAGACAAGATATTGAGCAATTTATTGGCAATAAAGTTTTTCTTGAATTGTTTGTAAAAGTAAAACCCAAATGGAGAGATAACGAATTACAATTAAAAGAATATGGGTACTAAAAATTACCTGTCAATTTTATTACATTAAGTATTCTAAAAAAATACACTTTCAGCTTATTTTTAAAATTTAAGAAAACTATTAAAAAAACTGTACATTAGCCTTTGTTTATTCCATTTATTTACATCAACTTTGCACGCTAATAATTTTAAAATTTATATAATTTACATACATGGGAATATTTAGCTTTTTTACACAAGAAATAGCTATGGATTTAGGAACTGCTAATACATTAATAATACATAATGATGATATTGTAGTTAATGAACCAAGCATTGTAGCTTTAAACAGAAATAATTTAAAAGAGGTTTTAGCAGTTGGTAAAAAAGCCCTTTTAATGCATGAAAAAACGCATGAAAATATTAGAACAATTCGTCCATTAAAAGATGGTGTAATAGCCGATTTTAATGCTGCTGAATTAATGATAAGAGAATTAATAAAATTAGTTTATCCTAAAAAACCTTTATTTCCACCAAGTTGGAGAATGGTTATTTGTATTCCATCATCAATTACAGAAGTAGAAAAACGTGCAGTAAGAGATAGTGCAGAACAAGCAGGTGCAAAAGAAGTGTACATGATTCATGAACCTATGGCTGCTGCTTTAGGTATTGGTATAGATGTAGAAGAACCTGTGGGTAATATGATTATTGATATTGGTGGTGGTACTACAGGAATTACAGTTATTGCATTAGCAGGTATTGTGTGCGACCAAAGTATTAGAATTGCTGGTGACGAATTTACTGCTAATATTATGGAAGCTTTACGTAGATATCATAGTTTATTAATTGGTGAGCGTACTGCAGAGCAAATTAAAATTCATGTTGGTGCTGCTATTAAAGATTTAGATAATCCACCAGATGATATGCCTGTAAATGGTAGAGATTTAGTAACTGGTATTCCTAAACAAATTATGATTACCTATCAAGAAGTAGCTGAAGCTTTAGATAAAAGTATTTTTAAAGTAGAAGAAGCCATTTTAAAAGCTTTAGAAACTACACCTCCAGAACTTGCTGCAGATATTTATCGTAGAGGTTTATATTTAACTGGTGGTGGTGCTTTATTACGTGGTTTAGATAAAAGGTTAAGTGCTAAAATTAAATTACCTGTTCATATTGCAGACGATCCTTTAAAAAGTGTAGTAAGAGGTACAGGTTTAGCATTAAAAAATTATCAGCGTTATCCTTTTATTATGCGATAAACACAAATTTTTATTTTGTTTATCCATAAAAAGTAGTAACTATACAATCAATAGTATTATACTTTTTCTGTGAAGAATATTTTTCTTTTTATAAGGCGTTATTTTATTTTTCTGTGTTTTCTTTTACTGCAGATTGCTTGTATTATTATGCTAAGTAAAAGTAGTAAAACACATCAAGCTTTTTTTGCTTCTACAGCAAATGAAGTTACAGGCAATATCAACAAAAGATATACCTCTGTTAGCGAATATTTTTCTCTTAAAAAAATTAATAAACAACTAAACGATGAAAATGCAGCTTTAAGAAACTTGCTTAAAGCAAATTTTGAAATTGCCGATTCTTCCATTCTTTATCGTAAAGATTCATTACTTAAAGACACGTTAAACAGATTTAGAAAATATACTTATCTACCAGCCAAAGTAGTAGGTAATACAATTTCATCTAATGCTAATTTTATAGAAATAGAAAGAGGCTCTCTTCAAGGTGTAGAAAAAGGTATGAGTGTTATTTCTCCTCAAGGTGTTGTAGGTATTGTGGTAGAAGTAAGTGATAATTATTGTAGAGCTATGAGTTTATTACATAGAAATATGCGTATTAGTGCCATGCTTAAAAAAAGTAATAGTATGGGAGATATTGCATGGAATGGAGCAAACCCACATACTGTTATAATGCACAATGTAAGCAAAGCTGCTAATGTAAAAATTGGCGATACGGTAGTTACAAGTTCTTACTCTAGTAATTTTCCATCTCATATAATGATTGGCACAGTTGTAAAAATTCAACCTGATAAAACAACTAGTTTTAATAATTTACTAGTAAAAACTGCTACAGATTTTTTTAGTATTCAATATGTTTATATTATTAAGAATACATTTTATAACGAGCAAGAAAAATTAAAAAACCAACCAAAGAGTAATGAGTAATTTATTAAAATATATTATCAGGTTTATACTCTTTATTTTGGTACAAGTATATATACTTAACCAAGTACCACCATTGCATAGGTTTTTTATTCCTTATTTATACTTTTTATTTATTTTATGGTTGCCTTTTAATACAAGCAGATTCTCTTTATTAATCATTGCTTTTATTTATGGATTTACTTTAGATAGCTTTACTGGTTGGTATGGTTTTTATACAGCACCAACAGTATTAATTGCTTTTTTAAGACCATTTTTATTAAACTTATTAATACCACAAGAAGCAACAGAGCAGAGTTATATAGAGCCAAGTATTAAAAGTATGGGCTTAGCACCTTACAGTATTTACATTATATTTTTAACCTTTGTACACCATATTTATTTGGTATTAATAGAGTGGTTGCAGTTTGGAGATTTTTCTTTATTTATAGGCAAAGTAGCAGGTAGTACAGCATTAAGTATTGTACTTATTTTAATTACAGAATTGCTTTTTTTCAGAAAAGCAAAATACCGAACCAATGCTGCATAATAATTTGTTTTTTACTCAAACATTTCTTACCAATTAAAAAACTACCTTTGCACCTCTATCAATTTAAATAATTTATTATAATATGAATAAGGGTCCAGTTTCTCAGTTTATACAACATCATTACAGACATTTTAATGCTGCAGCTTTAATGGATGCTGCAAAAGGTTATGAACAGCATTTATTAGAAGGTGGTAAAATGATGATTACTCTTGCAGGTGCTATGAGTACAGCAGAATTAGGTATTTCTTTAGCAGAAATGATTAGACAAGATAAAGTACATATTATCAGTTGTACTGGTGCTAATTTAGAAGAAGATGTAATGAACCTTGTAGCACATAAGCATTATAAACGTGTACCAAATTATAGAGATTTAACACCTCAAGAAGAGTGGGACTTATTAGAAAATCATTATAACCGTGTTACAGATACTTGTATTCCTGAAGAAGAAGCTTTTCGTCGTTTACAAAAACATTTAGTAAAACAATGGAAAGATGCAGAAGCTAATGGAGAAAGATTTTTTCCGCATGAATTTTTATATAAAACTGTTTTAAGTGGCGAACTGAAACAATATTATGAAATTGACCCTAAAGACAGTTGGATTGTTGCTGCTGCAGAAAAAAATATTCCTATTGTAGTGCCAGGTTGGGAAGATAGTACTACAGGAAATATTTTTACTAGCTATGTAATTAAAGAAGAGCTTAAAGCAAGTACTGTAAAAAGTGGTATAGAATATATGGCTTGGCTTACTGAATGGTACAGAAATAATTCTGCTGGTAAAGGAGTAGGATTTTTTCAAATAGGTGGTGGTATTGCAGGAGATTTTCCTATTTGTGTAGTACCAATGATGTATCAAGATTTAGAGTGGCATGATGTTCCTTTCTGGAGTTATTTCTGTCAAATAAGCGATTCTACTACATCTTATGGCTCATATAGTGGTGCTGTTCCTAACGAAAAAATTACTTGGGGCAAATTAGATATTCATACACCAAAATATATTGTAGAAAGTGATGCTACCATTGTAGCTCCTTTAATTTTTGCTTGGATATTAGGCTGGTAAATTAAAATTTTTTATCCTCCCTTTTTTAAAAACCTAAACAAGCTAATGGCAGTAAAAACAAATAGTGCTATTGCTATTATTATTAAGTATAAGCCTGTTTGTTTTTGCTGTATTTTTTTAATACTACTTCATCAATTTTCTATATCCAAATTTTATTGTTTACTTTCGGTAGATATATATTTTAAACAATGGAAATAACGCTAAAGCATATTTTACCTATTCCATTAAAGGAAAAACTCATTCAAAAAAAATCTGATGTTTGGAATACAAACCAAACTTTTAATAGCAAAGAATGGATAAAAATTAAAGCACCTAGTGGTACTGGAAAAACTACTTTAATACATATTTTATATAAATTAAGATTAGATTTTGAAGGGCAATTATTTTGGGATAAAAAAAATATTGATGAAATAAATGAAATAGAATTAGCTACTATTCGTCAGCAAAAATTAAGTGTCATTTTTCAAGATTTAAAATTATTTCCCAACCTTACAGCTAAAGAAAATATAGAATTAAAAAGAGTGTTGCCTACACCTTATTACGATGAAAATATGATAACAACTATGGCAGAAAAATTAGGTATCACTCATATACTACATCAGCAAACTGCACTTTGTAGTTATGGAGAGCAACAAAGAATTGCCATTATCAGAGCTCTTATACAACCTTTTGAATTATTGTTGATGGACGAACCTTTTAGCCATTTAGATAAAGCAAATACTACTATTGCAGCTAATTTAATTGCAGAAGAATGTACTAAAAGAAATGCAGGATTTGTACTTACAGATTTAGATGATGATACACATTTTAATTATACCCAACAGCTAAGTTTATAAATTTTATTATCATGCTTTTTACTTTATTAAAAAAAATAATTAAAACATCTGCAGGTAAAACAAAGTTTATCATGGCTTTTGTTGGACTTTCTGTTGCATTGCTTTTAATATTATTAGCTATACAAATTCAGGCAAATTATCATCAATTATTAAATGGAAAATCTAATGCTGATAGCACTGCTAATTTTTTAGTAGTAAATAAAGAGGTAAATAATAATACTGTAAATGCTACTATTTTAAGCAATGAAATTTTAACCAAATTAAAAAACCAACCTTATATAGATGCAGTAGGCAATATAAGTGGTGGACGATTTAAAGCTTCTATAGAAAGCTTAATTAGCTCTTTTCCTTTTTATACAGATATTGCTTTTGAAAGTGTACAAGATGAATTTATAGATGTAAATACGAAAGATTGGCAATGGAATGAACAAGCAAATTTTATTCCTATGATTATACCTAATATGTTTTTAGATATTTATAATTTTCAATTTTCAATATCGCAAGGTTATCCTCAAATAACACCTGCCACTTTAAAGATGATGAACTTTAAAGTAAACTTATATAATACTAATGGACAAGTACAAAGTTATATAGGACGAATAGTAGGTTTTAGTGATAGAATATCTAGTGTATTAGTACCACAAAGTTTTATGAATTGGGCAAATGAAAAATTTGGTAATGCTGCAACTACTAATCCTGGAAGAGTAGTGATAAGAACAAAAGACCCTGGCAACCCTGCATTAGTACAGTTTTTAAAAGATAATGGCTTAACAACAGATGCAGATAAAACAAGGTTTAGTAAATACAGACAAATTGTAAATGTAATTACTAATGTAAGTTGGCTTACTGGTGCAATAATGTTGTTATTTGCTTTATTGGTTTTTACTTTGTTTATACAGCTTACCATTGCATCTTGTAAAGAAGAAATTAAGTTATTAATTACTTTAGGAGCATCGCCAAAACAGCTACAACAATTTTTAATAAAGCAATTTTTTCCGCCCAATATTTTAATTGTTGTAATAGCACTTATTATTATTACAGCTATACAATTTATTTTATACAAAATACTTTTAGCACAAAATATTTTTGTAAGTAGTTTAATATCATTTTATACTGTAATAGCAGGTGTAGCAGTACTTTTATTATTGTGGTGGGTAAATAATGTAACAATAAAAAAATATATAAAAGGCAAATAAAAAATTATACATTTTCTCCTGCTAATAAAATTTGCCAAGCATCATCTACCTTTTTTTGTTGCAATAAAGATTTTGCATAAAGGTGTAATTCTTTTTCCATTTCTATTGGGTTGATAGAAAAATATTGAATAATATTTTTTAGTTTATCATCATCAAAAGCTACATTAACAGTTGGTAAAACTTGCACATTTGCCAACATACCTAAATCGTTGCCAGAAAGTATTTTACTGTTTCTAATGCTATCTGGCAAAGCATCTACACCTATACCTAATTCTTTAATTGGCTTTGGTACAGTAAATAAGTTTTGATGGTTCATTACAGCATAAATATCGCCACCAAGCCTTGCAATATGTTGTATTTTTTGATGATCTATCATGGTGCCTTCATCATTTAAAATACTATCATCTACATGCATATAAATTACTTCTGCAATTATTAATTGTCCTGCACCTCCTTTATCACCTAAACTTTTTACTTCTACAACTTTACACTCTAAATTTATTTTAGCTTCTTTTACCATTGGTGGTTTTACATGTGTTGCAGCTTCTTTTGTAAAACCTGCTTTTATAAATTCATCTACATATTTAGGATATTCACAACTGCTTAAACTTACTTGCTGTACCATATCAATATCACAAATATTGATAACTACTTCTGG
The DNA here is from genome assembly GCA_963169635.1 of Bacteroidota bacterium. Classification (GTDB taxonomy): domain Bacteria; phylum Bacteroidota; class Bacteroidia; order Chitinophagales; family Chitinophagaceae; genus UBA1930. Next base: position 41,025 of record CAUJDL010000065.1, read on the forward strand.
TACTTCTAATACATTTAGTAAAGTATCTTTTAAATGATTATCTCTGCCACTTCTTGAAGGAGAAAAAATAACTATTGGCGGATTGGTAGAAAATAAATTGAAAAATGAAAATGGACTAAGATTTACATTTCCTTCTTTATCTATTGTACTTGCAAAGCATATAGGACGTGGTGCAATAGCATGTTGTAACCAAGCCTGACGTTGAGGTACAGTAAGTGCAGGAATATTTATTTGCATATTTCAATGTATAAGAAACAAAAATAAACTTTAATCTTTTAACGACTGATTTAAAAAATGTATAAAAGGCATCATTGCCTCATAACTGTTAGTAATGTTTTTTAATAAAGTTGGTGAAGAAATTTCTTCATCTGTTAAACTTTTAGATACAATAAAACTTTTTAATTTTAAATATTCAATAGCAGGATTATTTATTTGATATCCTTTGGGAAGACGAGTTAATACAACTTCTTTATTTATTGCTAACCCACCAAATTGTTGTATTAATTTTTTATTGGTAATTATTTTTTTAAAAGCATCATAATTATAATCTATTTCTTGTCTTACTTTTTGTAATTCTTTACTCATAGGCATCCACAAACCACCAGCAATAAAACTTTTAGCAGGTTCAATATGTAAATAATAACCAGCCATAGAAATTTTTTTGCCACCACAACATAAGTATGCTCCTAAATTGGTTTTGTATGGATGTTTGTTTTTACTAAAACGAACATCTCTGTTTATTCTAAAGATACTTTTTTTAGCATCTACATCTATTAGTGTAGTATCTTTTTTCTTTAATGCAGTTAAAATATTTTCCACTAAAAAAATAAAATTGGCTTTTGCATTTTCATACATTTTTCTATTATCATCAAACCAAGCTTTATGATTATTTTTAGTTAGTTGTTTTAAAAATTGTAGCGTATTATTTTCAAGCATTTTTAAATAATTTTAATTATTAACCCAGTTGTGCTAATTCTTGCAACATGTGTATGTTAGAGGCATTACTAAAAAACTGTTGAATACTTTTAGCTACTTTAATACCTACATCTTCTAACTGTTGTAGTTCTTTAATTGTAGTATCAATTGCTAAGATAGCTTATACAGTAATAATGAAAAAAGCCTTAACCAATTGCAAAGGCTTTTTATTATTCTAAAACAATTAATTTTATTTATTCAGATACTTTTTTACCGGTTTTATCTATTTTAAACAACTTACCTTCTTTTTTTACTGCTGCTTTTCCGTCTAAAAAACGAGAAACTATATCATATTCAAAAGGAATAATAACTTTTCCGGCTTTATTAATAAAACCCCATTTTTTATTCAACTTTGCCCCCGATAAATCCTCACTAAAGTCCCTCAATTCATCGTATTTAAAAGCTACAATCACTTTATTGGCTTTATTAATAAAGCCCCATTTATCATTTATTTTTGCCCGTGCTAACCCTTTATAAAAGCTTTTTACATCATCATATTCAAAAGGAATAATCACTTTATTAGCTTTATTGATAAAGCCCCATTTATCATTCAACTTTGCCGTTACTAAGTCCTCATTAAATTCATTCAGTTCATCGTATTTTAAAGAAATAATTATTTTTCCTGATTTATCTATAAAACCCCATTTATTATTAAGTTTTACCATTGCTAGACCTTCTGAAAAGCTATATATATCTTCATAATCAAAAGGAATAATTATTTTTCCGGTTTTATTAATAAATCCCCATTTTTCATTCAACATTGCCGCTGCTAACCCTTCTGAAAAGCTATATGCACCATCATATTCAAAAGGAATAATTATTTTACCAGTTCTGTCTAAAAAACCAGATTTATTATTTAATACTGCCCATACTAAGTCATCATAAAAAAAATCAATAATATCATATTTTATGGGAATAACTTCCTTTCCTATTGTATCTATATAACCCCATTTACCTCCTTTCATATCTATGTCGCAGCCTATACTAACTATTCCTAACCCTTCTATAAAATCCCAAGCAAAATCATATTTAGGTTTAATAATTATTTTTCCACTAGCGTTTTTATAACCATACTTACCATTATCATCTTTAAACGATTGCAAAATTTGTGCTTGTACTGCTGCTACTAAAACAGTAAGCAAAAACATCATGAATATTTTTTTCATCATCATAAAATTTTATTGTTTAAATTTATAACAATAATACTGTAAAGCAATACAACTAAAATACCCAATACAAGGTAATTTCTTTTAGCTAATACACAAGGTAAATGAGGAAAATGTGTTTTAGAAAAAGCAATTATATTTTTGCTATTTTTTTACATTATCCAATCAACTTCAAAAACTCCTCCTCACTGATAATTTTAATACTGTTTATTTTTTTAGCTTTTTCTAATTTGCTACCAGCATCTGCACCTACTACTAAATAATTTAATTTAGCACTTACACTACTAACAATTTTGCCACCATATTGTTCTACCAAAGCTTCTGCATCGCTGCGTTTTAGTTTGGTTAATGTTCCTGTAAATAAAAAAGATTGTTCTGCTAATTCGTGAGATTGTACAGTTTCTTTTTTTAAATTTTTTAATTGTACACCCAGTTGTGCTAATTCTTGCAACATGTGTATGTTAGAGGCATTACTAAAAAACTGTTGAATACTTTTAGCTACTTTAATACCTACATCTTCTAACTGTTGTAGCTCTTCAATTGTTTTATGCTGAAAGTCTAATAAATGTTCTACACTATTAGCTAAAGTTTTTGCAGTAGTTTCTCCAACAAACCTAATGCCTAAGCCATAAATTAATCTATATAAAGGTTGTTGTTTACTAGCTTCAATAGCTGTTTGTAAATTAGTAATAGATTTTTTGCCAAAGCCTTCTAATGTTACAATTTTTGTAAAATCTATTTTATATATTTCAGGAATATCTTTTAATAAGTTTAGTGTATAAAATTTACGAATATTAGCTTCGCCCAAATTTTTAATATCCATAGCATCTTTACTAGCAAAGTGTATTATTTTTTCTACTACTTGTGCAGTACATTCAATGTTTATACAACGCCATACAGCTTCTTCATCTTCTTTATAAAGTGTATTATTACATACAGGGCATTTTGTAGGAAAAACAATACTTTGCTCTGTGCCATTTCTTTTATCTATAATACTCTTTACAATTTGAGGTATTACATCACCAGCTCTTTCTATTAAAACAGTATCGCCAATTTTTAAATCTTTTTCTTTTATATAATCTTCATTATGTATAGATATGCTAGATACAGTAACACCACCAATAAATACAGGTGTAAGTTTTGCTACAGGTGTTACAGCCCCTGTTCTACCTACTTGAAATTCTACAGCAATTAAAGTTGTAGTTGCTTGTCTTGCTTTAAATTTATATGCAATTGCCCAACGAGGGTGGTGGCTTGTAATGCCTAATTTATCTTGTAGTGCAAGGTTATTTACTTTAATTACCATGCCATCAATTTCGTAAGGCAGGTTATCTCTTTTTTCTTCAAATGCTGAAACATAATTTATTACTTCTTGAATATTTTTTACTACTACTTTTTCTTTTTCTGTAGAGCGAAAACCACAATCCCATAACATAGCAAGTTGCTCTGCATGTGTTGTAGTAATATGTGTGTTATTATTTGTTTGTAAATAACTTACATGATATAAAAATGCATCTAAATTTCTTGCAGCAATTTCTTGAGGATTTTTAATTCTTAAACTACCTGCAGCCGTATTTCTTGGATTAGCAACAGTTGGTAATCCTTGCTGTATAAGGCTTTCATTGTATTGATGAAAAGCAGCTTTAGTCATTATCACTTCACCCCTTATTTCTATTTGTTGAATACCATATTTACTAAAAGGTGCAGATAAGGGTATAGAACGAATTTGTTTAATATTATTAGTAATGTCATCTCCCTCTACACCATTGCCTCTTGTTGTTGCTCTTACTAAAATATCATTTTCATAAATTAAGCTAATACTTGCACCATCAAATTTTGGCTCTATACAATATTCAATAGTTGGTAAGTTGCTACCTTCTTTTACTTTTCTATCAAAGTCTAATAAATCTGCTGCTTCATAACTATTATCTAAACTTAGCATAGGTACTAAGTGTTGTACAGTTGCAAAGCCTTCGTTTAAACTGCTGCCAACTCTTTGTGTTGGCGAATCTTGGGTTATTAAATGTTCATTATTTTTTTCTGTATCGGCTAAAAGCTTAAATAAAAAATCGTATTCATAATCGTTGATAAGAGCATTGTTTAATACATAATAATTATACTCATGAAATTTTAAAACATTTCTAAGTTGTGTAATATTTAATTCAATATAATGTTTGTCTTCACTATTTTTTATAAACAATGATGTTTGTTCTAATAACTCATTTATTTCTTTTTGGCTATACATATCAGCAATTAAAGTGTTAAAAATAATACCTTATTTTTTCTTTCATCAATTACATTTTGTTTTAGTGATCATTTATTTTTTATCAGTGCAAGAAAAGTAAAAAGATAAAAAGTTTTTTAGATGATAGTAGTTTAAATTATCTTGCCTTAAAATAGTTAAAATGTTAGCAAATTATCAGCACTCAGTAACAGAAAGATTTTTACAGTATGTACAAATAGATACACAAAGTAATCCTCAAAGCGAAACACACCCTACAACAGAAAAGCAAAAAGATTTATCTACACTTTTAGCAGAGCAATTAAAAGCATTGGGTTTGGTAGATGTAATGACAGATGAGTTTGGCTATGTTTATGCTACAATACCTGCTAACACTAATAAAAAAGTACCAACTATTTGTTTTTGTAGCCATGTAGATACTGCACCAGATTGTAGTGGTACTAATGTAAAACCTTTGGTACATCATCATTATTCAGGAGAAGATATTGTATTGCCAGATGATACTACACAAATACTTTCAGTAAAAGATTATCCTTATTTAACACAACACATTGGTAAAACAATTATTACAGCAAGTGGAAATACTTTATTAGGTGCAGATGATAAAGCAGGTGTTGCTATTATTATGGATATGGTACAGTATATTACTACACATCCACAAATACTACATGGCGATATAAAAATATTATTTACACCAGATGAAGAAGTAGGAAAAGGGACAGCTAAAGTAGATTTAAAAAAATTAGGTGCCGATTTTGGTTATACTTTAGATGGTGGCGAATTAGGCACTTTAGAAGATGAAACTTTTAGTGCCGATGCTGCTACAATTACTGTAAATGGTGTAATTGCACATCCTGGTTATGCAAAAAATAAATTAGTAAATGCTTTAAAAATTGTAGGAGAAATTTTAGCAGCTTTACCTAAAAATGAATTTAGTCCAGAAACTACTTCAGGCAGAGAAGGTTTTGTACATCCTGTAAGTATAGAAGGCATTGCAGAAAAAGCATCTATACAATTTATTGTGAGAGATTTTATTACTGCAAAATTAACAGAGCATGAAGCAAGGCTTAAACAAATAGCAGAAGATATTGTAGCTACTTATCAAGGGGTAACTATGCAATTTGATCTACAAGAGCAGTACAGAAATATGAAGGAAGTGTTAGACAAACACCCTCAAGTAGTAGCCAATGCAGCAACTGCATATAAAAGAGCAGGTATAAATGTTATTAAAGAACCTATAAGAGGTGGTACAGATGGTAGCAGATTAAGTTTTATGGGTTTGCCAAGTCCTAATATTTTTACAGGTATGCAAGCAATACATAGTAAAAAAGAATGGGTAGGTGTAAGTGATATGGAAAAAGCTGTAGAAGTTTTAGTTAACTTAGTACAAGTATGGGAAGAAACGAGTAATTAAATTATCAATCAATAAAAATTATTTACATGAATACGCCTGTTTTATCTATTCAAAACTTAGCAAAAAATTATGGTAATATTAGAGCATTAGATGGCATTAGTTATGATATTCCTAAGGGTTGTGTTTTTGGTATTTTAGGTCCTAATGGAAGTGGTAAAACAACTACTTTAGGTATTATCTTAAATGTATTAAATCAAACTAATGGATCATTCTTATGGTTTGGAAAACCCAGTGATGCAAATACAAGAAAGCAAATAGGTAGTTTATTAGAAACACCTAATTTTTATCATTATTTATCTGCTGTAGATAATTTAAAAATTACACAAGCAATCAGTCATAGAGGTAGTAAAGAAGATATAGAAAGGGTGTTAGAAATTGTAAATCTTTCTCAAAGAAAAAATAGTAAGTTTAAAACCTATAGCTTAGGTATGAAACAAAGATTAGCTATAGCTGCAGCATTATTAGGCAATCCACAAGTTTTAGTGTTTGATGAACCAACCAATGGCTTAGACCCAGTAGGCATTGCAGAAATAAGAGAGCTTATAAAAAAATTAGCTAATGATGGTAAAACAATTATTATGGCTAGTCATTTATTAGATGAAGTAGAAAAAGTTTGTACACATGTAGCCATAATGAAAAAAGGAGCATTATTAGCTGCCGGTCCTGTAGATGAAGTTTTGGTAAATGAAGATATAGTAGAAGTATCATCAGATAATTTAGAGCAATTAAGTACTATTTTAAAAGATTATTCAGGTGTACAACAAATAAAACAAGAAAACAATAAACTACAGGTATATTTTAAAATGGGCACATCTAATTTAAGAGATATAAATCAGTTTTGCTTTAATAATGGTGTAATTTTAAATTTATTATCTATTAAAAGAAAAAGTTTAGAAGCTAAGTTTTTTGAACTAACTAATAACTAATTCAATAGTATATATTTAATAATATCAATATATTCAATATATTTGTTTACAGCTATTTAATTTATTTTATAAAAATTTCCTCTATTTTTTGCAGCATATTATCAATATAATTGTCTTAAGTTTTGTTAAGGTTTTGTTATCAGAACTTTGGCATAATAAATTTTGAATTATCAAAAAAGTTAAAAAAAGTTATGGTAATTCAAAAAAATGTTAAATATTTGTCGTCAAGACAAAAGTCTATTAATCGTTTAAAATGAAACAATTTATGAGAAAACTCGCAATTCTGCTTTTGAGTATCTGCATAAGTGCAGGTATTGCAACAGCTCAGTCAGGCAGGACTGTAACGGGTGTTGTTAAAGATGATAGTGGCAAACCCGTAGCTGATGCATCAGTTGTAGTAAAAGGTACAACTTTAGGTACAACCACAGATGCTAAAGGAGCATTTTCTATTAGTGCTGTGCCAACATCAGCAAAAACTTTAGAAATTTCTTCTTTTGGTTTTGAAACACAAACTGTATCAATTGGTTCAGGTAGTGTTTCTGTAACGTTAAAAGCTTCTACTGATGAAGAATTAGGAGAAGTAGTAGTAAGTGTACCTTATGGTACTGTAAAGAAAAAAGCCTTCGTAGGTTCAGAAACTACAGTATCTACTACATCAATCAAAAAACAACAAGTAACTTCAGTTACTAAAGTTTTAGAAGGATTAGTACCAGGGTTACAAGCTACTAATGGTGGTGGTGCTCCAGGTTCTGGGTCATCAATCTTAATTCGTGGTATAGGTTCTTATAGTGGTAGCAGTGCTCCACTTTATGTAGTTAATGGTGTTCCTTACAATGGTTCTATTTCATCTATTTCTACAGATGATATAGAATCTGTTACAATATTAAAAGATGCTTCTGCTGCTGCATTATATGGTTCACGTGCAGCTAATGGAGTTATCATGATTACAACTAAATCTGGTAAAAAAGGAAAAGCAAATGTTTCTGTAACAGTTCGTCAGGGCTTTATGAGCAGAGGTATTCCAGAATATGACAGATTAGATCAAAAAGGATATTATGAAATGATGTGGGAAGCAATTAGAAATGCACAAATGTATGGTGTAAACCAATTAAGTGCTGCTGCTGCAGGTGCTACTGCTTCTCAACAATTAATTGGTGGTGGTTTAATTTATAATGCTTACAATGTTGCTAATAACGTATTAGTTGACCCTGTAACTGGTAAATTAAATTCTGCTGCTTCTTTACGTTGGACAGATTCTTGGGAAAAAGAATTATATAAAGTTGCTCCACGTACAAATGTTAACGTAAACATTTCTGGTGGCGATGGTAAAAGTGATTACTTCTTATCATTAGGTTATTTAAATGAAGATGGTACAGTAAAACTTACCAACTACAAACGTTATAACTTACGTATGAAAGTAAATACTCAAGCTACAGAATGGATGAAAGCTGGTATAGAATTAGATGGAGCTGTATCTAGCAGATCAGATGCTATTGGCCAAGGTGGTGGTACTGCAGGTAGTAGTGCATTTTTCTTCTCTAGAAACGTAGCACCAATTTATCCTGTTTATGAGTATGACCCAGTTACAGGTGCTCCAGTTTTAGACCCTATCACTGGTGTTCAACGTTTTGATTGGGGTGGTACAGGAAGCAACATGGGTACAAGACCTTATTTAGGTAATGTAAACCCATTAGGTGCATTAACTTTAGATGACAGAAGTTCTACAGTATTTAATGGTAATGGTAATACTTACTTAGAAATTAAGTTCTTAAAAGACTTTAAATTTAAAACTACTTTTGGTTTAAATTTATATAATTCAAGATCTACAACATACCAAAATAACCAATTTGGTGATGCTTCTGTAAATGGTGGTCGTTCTACAAAAGGATCAGATTTACAAATTTCTTATACATTTAACCAAGTTTTTTCTTGGGCTAAATCATTTGGCAATCATAATGTAAGTGCATTAGCTGGTCACGAAAATTATAAATATAAATATAACTACGTATCTGCTAATAAACAAGGATTCCAATTCCCTGGTCAAACAGAATTAAATAATGGTACAGAAATTTTTGGACAACCTTCTTCTGGTGAAGATAATCACAGAATAGAAAGTTACTTTGCAGGTGTTCAATATAACTATAATCAAAAATATTTATTATCTGCAAGTTTCCGTACAGATGGTTCTTCAAGATTTAGAAAAGAAATTCGTTGGGGTAAATTCTATTCTGCTGGTGCAGGATGGGTTATTTCTCAAGAAGATTTCTTGAAAAATGTTAATTGGATTAATGAATTGAAATTTAAAGTAAGTTATGGTGAACAAGGTAATGAAGAAATAGGCTTATATTATCCATACAGATTATATTATTATGCTAATGGTGTTGGTGGTTATACACCTCCTTCAAGACCATCTGCATCTGACTTGAAATGGGAAGGTAACCAAACATTTAATATTGGTTTCGACTTTGCATTCTTTAAAAGAAGATTACAAGGTACTATTGAGTACTTTAACAGAGTAAGTAACGACTTATTATTTGATGTACCTCAACCAATTTCAACTGGTTACTTATCTGCATTCCAAAATATTGGTGCATTGAAAAATACAGGTATCGAACTTCAATTAGGTTACAATATTATGCGTAAAAAGAACTTTGATTGGAGAGCAGATCTTAACTTAACTCATTACAAAAACAAATTCACTAAATTACCTCCAGGACAACGTGAAAAAGGTATAGTTTCTGGTACTAAGAAGTTAATGGAAGGTCGTTCATTATATGACTTTTGGTTAAAAGAGTTTGCTGGCGTAAATGCTGCAACTGGTGAAGCTATGTTCTATAAAGATGTATTAGGTTTAGATGGTAAACCAACTGGTGATAGAGTATTAACTAGCAACTGGACTGATGGTAGCTACTACTATCATGGTAGTGCAATACCTGATTTCTATGGTGGTTTAACTAACTCATTCCGTTATAAAAACTTCGATTTATCATTCTTATTTACATTCTCTTATGGTAGCGAATTTTATGATGGTAACTATGCAGGTTTAATGCACGTTGGAGAATTTGGTCAAGCTTGGTCATCTGATATCGTTAACAGATGGCAAAAACCAGGTGATATCACTAATGTTCCTAAAGTTCAAAATGGTTTACAAGCTACTCAAGGCGGTACATCTACAAGATTCTTAATGGATGGTTCTTACTTGAATTTCAAAAACATAACTTTAAGTTATACTTTACCTAAAAATGTTACTAATAAATTAAAAATTTCTGGTGCTCAAGTATTTGGTAACGTAGATAATGTAGTTCTTTTCACAGCTAAAAAAGGTATGAACCCTCAACTTGGCTTTAGTGGTGTAAGTGATGCTACTTATCCTCCATTTAGAACAGTAACTTTTGGTATTAACGTTAACTTATAATTCAACAATTAAATTAAACTATATGAAACATATATTTAAGAAATCTCTTGCTATCGCCGTTTCACTTTCAATAGTGACATTGGTAGGTTGTAAGAAAGATTATTTAGAAACAACTCCGAGTGATGGAGTTACAGAACAACAGATTTATTCTAATACCGCAGATATAGTACCTGTATTAGATGGAGCATATTTAAGCTTATTTGAGTATGGTATTAATGGTACTACTGGTCATGATAACTATGGTCAAAAAGCAGTTGATTTATCAAATGACTTAGTTGGTCAAGATATGATAGTTCACTCTCAAGGTTATGGTTGGTTTAACAGAGACTACCAATACACTGAGTGGCAATTACCTACACCATCAAATCGTAGATCAGATATTGTTTGGTATTTGTATTATAATGTAATTAAAACAGCTAATGCAATTATTGCCAACGTAGATGGCTCTAATGGTGCAACTGCTTTAAAAGAATCTTTAAAAGGACAAGCTTATGGTCTTAGAGCTTATGCTTATTATTATTTAATCAATAATTATCAGCAAACTTTTAAAGGAAATGAATCTAAACCAGGCGTTCCTATTTATATTGCAGATGCAACAGCAGGTGCTGCAAGAGGTACAGTTCAATTAACTTACGATCAAATTAAAGCAGATTTAAATGCTGCTGAAGCTTTACTTACTGGTAAAACAAGAGCTAGTAAAGTAAATATTGATGTGCAAGTAATTAAAGGCTTTAAAGCAAGAGTAGCTTTATTACAAGAAGATTGGGCTACTGCTGCAACTAATGCTAGTCAGGCTCGTGCAGGTTATTCATTTATGTCTCCAGCACAATACACAGCATTTACTGCTTTCTCTACATTATCTTCTCCAGAAGTAATGTGGGGTTCTTTAATACCTAACGACCAAGCAACTATCTATGCTTCTTTCATGTCTCACATGGATGTTAGAGCTTCTGGTTATGCTGCATTAGGTGGTCAAAAGAAAATTACAAAAGATTTATACGATCAAATGTCTGGTGCTGATATTAGAAAAGCTGTATTTACTGCTCCTGGTGCAGGTAGTGGTTCTAATGTAGAATATAATCAACGCAAATTCCAACTTCCTGCAACAGGTAGCTGGGCTGCAGATTATATTTACATGCGTAATGCAGAAATGTATTTAATAGAAGCTGAAGCATTAGCAAGAAGTAATAACGATGCTGGTGCAAGAACTGCATTAGAAACTTTAGTGCAAAGTCGTTTACCAGGTTATTCTGCTGCTTCTTTAAATGGAGCTGCTCTTTTAAATGAAATTCTTTTACAAAGAAGAATGGAACTTTGGGGAGAAGGCTTCTCTATGTTAGATATTAAGAGATTAAAAACTGGTTTAAACAGACCAACTGGTGCAAACAATCATGGTGGTGTTAACTCTACAGGTAATCCTAATTTAAACCCTATGGTTTATACTTTACCTGATGCAGATCCTAAATTCTTGATGAGAATTCCTCAACGTGAATTGGATAATAATTCTAATATGACTGCAGCAGACCAAAACCCATAATATATAACAATCAAATATTAAATTTATGAATAAAATATTTAAAACATTCTTAGCAGGTTTAGCTATCGTAAGCTTAGCTTCTTGTAAAAAGAATAACTATGTCATTGATAAAGATGCTTTGACAGTTCCAGAGTATGCACAATTCATATTACCTGGATATGCACCAAGAGATTATTTTATAGATAATAGTGGTACATCTGAATATAAAATTCCTTTAGGATTTACCAATGTTTCTAATGCAGACAGAACTATTGAAATTAGCTATACATCACCTACAGGTGCTGTAGCTGGTACTCAATATACTGCTCCTACAAGTGTAGTGGTTAAAGCTGGTGAAGCTTTATCTTCTATAGCTGTAAAAGGCCTTTTTGCAGGATATAATGGTGGTAGAGTTGACTCTTTAAAAGTTAAAGTTGGTACTTTAACTGGTGGAGCTAAATCTATGACTGGTAAAGATTCTGTTTGGTTAATTATGAGACAGTATTGTGCTATTACAAATTTTGCTACCCAATTTGGTGGTAGTTATGCTAATACAATGGAGCCAAGTTATGGTCCTTACACTACTACTGTAAGTAATGTAGTACCTACAGCTACTGGTAAAGCAAATGCAGATATTGCTAATCTTTACGATTATGGTGGTTATGTAGTTGGTAACTTTGATTGGAGTACTGTTGGTAACAACAAATTAACTATACCTGCAAAATATACAGGTGTTAATGTATCTTCTGGTGGTACAGATTACCAATTATGGATTAAAACAAATACTGCATCAAAAAGTACTTTCTCTGCTTGCGATAACACTATAACAGTTTATATAGATGCTATGGCATATACATTAGGTGGTACTTTTGCTGGCAACTTTAGTTCAAACTATAAAATTGTAATGGCAAGATAATTCTTGAATTCAATTATATATTTAATATAATAGTGCTGCTTTATAGCAGCACTATTTTTTTGCATTTAATCATCTGCAACTTTAATAGCTGGTTACTTTAAAATATGCAAAAAATAAAGGCTACCCAATGGGTAGCCTTTAAATATTTTTCTTAGAAAATGCTTATAAAGTTTTAATACGTTTTTCTTTAATTCTTGCACTTTTACCACTTCTTTCACGTAAGTAAAATAATTTAGCACGACGCACTTTACCTACTCTATTTAAAATAATAGAATCTACATTTGGAGAAGTAAAAGGAAATAAACGTTCTACACCTATACCATCAGAAATTTTACGAACAGTAAAAGTTGCTGTAGCTCCATTACCTTGTATTTTAATTACATCGCCACGAAAGCTTTGAATACGCTCTTTACCACCTTCTATAATTTTATAGTTTACAGTAATATTATCTCCAGCTTTAAACTTTGGATGATTTTTTGAGCTCATTAATTGCTCATGTATAAATTGAACTGCTTGGTTCATAACTCTATCTTTTTTGGGACGGCAAAAGTAAGGTGTTAATTTCAAATAGAAAAACCTTTTTACAGTTTTTTATAAAAGAAACTATTTTTATTTAATCTTTTACAATATAATGTACACCATTAGATTTAGAAAAATAACGAATAACAATAGGCTGATTGCTAAAATAATCTTGAATAGCTTTATTTTCAGCCTCTTTCTTATAATAATTATTTATAATAAGTATGCCTTTGTGTACTATTCTAGGATATAAATATTGCATTGCAGTTAAGGTATGCTCATAATTATCTAAATCTATAACTAATAAGGCAATTTTTAATTCAGGATGCTCCATTAAATAATTTGGTAAAGTTTCTGCAATAGCACCTGGTACAAAATCTATGGCTTCGTCTTTACTTTTTTGTACTAAATTATTTTTAGTTGCAGTTATTGTTTGAGTATCTTTAACTACAAGCCTTTGTTCTTTATCTACAACAGTGGTTTCTAAAATTGAAGAAGATTTTTCAAATGCTATTAAAGGCTGTTGAGGATTATATTCATTTAACTTCTTAAAAAACGAAAAATAGCCAAAACTTTCATCATTATTAATACCACATTTTAATATAGACCCATCTAATTTACTTACAAGTTTATACATTTCGTAATAAGTAAGTAATCTTTCTGTTTGTGGCTCATATTGCTGATGAATAAGCAATTCATGCTCTAATAAATAATTTGTTATAGATTTTGACATATATCAATTGTTATAAATAAACAATTGGTTTTCACGCTAGAATTGTTTGGTACGGAACTTCTTTTTTGCAAAAGAAATGGATTATGAACTATGATGTATTTTATTAATAAAAGGTTGCATATATCTTGTATATTCTTTCATTTATTTTTTATGAGTAAATACTTTATATCTGTAATTTATAAAATGATTAAATAATTACTTTTCAGTTTATACTTTTGCTATATGCAGCATCCATTTTTTTATGAACCCAATATTACAAGTGCTAATAAAATATTTACCCTAAGTAGCGATACTTTTAAGCATGCTATACAGGTATTAAGGTTAAAAGAAAATGATATAATACAAATAACCAATGGCAAAGGATTATTATGTAAGGCTTCATTAACATCAATAGATAAAAAACAAGCTATTGTAAATATTTTTGAAACAAACTTTATAGAAAGAAATAATTATCCAACAACTATTGCCATATCATTACTTAAAAATACAGCAAGATTTGAGTGGTTTTTAGAAAAAGCTACAGAGTTAGGCATGGCTACTATTATTCCTCTTATTTGTAAAAGAACAGAGAAGCAACATTTTAGAGAAGATAGAATGAAAACTATTGTAATTGCTGCTATGCTGCAAAGCCAACAAGTATGGCTGCCAGAATTATTACTACCTATAAATTTTAAAGATGTTTTTACTTTTAATCAGTATGCTGTAAAATTAATAGCACATTGTTTAGAGGAAGATAAAAAACCACTAAGCCAAATAAATACTCATGAAAATACAATTGTACTAATTGGTCCTGAAGGAGATTTTTCTGAAGATGAAATTCAATTGGCTAATAAAAATAATTATATTTCCATTTCATTAGGCAATACAAGATTAAGAACAGAAACAGCTGGTGTAGCTACTGCTGTTTTACTAGCATTAAATAATTAGTGTATGAAAATTATTGAAGTAATTAATAGCAGTTTAGAAAAAAAATTTAATACAGTAAATGTATTAATGAACAAATTTAATAAAGCATATATACGCCCATTAGATAATGATATAAATCAAATTTTTAATCCTCAAAAAAATAAAAACTTTAAATACGGCGAAGCTAAACGTTGGATTTTATTAGATGATAAAGAAAAACTTATTGGGCGAATTGCAGCTTTTACTAATACAAAATATATTAATAGTGGTACTAATTTTAAAACTGGTGGTATAGGTTTTTTTGATTGTATTCACTTACAAGAAGCAGCTAATTTATTATTTGATACTGCTAAACAATGGCTACAAAACCAAGGAATGGAAGCTATGGATGGGCCTATTAATTTTGGTGATAGAGATAAATGGTGGGGTTTATTGGTAGAAGGTTTTGAAGATGAGCCTGTATATGGTATGCCTTTTAATCCTCCTTATTACGAAGAGCTTTTTAATAATTATGGATTTAAAAATTATTATAATCAATATTGGTATAAAATGATTGTTGATAATCCATTACCTCCAAGATTTAAAGAAAGGTTTGAAAAATTTGCAGCTAAACCTGGTTATACAGCAAAACATGTAGAGATGAATAATTTAGAAAAGTATGCTAATGATTTTGCTATAGTTTATAATGCAGCATGGGCTCAACATGGCGAAGCTAAAGAAGTAACTAAAGAACAAATTTTAAAACTTTTTGCAACCATGAAAGCTATCATGGATGAAAGAGTAATTTGGTTTACTTATTTTAAAGAAGAACCTATTGCTATGTTTATTAATATTCCAGACGTAAATCAATATTTTAAACATTTTAATGGAAAATTAAATTTACTAAATAAGCTTAGATTATTATGGATGAAAAAAACAGGACAATGTAAAAAGCTTACTGGTCTTGCATTTGGCGTAATTCCAAAATATCAGGCATTAGGGGTAGATAGTTTTATGATACAATCTTGTGCTAATGTTTTACAAAATAAAGGTTGGTATAATAGTTATGAAATGGGTTGGGCAGGAGATTGGAATCCTAGAATGGTCAATATTTATAAAAGCTTAGGTGGTAGTCAAAATAGAAGAATGGTAACTTATAGATATATTTTTGATGAAGAAAAAAATCCTTTTCAACGTCATCCTGAAATGCAGTATAAATAATTATTATTAATAAAATTTTAATAAAGTATATGTAGTAAATAAGTTATATTAGCAACAATCAGTACTAATATATTTTTATTTTATGATAGAATTTTTTCAGCATTTACTACATGAGTTTGAAATACCTTTAAAAAATCCAGTATTAATTTTTTCGTTAATACTGTTTATCATTTTACTATCTCCTATTTTATTAAGAAAATTAAATATTCCCGGAATTATTGGTTTAATTATTTCTGGTGTAATTATTGGTCCACATGGATTAAACATTTTGGCAAAAAACTCTGCTGTAGATTTATTCTCAACAATTGGTTTATTATATATCATGTTTATTGCAGGGTTAGAGTTAGATTTAAATGAATTTAAAGCCAATAAAAATAAAAGTTTACTCTTTGGATTATTTACTTTTATTATTCCATTATCTATTGGCTTTCCTGTATGCCACTATTTATTAGGCTACGATTTTAATGCAAGCTTTTTAACTGCTAGCATGTTTGCTACACATACATTAGTTGCTTATCCTATTGTAAGTAAATTAGGGGTATCAAAAAATCAGGCTGTAGCTATAACTGTTGGTGGAACTATTTTAACAGATACAGCAGTGCTTATTATTTTGGCTGTAATAATTGGTAAAAGTAAAGGAAGTTTAGATCAAGAATTTTGGATAAGATTAGGCGTTTCTTTAGCAATTTTTTCTGCTATCATGTTTTTAATAATTCCACGAATTGCTAAATGGTTTTTTAGAAAATTAGAAAGCGAAAAACACTCTCATTATATTTTTGTTTTATCAGTAGTATTTTTTGCAGCATTTTTAGCAGAAGTAGCAGGTGTAGAAGCTATTATTGGAGCTTTCGTTGCTGGTCTTGCATTAAACAAATTAATACCACATTCATCTGCATTAATGAATAGAATAGAGTTTATTGGTAACTCTTTATTTATTCCTTTCTTTTTAATTAGTGTTGGTATGTTGGTAGATGTAAGTGTAATTATGAATGGACCAACAGCTATCATTATTGCTCTTACACTTTCTGCAGTAGCCATTTTTGGAAAATGGATTGCAGCACTTTTCACACAGCTTATATTTAAATATACTGGAGCTCAACGTCAATTAATTTTTGGCTTAAGTGGTGCTCATGCAGCTGCTACACTTGCTGTAATTTTAGTTGGGTATAATAATAATATTATAGACGAAAATATTTTAAATGGCACCATTATTCTTATCTTAATAACATGTATTGTTGCTTCTTTTGCAACAGAAAAAGCTGCTAAAAAAATAATGATAGCTACGCAAAATGATGATACAGACTTAATAAAAGCAGCAGAAGTACAAAGTGAGCATATATTATTACCTGTAGAAAATGTAGAACATATTGAAAAACTTTTAGAACTTTCTATTTTTATAAAAGATAAAAAATCTGCCAATCCAATTTCTGTACTTACAGTAGTATCTAATAACGACGAAGCAGAAATTAATATCTTAAAAGCAAGAAATAAATTAGAAACTTTTGTAAAACAAGCATCAGCATCAGAAACAAAAGTAAATATTATAACTACCATAGATCATAATGCTGCAAGTGGTATTGCTCGTATATCTAGAGAAATTATGGCAGATATAATTGTTTTAGGTTGGCCTAAACAAAAGCAAGGTTTTTTTGATAAGCTTATTGGTAAAAAGATTGATGACATTTTAGCTTCTACAGAAAAAACAACTTTTATCTGTAAACTAAAAAGACAATTAATATTACATAAAAGAATTGTAATTGCTGTACCTCCTTTAGCAGAGCATGAAAAAGGATTTGAATATTGGTTAATGAAGATGGCTAAACTGGCTCAAGAACTCAGCATTCCTATTCAATTATATTGTAACGATACTACAGAAAATGCAATTGTAAAAGTAATTAAAGAATTAAAGCTTTCTGCTTCTGTTACATTTTCTTTATTTAATGATTGGGAAGATTTTTTAATTCTTGCAAGATATATAAGAGAAGATGATTTGCTTGTATTTGTTTCAGCAAGAAAAGGAGCAGCATCTTATATTAATTTA
The DNA here is from genome assembly GCA_963169635.1 of Bacteroidota bacterium. Taxonomy (GTDB): domain Bacteria; phylum Bacteroidota; class Bacteroidia; order Chitinophagales; family Chitinophagaceae; genus UBA1930. The sequence continues at coordinate 58,994 of CAUJDL010000065.1, forward strand.
TTAGAAAATATACCTAATAAATTATCAAAACATTTTGCTAATAATAGTCGTTTAGTTATTTACCCACAACAATTTACTCACGACCATGTAATAGAAAGATTTGATGATATTACTGGTGAGCCACTAAATAAAAGTATTGAAACAATTCAAAAAATTGGTAAGGGAATTGGTAATATTTTTAAGAAAGGTTAAATACTATGAAGCAAAGTTTTTAAACCTTACTTCATAGTATATTATAAAATTTATTTGCTGCTATTGCGAACAGCCATTAAAGGAGTTTTGCCTCTAAATGCAAGTGTTTTTGTGTAACTGGTAGAAAAAATATTTTCTAATAAACCATGTTTTTTAGGAACAACAATTACAATTTCTATTTTTCTGTCTTTAACAAAAAAATCTACAGCACCTACAAAATCAGGATTATTCATTACATGAAAATCTGGTGTATATTCATTAAACATAGCTGTTAGCTGTTGTTTTTCTTCAGAGCTTTCTGCTTTTTCAGTATTATCTGTTACGTGTAAAATATGCAGTTTTGCATTAGTAGCTTTTAATACATCTTTAATTGCATCTACAGGAGTTGTTTCTTCTATATCTTTTAAATCGCTAACAAATAAAATGTCTTCTACAGTAGTAAAGCTATATTCTGTAGGTACAATAATTACAGGAATATCAGATTTTTTAGCAACACTAATAGAGTGGCTTCCTATCAACGCTTCTTTAATTTTTCCACCACCAGTAATACCCATTACAATTAATTCTGCTCCAGTAGTTTTAACTAAATCATTTAATGCTACTGTTAAATCTGCATGACTATGATATGCTTCAATTTCTACACCAAAAGATTTTTTAGCACTTAAGAATGAGATATACTCATTTAATTGTGCTGCACTTTTTTGTCTAAATGGTTCGGTAACAATTTTTTGTTGATAATCTTTAAAAGGTTCAGATACACTGGCTGCATCATAAGTATGATATACCACAATTTTTTTTGCACCAATTTGTTTAGCAAGCTCTACAGCATAAAGCCCTGCATTTGTAGCAGTAACAGAAAAATCAGTAGGAAGTAAAATAGTTTGTATCATAAAAAATTATTTACTGCAAAGGTAATTCATAATACTTGCATTATTTATGTTTGTACACAGATAAAAATAATATTAATCTAAAATATTTATTCTTTTATATCTATCAATAAATCTATTGTAGCAATCATAGTTTTTCTATCTTTAGCAGCATGAAAAAGTTTATTTTATTTTTGTTATTACCTGTTTTTACACAAGGTCAGCAAAACGATACTGCTTTTATTAAAAAAATTTCAGACGAAGTTTTACAAAATGGTCAAGCGTATGAATTGTTACATTATTTAACTAAAAAAATTGGTGGTCGTCTTGCAGGTTCGCCGCAATATAATCAAGCAGTAAAATGGGGTGTTGCTACTTGTAAAAGTTTTGGTAGCGATACAGTTTTTCTTCAAGAATGTTTAGTACCAAACTGGAAAAGAGGAACAGGCGATTTTGCAACACTGATAGCTAATAATAGTACTAAAAAATCTTTAAGTATTACTGCAGTTGGTAATGCTTTAGGTAGTTTTAAAACTATTACAGCACCATTACTTTTTGTAGAAAATTTTGATGAGTTAGAAAAAAAGAAGCATGAAGTAAAAGGAAAAATAGTTTATTTTAATGCAGGGTTTAATCCTACCAATATTAGAACATTTAAAAGCTATAGCGAAACAGGTATTTATAGAGGTAGCAGTGCAAGTCGTGCTGCAAAATATGGTGCATTAGGTGTTATCATTCGTTCTTTAAGTGAGGCAACAGATAATTTTCCTCATACAGGAGCAATGAAGTATAACGATTCATTTCCTAAAATTCCTGCAGTATGTGTAGGTATTCAAGATGCTGATTATTTAGCAGCAAATGCAAAAAATAATCAATGGAAAATTAGCATGAAAACACATGGAAAAATGTTAGCTGATACTATTAATCATAATGTAGTTGCAGAATTAAGAGGTACAGAATTTCCAGAAAAATATATTACCATTGGTGGGCACTTAGATAGTTGGGATATTTGTGAAGGTGCACATGATGATGGTGCAGGCATAGTACAAACTTTAGAAATTTTGAGAGCTTTTAAAGTATTAGGTTATCAACCAAAACATACCATAAGATTTGTATTATTTGCTAATGAAGAAAATGGTTTAAGAGGTGGATTAAAATATGCTGCTTTAGCAAAAGATAATAACGAAAACCACATTTTTGCATTAGAGAGTGATGCAGGTGGTTTTACTCCAAGAGGTTTTTCTTTTTCTATGAGTAAAGAAAAATTAGCAGCTATACAACATTGGCTGCCTTTATTAAAACCTTATGGTACAGAGTTTTTAGAATTAGGTGGTGGTGGTGCTGATATTGGTCCTTTATACAGAACATTTGGTACACCAATAGCTGGTTTTATTCCAGACTCTCAACGTTATTTTGATGTACATCATGCACCAAGTGATACTTTTGAAAAAGTAAATAAAAGAGAATTATTATTAGGTGCTGTAAATATGGCTGCATTAATTTATCTTGTAGATAAATATGGGTTATAAAAATAAAATTTTATGAAAAAAATATTTGGCGTAGTTGGTATAATGTTAGTGGTTGCATTTTTTGTATTTATTTACTTGCGTTATTTTACTGTGTTTGCAGAAGGTACAAAAGCTGGTGTATTAAATACTTTTCAAAAGAAAGGATATATTTTTAAAACTTGGGAAGGTATCATTATACAAAGTGGGTTTAAAGCAAATGTGCAAAGCAATGAATTTGAGTTTAGTGTTATTGACGAAAAAATTGCTAAAACTTTAGAACAAAATTCTGGAAAAGAAGTAAACCTACATTATAAAAGATATTTTGGCACTTTGCCTTGGCGTGGTATGAGTACTTATATTATTGATAGTATTTATGAAATAAGATCTAATACCAATCCTAATATTATTAGCCCTCAATAAAAAAATTTAAACATGAGTTTTGGAGCATGTGTTGTTGCTGTAGCACCTTTAAGAGCAGAGGCATTGCATAAAAGCGAAATGATAAGCCAATTAATTTTTGGCGAATGTGTAAAAATTTTAAACGATACTAAAGATTTTTATAAAGTAATAAGTTTATACGATAATTATGAAGGTTGGTGTGCTAAAAATCAATTATCAATTGTTGATGAACATTTTTATTTGAATAATCATTTGCAAATAATAACATCGCCATTAATTTCAACAACAATAAATGCAGAAAAAATTTATTTATCATCAGGTTCGTTTGTAGGTTGTACAAAAAATAATCAATTAAATATTGGAGATAATAAAATAGTGTTTGAAAAATTTGCTGAATGTACTGCTTCAATACAACTGAATGATTGTTTAAAAGCTTACTTAAATATTCCTTATTTATGGGGTGGTAAAGCTGTTTTTGGTATTGATTGTAGCGGATTTGCACAACTAATTTATAAATTATTAGGTATTAAATTAAACAGAGATGCTTATCAACAAGCAGAGCAAGGAGAGATTGTGGGTTTTTTGCAAGAAGCCAAACTGGGCGACTTAGCATTTTTTGATAATGAAGAAGGAAGGATAACACATGTAGGAATATTGTTAAACGAATCACAAATTATACATGCTGCTGGTATGGTAAGAATTGATAAAATTGATAATGCAGGAATTATCAATACAACCACTCAAAAAAGAACTCATCAATTAAGAATTATAAAAAGAGTGATATTTTAATAAAATCTTTTTATCTTTAAAAATCTTTAAAAAAAAAGATATTTAAACTATATGTTTTCAAAATCTAGTGAGTATGCAATTAAAGCTATGATTTATATAGCTCAAGTTTCTGACGAAACCAAAAAAATTGGTGTAGTAGCTATAGCAAAATCTATAGATGCACCTCAACCCTTTACTGCAAAAATTTTACAAATTCTTACAAAGAAAAAACTACTTAGATCTATTAAAGGTCCTAATGGAGGTTTTTATCTTACAAAAGCCGATTTACAAAAATCTGTTGCAGAAATTATTTATGCAATAGATGGAAGAGTACCTTTTAATACTTGTGTATTAGGTTTACATAATTGTTCAGAAGATAAACCTTGCCCACTGCACAATGAATATAAAAGTATTAAAAAAGATATCATTAACATGATAGAGAAAAATACACTTGCCGACTTTATGGAAAAGCTAAATGCAGGTGAAGTATTCTTAAAAACTTTTCAATAACAACTATTCTTTTTTACATTTTATTTGTTAATACATTTATTTTATAAATGTATTTTTTGTGCTGTTAATAGGTTTAAAGTTTATCTATTACCTTGCATCTTTGGTAGTAAAGAATTTTATTTATAAATTTTGCAATAAATAATTATGCAATTAAAACCAAACATAAGCTACATAAATCAATTAGCTATTTTATTAGGATTGGTAGGTGTATCATTTATCATAGCTTCTTTAGCAGCTGCAGGTGTATGGATGGGCATTACAGGAAAAAGCCTTTTTACTATGGAAAAAGATATGCTTAATCCTGCATTTGCCAATGCAGCAAAATGGACACAATTAGTGGCTGCTTGTATCATGTTTTTTGTTCCAGCTTTTGTATTTGCAAGAATTATAAATCGTAAACCATTTGAGCAATTAGGCTTTAACTCATTAATAAGTGGCAAACAATTTTTTCTTGTTATTTGTATTGCATTATCTGCAATGGCTTTAAGTGGTGCTTTAGGTACTTTAAACGAAATGATACCAATACCTGCTAATTGGGCTGCTAAATTTAAAAAAGCAGAAGAAGCCTATAACCAACAATTAATGACTATTGCTAAAATGAATAATTGGCAAGAGTATTTATTTTCATTAATTGTAATTGCATTGGCACCAGCCATTTTTGAAGAAGTAATATTTAGAGGTGCTATGCAAAGATTATTGCAAAACTGGTTTAATAAAGCTTGGATTGCAATTATACTTACTGCCATTATTTTTAGCTTAGTGCATTTTAGTTATTATGGTTTTTTAGCAAGAACAGCTTTAGGTATTGTTTTAGGTTATATATTTTTTTATAGTAGAAATATTTGGCTTAGCATTTTATTACATTTTTTAAATAATGCTATTGCTGTTTCTATTTTATATACAATGAGTAAAAGAGGAGAAAACCCAGAAAAAGCATTGAACGAAAATTTTCCTTTAATATATGGTGCAATAGCCTTGGTATTTATTGTAATTTTTATGTACAGCTATAAAAAAGAATGTAAAATAATTGGTACAGAAAATTTACCAGAAGGCTCACCAACATCTATACAAAATAATAATCCTTTTGCATAATGAATAATTGGTATTTATTATATAGTACAAAAAATATGGTAGAAGCAAGTATTTTACAAGGTATGTTAGCCGAAAATCAAATACCTGTACATGTACTAAATAAGTTAGATAGCAGTTATCCTATTATTGGCGAAATAGAATTATATGTACCTGTTCATTTAAAAGAAATTGCACAAACATTAATACATCAATCATTATTAAATTAAAAAATAAAAAGACTCTAAAAAGAGGCTTTCATGGTGTTTTTTCAATAGATGGGGGATGCTAAAGTTTTTGAAATCTTGCTTGAAAAAATCTTAAGTATTTAGGTTCATAAATCATTTTTAAACCTTTTATTTTTTTACGATTTTCAAATACATGTTCTACAGATTCTGCAATTACATCCATGTGTGCTTGTGTATATACACGACGTGGAATTGTTAAACGAACTAACTCTAATTTAGGATAATAATGATTACCTGTTTTTTTATTTCTTCCTGCAGATACAATACCACGTTCCATTGTTCTTACACCAGAGTCAGTATAAATTTCTGCTGCTAATGCTTGTGCAGGAAACTGATCTTGTGTTAAGTGTGGTAAAAATCTTTTTGCATCTATAAAAATTCCATGTCCACCAACAGGTAATACAATAGGTATTCCAGCTTCTAATAGTTTATCTCCTAAATATTGTACTTGACCAATTCTTGCTTTCATGTGTTCATCTTGTACAGATTCTGCAATACCAATTGCCATAGCTTCCATATCTCGTCCTGCTAATCCACCATAAGTATGTAATCCTTCATATACTACAACAAGGTTACTAGCTTCTTCAAAAATAGCTTGATCATTTACAGCTAAAAATCCTCCAATATTTACAAGAGCATCTTTTTTACCACTAAAAGTTGCACCATCTGTATAACTACAAATTTCTTTTACAATAGCTGCAACACTTTTTTTAGCATAACCTTTTTCATGTTGCTGAATAAAGAAAGCATTTTCAGCAATACGTGTCATATCTAGCATTATTTTTATACCATGTTTATTGGTAAGTTGTCTTAATGCTTTTAAGTTTTCCATAGATACTGGTTGTCCACCAGCCATATTTACTGTAACTGCAACACAGATATAAGGAATTTTTTTAGCTCCATGTTTTTTTATTAATGCAGTTAATTTATCTAAATCTATATTGCCTTTAAACGGAAATAAATTTTCTGAATCATGAGCTTCATCAATAATTACATCTACAAATGTGCCACCTGCAAGTTCTTGGTGTAATCTTGTAGTAGTAAAATACATATTGCCCGGTACAATATCTCCTTTTTTAATAAGTACTTGCGATAATAAATTTTCTGCTCCTCTACCTTGGTGAGTAGGAATTAAATGTTTAAAACCATAATATTTATGTACTGCTTTTTCTAAATTATAAAAGTTTTTACTTCCTGCATAAGCTTCATCACCTAACATTAAACCAGACCACTGCTGATCACTCATAGCAGATGTACCACTGTCTGTAAGTAAATCAATATATACATCTTCCGATTTTAATAAAAATGTGTTATATCCTGCATCTTTAATAGCTTTTTGGCGTTGTGCAGGAGTAGTCATTTTTAACAGTTCTACCATTTTAATTTTAAATGGTTCTGCCCAAGATCGTTTACTTAAACTCATTATCTAAATTTTAAGTTGCAAAAATATCTGCTATAATAAATTAACAACATGATTTCAGTCATGCAGTAAACCATTAATTTTGCACTACTTGCATCGCATTTTTTATACTTTAAAATATAACAACATGTCAATTAATTCTTTTATCGAACCCTTCAAAATAAAATCTGTAGAGCCAATTTTTGTTACTACTCTAGAACAAAGAGAGCAGTATATGAAAGAAGCTCATTACAATCCTTTCTTATTACATTCTAAACATGTAATGATAGATCTTTTAACAGATAGTGGAACTTCTGCAATGAGTAGTGAACAATGGGCAGGCATTATGCGTGGCGACGAGTCTTATGCTGGTGCTCAAAGTTGGGAACGATTAGAAACAGAATTAAAAGATTTAACTGGCTATCCTTTTATTATTCCTACACATCAAGGTCGTGCTGCTGAAAGAATTTTATATGGCTATCTTGGAGGTAAAGGAAAAACATTTATTAGCAATACCCATTTTGATACAACACGTGCCAATATTGAGTTTAGTGGTGCAGAAGCATTTGATATTCCTTGTATAGAAGCAAAAGATCTTTCTTCTGATTATCCTTTTAAAGGAAATATGGATACAACTAAATTAGAAGAGCTAATTATTAAAACTGGTGTAAGCAATATTGGTGCTGTAATTCTTACTGTAACTAATAATACAGGAGGTGGTCAGCCTGTAAGTATGGAAAATGCAAAAGCTGTGGATTCAATTTGTAAAAAACATCAAGTACTTTTTATTATAGATTGTTGCCGAATTGCAGAGAATGCTTATTTTATTCGTAATAAAGAAAAGGGATATGAGCATAAATCATATAGAGAAATTGCACAAGAAATGTTTGCATTAGCAGATGGCTGTGCTATGAGTGCAAAGAAAGATGCATTAGTAAATATGGGTGGTTTTCTTGCATTAAAAAATGAAGAGTTAGCAACAGCATGTACTAATTTATTAATTATAACAGAAGGTTTTGCTACTTATGGAGGTTTATCAGGTAGAGATATGGAAGCTATGGCTATTGGCTTAAGAGAAGTTTTTGAAGAAGACTATTTGCACTATCGTATTATGAGTACTACCTATTTAGGTGAGCAATTAAAAGCAAAAGGTGTACCTGTATTATATCCTATTGGTGGCCATGCTGTATATGTAGATGCAGGTGCTTTATATGCTCACATTCCTACAGATCAATATCCTGGACAAGCTTTAGTTTGCGAATTATATAAACTAGGTGGTATTCGTGCAGTAGAAATTGGTTCTGTAATGTTTGGAAAATATGATGATAATGGAAAACTTATTCCATCGCCAATGGAGCTTGTTCGTCTTGCATTACCAAGAAGAGTTTATACAAAAAGCCATTTAGATTATATTATTGAAGTGTTTGATAAAATAGTTAATAATAAAGCAAATACTAAAGGTGTTAAAATAACTTATGAACCTAAATTTTTACGACACTTTACAGCACATTTTGAATTGCTATAAATAAATTTTTATGCAATAATCTAACAGTAGCAAATAAAATCTATGAAAAAGAAAAACACACTTATTGCAGCAACTAAAGGTAAAACAACTTCATTTTCAGAAACAATAAAAACAGAAGTTGTTTGTCCAAATGATACTAACCCAATGGGTATTTTACAAGGAGGAAGATTAGTACAATGGATGGATATTGCTGCAGCTGTTTGTGCACAAACACATGCAGATGGTATATGTGTTACTGCTTCTATAGATACAGTTCGTTTTTTTCATTCAGCTAAAGTAGGAGATATTTTAACCATTAAAGCCAAGATTACAAGAGCATTTAATACCTCAATGGAAATTATGGTAGAAGCCTCTGTACGTGATGTTTTTGGCAATAAACCTCAAGCACTTTGTTTGGCATATTTTACGTTTGTAGCAATTGATAGTAAAGCAAAAAAACGTAGTGTACCACCTATTGCTTTGGTTAGTGAAGAAGATAAAAGAAACTTTGAACTTGCTGGTTTAAGAAAAGAAAAGAATATATAAAGTTTGTTTTGAAATGAAGAAGATAGAATTGCTTTCTCCTGTTGGTTCTTTTGAAAATTTAATGGCTGCAATAAATGCTGGTGCAGATGCTGTTTATTTTGGAGTAGAACAATTAAACATGAGAGCCAAATCAATTAACTCATTTAAGTTAACTGATTTAAAAGAAATAAGCAGCATTTGTAAAAAGCATAAAGTAAAAACCTGTATTACTTTAAATACAGTAATGTACGATTATGATATGCAGCTAATAAAAAATATTTTACAAGCTGTACAAGAACATAAAATAGATGCAGTAATTGCATCTGATTTTGCAGTAATTGAAATGTGCAAAGCATTGAAAATTCCTTTACACATATCTACACAAGCTAATATTAGTAATGCAGAAGCTGCAAAATTTTTTGCTCCATTTTCTGATGTAATTGTTTTAGCAAGAGAGCTAAGTTTAAAGCAAGTAAAAAATATTACTACTACTATTCAACGAGAAAATATTGTGGGTTTTTCTGGTAATCAATTAAAGGTAGAAGTATTTGCACATGGTGCATTGTGTATGGCTGTTTCTGGTAAATGTTATTTAAGCTTACACGAGCAAAATGCTTCTGCAAATAGAGGTGCATGTACACAAAATTGTCGTCGTCCGTATAAAGTAATTGACTTAGAAACAGGCAATGAATTAACTGTAGATAATGAGTACATCATGTCGCCAAAAGATTTATGTACCATACATATTTTAGATGAATTGATAGATGCAGGAATAGAAATTTTAAAAATAGAAGGAAGAGGCAAAAGTGCAGATTATGTATATACTGTAACCAAATGTTATAGAGAAGCATTACAAGCTATTGAAGAAGGAACTTATAACGATGAAAAAATAAATGATTGGATGAAAAGGCTTGAAACTGTTTATAACAGAGGCTTTTGGGAGGGTTATTATTTAGGAAGAAAGTTAGGAGAATGGACAAGAAATCCTGGCTCTGCAGCTACAGAAAAGAAAATTTATATAGGCAAAAGCACCAACTTTTTTGGTAAAATAAATATTGCAGAATTTGAAGTTGAAACCAATCAACTAAAACAAGGCGATGAAATTTTAATTATTGGAAAAAATTTTGGTGTAGAAAAAATTGCTCTCAACAATTTTAGGGTTAATGGGGCAGAAGCTTCTGAAGCTAAACGAGGCGATTTACTTACTTTTCCTTTTAAACATAAAACAATTGGTACAGATAAGCTGTATAAAATAGTTGCTGCTAAAGATGCCTAAACTTATTCATTATAGAGATAAATGTATTGGTTGTGGTATTTGTTACGAAATGCAACCTGCTTTTTGGCGTATGTCTAAAAAAGATGGAAAAGCTACACTAATAAAAGCAGAGCATAAAAAAGGTATTTATATTTTATCTATTCATGAAAGAGATAAAGAACTTTCTGTACAAACAGCAGATGCTTGTCCTGCTAAAGTTATTAAAGTAAATTAGCTTAACTCTCTTAATTGTATTTACCATTTATGTATTATTCCTAAAAAAAGTTACTTAGTATTTATTTATCTATTATAATTGCCACTTAGCTAACTTTTAAAAACTTAAGTAATCTTCTATCATTAAATTATGAAACTAATTATTTTGCTATTATTCATGTTTGTTACAAGTATAACTATTGCACAAAATAGTAATACAACACAAGCAGATGCTAGCTTATCTAATGCTCAAAACTTATATCATCAAACTATTGCTACAAAAGAAAATATTTATAATGGGCAAGAGTATTTTCATCTTAATAAAAAATTGAATGGCCATGTTTTTTGGAGTGAGAATATATTCTTAAATGGTCAAATTAGTTATGCTGGTATTATTTATCCTAATCGTCCTTTAAAATTAGATATTTTAAATGATGAGTTAGTTACACATGGTACAAATACAGGCATTCAAATAAAAATTAATAAAGAAAAAATAGATTCTTTTAGCATTGGTAATACAAGGTTTGAACGATTACATCATTTTCATAAACTACCAGAAGGTTTTTATGAAATTTTACACGATGCAAAATTTAAAGTTGTTTGTCGTAGAGTAAAGTCTATTAAAGAAGTTGTAAAAGAAGATGGTGTAGATTTTAATATTGTACAAAAAAATACTTATTATCTTTTAGATAATGGTGTATATAAAGAAATAAAGAACAGACAAATTTTATTTGATTTCTTTAAAGATAAAAGAGAAGAAGTAAAAGATTATATAAGAAAAGAAGATTTGAGTTTTAATAAAGAACCAGAATCATTTATTGTTTTATCTATAAAATATTACGAGCAAATAACTAATTAATTCAATGAAAATTTTTTATAGCATCTCCGCAATTGTTTTATTTACACTTTTAAGTTTTAGTGCTAAAGCACAAAATGCCAACACTATAACTGTAGATGTAAAACAAGCAACTTTTCAAGAGTTTGTACAAATAGTAGAAAAACAATCTAACTATTTTTTCTACTTTAATCATTTAGATACAGATAGTATTAGAATTACTGTAACAGCCAATAATAGCTCACTTGCAGAAGTTTTAAAAACTGCTTTTGAAAATACAGAACTGTATTTTACCATTACATCAAACAATAAAGTATTTGTATCAAGAGGTGTACAATTATATGCCAACTTGGGTACTACTTATTTTAAACAAGCAGCAGAAAATTTAGATAAGAAGAAAATAATAAAAGTATATGAAGATACTGTAGATGAAAGAACTAACGATGATGTAGCTATTCAAAATAAATTAATTACTGTAGGCAATCCTAATGCTGTAATTAGTGGAAAAGTTACTATTACAGGTCATATTAAAAATATTAAAAACAATGAGCCTTTAGAAAATGCAGTAGTTACTGTAGGTAAAACATCTGTTGTTACTGATTATATAGGAAGGTTTTCTATTAATGTAAATAAAGGAAGAAATGTTTTAACTGTTTCTAGTGTAGGTATGAGAGATGCTATAAGACAATTATTAGTACACTCTTCTGGCAATTTAGAAATAGAAATGCAAGAAAATATTACTAAACTTAAAGGTGTAGTAGTTACAACATCTAAAAGAAATTCTGGTATTAAAACACCAAAAATGGGTGTAGAAAAAATTAGTATCAAACAATTAAAACAACAACCTGTAGTTTTTGGAGAAGCAGATGTATTAAGAGCAGTATTAACATTACCAGGTGTTACATCTGTTGGCGAAGCTAGTACAGGTTTTAATGTAAGAGGCGGTTCGGTAGATCAAAATTTAATTTTATTAAATGATGCTACTATTTATAATCCATC
>CAUJDL010000066.1 GCA_963169635.1 Bacteroidota bacterium
TGAGATGTACCAAAGAAAGAATTAATAACAGAAGATAATGTTCTTGCATTAATTAAATCTACTGGAGTAAATACTTCATTATCTCTTACGTTCATACGTTCACGAATAGTACGTGCCATACGAGCTAAACCAACACCAAATTGAGCATATAATTGTTCGCCAACTGTACGAACACGTCTATTGCTTAAATGATCTATATCATCAATTTCGGCTTTTTGGTTAGTTAATCTAACTAAATATTTAATAATTTCTATAATATCTTGCTTAGTTAAAACCTTTTTAGTTAAAGGATAATCTAAGTTTAATTTTCTATTAATTTTATATCTACCTACTTCTCCTAAATCATATCTTTTATCAGAGAAGAATAATTTATCTATAATACCACGAGCTGTTTCATTATCTGGAGCTTCGGCACCTCTTAATTGTCTGTAAATATGTTGTACAGCTTCTAACTCACTGTTTGAAGTATCTTTATTAAGTGTATTATAAATGATAGCATAATCGCCACCTACATCTTCTTTTTGAATAAATACACTTTTTACTTCCATTTCAATAATAGTGTCAATACCATCTTCATCTAAAACAGTATCACGTTCCATTACTATTTCATTACGCTCAATACTTACTACTTCGCCTGTATCTTCATCTACAAAATCTTCTACCCATGTACGTAATACACGAGCAGCTAATTTTTTACCAATATGTTTAGTAAGCTCTTTTTTACTAACCATTACTTCATCTGCCATTCCAAAAAGCTCTAAAATATCTTTATCTGTTTCAAAGCCAATAGAACGTAATAATGTAGTAACAGGGAATTTCTTTTTACGATCGATGTAAGCATACATTACATTATTAATGTCTGTAGCAAACTCCATCCAAGCTCCTTTAAAAGGAATAACTCTTGCAGAGTAAATTTTTGTACCATTAGGGTGTACAGATTGACCAAAGAATACACCAGGAGAACGATGTAATTGAGATACTACAACACGTTCTGCACCATTGATAACAAAAGTACCTCTTGGTGTCATGTAAGGAATATTTCCTAAGAATACGTCTTGTACAATGGTTTGAAAATCTACGTGTTCTTCGTCGTTACAACTTAAACGTAGTTTAGCTTTTAACGGAACAGCATAGGTTAATCCACGTTCCATACATTCATCAATAGAATAACGAGGTGGATCAATAAAATAATCTAAAAATTCTAAAACAAAAATATTTCGTGTATCAGTGATAGGAAAATTATCTTTAAATACACGAAAAAGCCCTTCAACATTACGTTTGTCTGGGGTTGTTTCTAACTGAAAAAATTCTTTAAAAGACTCTAACTGAATGTCTAAAAGGTCAGGAGTTTCGGCAAGATGTTTTGTTTTACCAAAATTAATCCTGTGGTTCAATGTAGTTGTTGACATAATATTTTGTAAAACCGGTTTATTGCAATAATGATTCGGCAGAAAGTTTATAGCTCTCTTTTAATATGATTTACAGATAATTATGCTTTTTTTGGCGCCATAACATAATTGTCTTATACACCTTACCGAATTTGAAAAGGATTGCAAAAGTAAGACTTTGACTGAGATTGACAAAACTATTTTTTAATAATATGACTAAAATGCTTAATGTATTTGATAAATTCAAAACTTTAGATAAAATAATCTGTATTAAAAGTCAATTAACCTGTACTTAATAAACGACTATATAGTGTTTTATTAAAATAAAATTTTCTTCCATTTCATTTTTTCAAAAGATTAAAACTCTTTATTTTTAATAAAGAAAAAATCCTAAAAAACTTTATCCAACAATGAAACAACTCTTACTAATTCGTCATGCAAAAAGCAACATGAATTTTTGGGGAGATGATTTTGAAAGACCATTACATCCACAAGGAGAAATTGATGCTCCATTGATGGCTAAAAAAACTTTAGCTAGAAATATGTCAATTGACGCTTTTTTATCTAGTACAGCTGTTAAAGCAATGACAACAGCTAATTATTTTGCAGCAGCTTATAATAAAAAAGAACAAGATATTATACAAATAGACAAATTGTATCATGCCGAAATTGATACTTTTTTTGAGGTAATTACTGCCATAGATAATGTATTTAATACTGTAGCTATTTTTTCTCATAATCCAGGAATTACAGATTTTATAAGATTGCTTACACCTGTAAGAATTGTATCTATGCCACCATGTGGCGTTTATGCTTTAAAAATTAATACAGATGATTGGACAAATTTTAAAACAGCCAATAAAGAATTTTTATTTTTTGATTATCCTAAAGAGTTTTAACTATCTAGCTTTTTTCTGTTGACTAAAAATACTCCTGTAAATATTAAAATAGCTGCTACAATTTTTATTATTGTTAGTTTTTCTTGAAATAAAATGATAGAAGTTATGGTAGCAAAAACTGGTTGAGTATAAATATATGTTCCTGTAATGGTAGAACCTAAAACACTTACACCATATACAATAAATAAATAAGATAAAAATGTAGAGCCTATAACAACAAATGCTAATGAAACCCAATGATACCATTCAAAAGCATTCCATTGTATTTGCATAGTGTCTTTAAAACCTAAAGGAATAATAATACATGCACCAAATAAAAATACCCAACGTATTACATGCACTGGTTTATATGTATTCATTAAAGGCTGTACCAATACTAAATAAAATGCATAAGAAACTGCATTGATAATAATTAAAATATCGCCTATTAAATTACTATCTACATCGGCTTTTGATTTTATTAAAATAAGTATTGCAGCTCCACTAATACCTAATATTAATCCTAAAGTTTTAAAGATGGTAATTTTTTCTTTTAATAACCAAGCAGCAATTACAGTAATTGCAATAGGTGTACCTAATGCTAATAATGCAGCATGTATAGCACTTGTCATAGAAGTGCCTTGAATAAATAATATTTGATTAATAGCAATACCTGTAGCTGCACAAAGTATAAATAATGGAATATCTTTTTTACGAATAGATGCTCTTGAAGGTTTTAATAAAAATAATATCCAAAATAAAGGAAGTGCAATACTTACTCTTAAAGCATTTAAAGCCAAAGGTGCCATAACAGATGGAGAAAGATATTTTACTGCCACTACAGAAACACCAAAAAAGAAATTGGCTATTAATACAGCTAAATGTGCTTGTAAAGTTTTATTGCTCATGGTGTTTTGTAAATGATATTTATTTGTCTAATTGTTGCATAAGAGAGGCAATTAAGCTACTTAACTCTTTAGTTGGAAATTGTGGTTGTATAAACTGAAATTCTTTTGATGCTATAACAATATTTTGCCAAGAAAAATTTTGTTGCTCTATTGCATAACACCATTGTTGTTGCATTAATTTATTGGCTAAATATTCTTGTTCTGTTTGTCCTGGTGTAGCAATTAAAATGGCTTTTTTTTGTAAGCTTAATAATTCCATAACAGTTGTATAACCACTTCTGCAAACAATAAAATTACTTTGCTGCATAGCAATATTTAATTCTTTACTTGGTAAATGATTTTTAATAGTAACCTTATTATTAATAGTTAAAATTTCTTTGCTATCTGGCTTTCCTCTTACTAATAAAATAGCATTTTCAGTATGTTTAATTTCGTTGAATATTTTATTTTCTAGAATAGTTCTCTGAGGCTCTGGACCAGAAAGAATAATACAAAAATCGTATTGTATAGATATATCTTTTTGTAGTTGAAACCTTGATAATAAACCTAAATAATGAATAGGAGTTTTAGGTAAATTTTGTGGGTTTGATAAATCGCCTGCTATATTATTTGCATCTTGAAAATCTGGTACCCAACATGCAGTATATTTTTCTATAAACTTATAATTTATTTGTTGTACTAATTTTTCTAACCAACTAAAAGGCATTTTTATTAATAGCTGATGAGTTATAAACACACTAGGAATTTTTGTATGATATAAACCATATCTGTTATCGCTAATTACTGCATCAATATTGTATTGTAGAATAGTTTTACGCAACCATCTATTTTCATGATAAATGGTAAAAAGTATTTTGGGTATTTGTAAAATTATTTTTAAGGGTAAAAGGCTTTTACTTTTTGCATATTGTATTTGATATCCTTTTAACTCAATAAATGTAAGTGTTGGAAATGCTTGTTTTAATAAAATTTGTTGTTTACCACTTGCAGCAATCATTACTGTATAGCCATTATCAATTAAAGTTTGTATAATGGGCATACACCTTGTAGCATGACCTAACCCCCAATCTAAGGGTGCTACTAAAATGGTTTGTATGTTAAATTTTTTATTCAATGAAGCTATAAAAGTAATTTTTTAATTGATAATTATTAATTTACACTCCAATATGAAAAAAAGTATTTTAAAAATTATCTTTTTTATGCTTTTAGTAAGTACAGTTGCTACATCTTGTAGTATTTTTGGTAAAGGCAGAAAAGATAAATCTTGTATGTGTCCATCATACAAAAGATAGTGTAAAGGTTTTAAACAACATGTATGAGCAGAGAAGAAAATAATTGGTTACTATTTTCAACAAAAGTAATTCAAAATAATATTGTTCAACAGCAAGAACATTTTTTAAATAATATCTTAAATAAAGTAGCAGCAGAACTAAGTTTTTGTCATGCTTGTGAAATTATAGATATCAATAGATGCAAAATAATTACATCTGCCAACTATGTAAAAAGTACTATTTATCAATATTACGAAAACCCTTTTGTATTTGTTTTTTGCAAAAATTAACTGATTAAATATTTCAAAAATTAATAAGTAATTTTATTACTTAACACTAACCAGCATTTTTTTAATTATATCTATCTTATTTTTATCAACTAATTACTTTTTAGTATGAAGAAAATATATACCCTATTTTTTGCTATTATTTTTATTAACCAAATTCAAGCACAAGTAGATTTTGCTTTTACTGCTACAAGTGGTACATATCAAGCATTAAGTACAGGTACAAATCCTACACTTTTACCTACTACATCTGGTGGTGCTACTGATGAAGGTTTTGCTAATAATATAAATATTGGTTTTAACTTTAATTATCTTGGTACTAATTATTCATCATTTGGTATTTGTAGTAATGGATTTATTTATTTAGGAAGTACAGGCATTATTAATACAAATATTACTTATAATAATAACCTTGCTACTGAATTGGCTGCTATTAGACCAATTATTGCTCCTTTATGGGATGATATAGATGTACAAGTAACTAATAATATTAAATACTTAGTTACAGGTACTGCACCTAACAGAGTTTTAACAATAGAATGGGCAAATGCTTTATGGGACCCTTTAGCTACAAGTGCTGCAATATCTTTTCAAGTAAAACTTTATGAAACTACTAATATTATTGAGTTTATTTATCAACAAGAAGCTGGTGCTATAGAAGATATTTTAGGTGGTGTAGGTGCTAGTATTGGTGTTACAACAAGTGGTACAGGTACAAATAATTTTATTTCATTAAATAATAGTAGCAACGCTCCTACTGTTAGTACAACATTTGCTACAAATGATATAATGACAAAACCTGCAACAGGACAAGTGTATAGATTTACACCTCAATCGCCTTGTACAGGAACTCCTACTGCAGGAACAGCAACTTCTTCTGTAAACGAAATTTGCTCTGGCATTGCTTTTAATTTAATGTTAGATAATTATACAGTAGATGGAGGTATCATTTTACAATGGCAAGTATCGCCAACAGGACAAAATACTTGGACTAATTTAGTTGGCTATAATACCGATTTTATTACTACTGCTCAAACTATTGCAAGTGATTATCGTTGTATTGTTACTTGTACTAATTCTTCTTCATCAAGTATATCAAATGTAATTACAGTTAATCTACTAACAGGTTCTAATTGTATTATTAATAATGATGAATGTACAGGTGCAGAAACATTATTACAAACTGCCTACAATGCAAACTGCACAGGCACTGCATTTAATACAAGCTTAGCAACACAATCTACTAACCCATCAATATTTTTTGGTAACAGCCACGACGATGATGTATGGTTTAAATTTGTAGCTACTACAAATAAAGCAGTAATTAGTTTTAAAAATATTACTACTATTAGTGGCACATTAAATAATATGGCTTTTGCTATTTATACTGGCAATAATTGTAGTGGTTTTATAGATTTAGGTGGTGCTAATGTACCATTAACTAATGGTGAAGGCGAAGTTTTTTACAGTCAATTAATTGAAGGAAATACTTATTACATAAGAGTTGCAACATCTGGTATATCTTGGAGAGTAAAAGGAAATATTTGTGTAGCAGAACCTCCTATTACTAATGGTAATATCAATAATTGTTTATCATCATTACCTGTTATTAGTGAGGCATCTAACCATAATACTTGGCTTCCTTTAATTAATGATAATAAGATTATTGCAGAAATAAATACTTTAAACAATACGATAGATACAATTGTTACTAATGTTTATGTAAGCAGTGCTGTTAGGCATTTTGCAGGAAATGGAAGACCTTATTTAAGCAGAAATTTTTATATCAATGCATCTACTACTCCATCTAACAATATAAAAGTTAGGTTATACATTTTAAATACAGAAATAGCTGCACTTGCAGCAGATCCTTTATCATTAGTCAATAATCTACAAGATTTATATATTACTTCCAACAACGATGCATGTACTGCAAATTATAGTGGTGCAGGAACTTTTATTATACCAACTGCAAGAGTTAGTTATGATAATGGTGGTTATTTAGAATTTGAAACTTCAACTTTAGGTTCGTTTTATATACATGGAGGTTTAGGTATTTTACCTTTAACAATTGAACAATTTGCAGGTAAAAAAATAAATGATAAAAACATTTTATCGTGGCAAACAATTGATGAAATAAACAACTATGGTTTTGAAATTCAGCGAAGCCATGATGGAAATTATTTTTCTTCTATTGCTAATGTATTGGCAAAAGAAAATAACGATTTAAACACCAAACATCATTATGAATTTATAGATGCACAACCATTAATAGGAAATAATTTTTATCGTTTAAAACAAATCAATAAAGATGGAAGAACACAATACTCATCTATTGTTTTAATAAAAGATAATCTTGCAAATACACCTTATATCACTAATGTATATCCTAACCCTATAAAAGATTTATTTTACACACAAATATTTTTACCTAAAAAAGATAATATAAGTGTTAGTATTTATGATATTACAGGAAGAGTAGTTTTATTAAATACTTTTTCTTTTACAGAAGGTAATGTAATAGCTACAATAAATATTGCACACTTACACAAAGGTATTTATACATTAAAAGCTATTGATAGTAAAGGAACAGTAATAGGTACACAAAAATTAATAAAGTATTAATTGATTAGATGAATAAAAAGCAGAAATATCAATATGTAATTGAATATTTTCAAGAACAAATACCTATTGCAGAAACAGAATTAATTTACGATTCGCCTTACCAACTTTTAGTTGCAGTAATTTTATCTGCACAGTGTACAGATAAAAGAGTAAATCTTACTACACCTGCAATATTTAAAAAATATTCTACCCCAGAAAAATTAGCTAAAGCAAATTTTGATGATTTATTTTCTTTAATAAAAAGTATTTCGTACCCCAATAATAAAACTAAACATTTAATAGGTATGGCTACAATGCTTGTACAAAAATTTAATGGTACAATACCTATGACAGTTACTGAGTTAATACAATTACCAGGTGTAGGAAGAAAAACAGCTAATGTAATTACCAGTGTGGTAGATGAACAACCTAATATGGCTGTAGATACTCATGTTTTTAGAGTAAGTAAAAGAATTGGTTTAGTATCGGAAAAAGCAACTACTACATTAGCAGTAGAAAAAGAATTAGTAAAAAATATACCTCCAGATTTAATTTATAAAGCACATCATTGGTTAATATTACATGGACGATATACATGTATAGCACGTAAACCTAAATGTAATATTTGTGGATTAACTGATGTTTGCAACTATTATCATAAAGTTGTAATGCAGCAATAAAATTTTTGTTGCTAAAAATCTAAACCTAAAGCAAAATAGAAAATTGGTTTTCCTTTAAAAATACCTTTCATTTCCCAAGCTACATCTGCTTTAAGAAAATAGCCTAACAAAGTACTTCTTACACCAAAACCATAACCACCTACAAATGGACCAATACCACCAGCTTTAATTCTTACAGTTGTTGGGTCGTCTGCATTTGCACCTGTATAAATAGTTGTTGGTCTTTGTATGCCATTAAATTTTCCATTCCATGCAGTACCTAAATCAATAAATTGTACTACCTGAAAGTTTCTGATAAATGCATTATTAATAGGTTTATTTAAGAAGGTAGCAAATACTGGTAATCTTAATTCGCTATTAATAACAATAGCATTATTACCATTAGCAATATTTTGATTAAAGCCACGCATGTTTACAGCAAGGCTTTGAAAAGCATAAGTTTGGTCTTGTGCTGGTGCATTAGCACTATTAAATTTAGGTTTTACCCAACCATCTACACCACCTAAATAATAAATTATTTTTTGGTCGCCCCAACTAAAATCACCTGCAGCACGAACAGCCCAAATAAAGTTTCTATAAATTTCTACATAATTTCTTGCATCAAATCCAAAATTAAAATTAAACTTTTGACTTACTCCTTTAGACATTGGTAAATTAAAATCCATATAAGTTTTCCAACGTAAACCTTTCCAAATATTTTGAGCAGGATTTAAAGTATTATCATACACATACTCTATACGAGAAAGTGCATAATTAGTAATGCTATCATTAATTGGTAATACAATATGATCTTCTGCTTTTACTAAAAGTCTATCTGTTCTATAACCTATGGTTACACCTAATCTTTTTGTTTCATCAAACGGATAAGAAACATTTGCTTGATAAAGGTTAGTATTTAATTTTCCTGAATAAACTCTGGTAGAAATATTAGTCATTAAGCCAACACCCATAGTACTTCTATAATAAGTAACACCCCAATCTAATCTTTTACGAAAATTTTGAAAAGAAATAAAAGCATCTTTATCGGTTAATGATTGTCCAAAACGAAAGCCACCAATAAATTTAATATCTTCCATTAAATCGCTTACACCAACTCTAAAACTCCAATTCATATCGCTACCATTATTTAATTGTATAGGTCCAGAACCTCCTGCATATAATTGATAACGATTAATAAGAATATTATTGGTAATACCACCTAACACATAATCTGTACTAAATTTTAATTTATAATTAAACAGTTTAGATTTTATAGTTGGTTTATCTTCTGTATTTTCTGCTATTGCTGTTTTAGTATTATCTGTTGTTGTGTTAGTTGTATCTGTATTTATTTCATCATCAAACTCTGTTTGATACAATTTTTTCTTCACTGGTTTTACAGTATCTGTAACAGCTACTGTTTTAGTAGTATCTTTTGTTGTAGGTGTTGTTTTTACTTTTTTAGATTTTCCTTTTACAGGTTTTGCAATACCACGTTGCTCTCTCATATAGTTTGTTAGAGCAGGATTTACATTTCTACTTCTCAATGTTTTTTCATCTACCTGTAATTTGAATAAGAATTTATAATCTCCTTCTCTTCTTACTTCACTTACCATTCCATTATTACCTGCAATTCTTGTTTCTAAGATAGAGCTTTGATAATTGGTAATAGGAAATGTGTAAGTAGAATCTTTATATACTTGAAAATAATCTACATTATCTGGTTTTTCTTTTCTCCAAGCTGCAAGTGTACTATCTAACTCTTCTTTTGTTGGGTTTCTTAAAATTTCATCTCCAATATAATATAGTGTATCTAAGCCATCTCTTTGTGTAGAGAAAAAACCTGCATATCTGTTGCCAATACCATTTTCATCTGCAACAAATGTAAAATGGTTTACATTATACTGCATTGGATAAGTAGCATTCCCATATTTTAAATTGCTTAATTGTGTTATTTGTTTTAATGCACTTGTATTTAAAATATCTACTAAAAAAATATTAAATCTATATCTGCTTGGTAATACAGTATCTGTATTTACAGCATCTACACCTGGGCGGTTTGATGAAAAAATAATACCTGAACGATTAGGAAATGATACAAATGTTGGGTTTAAATCGTCATAAATATCATTAGTAATTTGCTCTAATTTATTTTCTTGAATTTTATAAATAAAAATATCTGAATGACCATTTTTTACAGCACTAAGAATTACTGTATTAGCATCTAACATAAATGATGCATCTAAAATTTGATCTAAGCCTTCTATTGTTTGTTTAAATCTTTTATACTTTGCTACATAATCCCAAACAAACATTTTAATTTTTGCCTCTTCTGCATAAATTACTAAAAGCCTTGTTCCTTTTCCATCCCATGTCATGATAGGATAATTAGGGCTTTGGTCGCCTTCTTTTACTTTTACTCCTCTTTTTAATAAGGTTCTTTCATTATAATAATTTTCATTAACTATTACACTATAAATTCCTTTTTTATAACGAACTACTGAATAAGTATTGTTTTTAGGATTAGGATTTATCTGAAAATTATAAAAATTATATTTACTTACATCTTCTGAAATAGTACGTTTACCTTTCGGATTATTTTTTCTTTTTCTAATATCTTCATAGTATTGGTCTTGTTGATATACCATAAAATCTGCCAATACTTCTTTAAATTTTTTCTTACAAATTTTTTGAGAAGCAGTATTTAAGTTTTTATAAATTCTTGCTAAATACAAAAAGTAAGTAACATTTTCTTTCTTATATTTTTCTGCTATATAATTCCAAAAAGATTGTCCTGCTAATGTTGGTTTTACATAAGCAAAGTGATAAAAGTTTTTATACTTACCTGCTAATAATTCATTTTTTAATTCATCATCTTTTGTAGTACTCCAATTTTCTGCAGCATAAGCAATATAGCCATCTGTAAGCCATTGAGGCAAATCTAATAATGCTTGATTACTGGCAAATTCTCCTATATCATCGCCAAACAATAAATTTTCTGTAATAACTTTTGCAATACCTTGTCTTATTTGATTTTTAAGGTGCTGATGATTGCCATCAAAAAAAACTACAATTTTATTATTTACTAATTTAGTAAGTCCACCAGCTTGTTGCCAATCTATACCTAAGCCAATATTACTTTGTTTATAATCTTCAAAATTTGTATAAACAACAATATTAGTTCTACGATTTAATGAGTATTCCATAAATTCTTCTAAAGAAGGCAATTCTTCCTCAGCTACAAGAGCTACAAATTTGCCTAATTCTGTACCACCTTGTGCTACATAAGTATCAAAATTATCTGACTGATAAAATTTCCATTTTAATTTTTTATGTTGAATACGATTCTTTCCAAACTCTACTGTATTTACTTGTGCATGTATGTTTGTTACAGTTAGTATAAAAAGAATACAAGCTATATTGAATATTATTCTACAAAAATTTCTTTGCATATCTAATGCTTAATTTTTCTTTCTTAAAAGTATTGCAATAGTAAGTATTACCAATTACACTTGCTAAAATTAGGTATTTAGTGTTTAATTTGCTATAAAAAAAGATATGATAAATGTTAAGGTTTTTACTTTTAATCCTGTACAAGAAAATACTTATATCTTATATAATGAAAAAGGTAATGCTATCATTATAGATCCTGGTTGCTATTCTGAAAATGAACAAAACTCATTATATTCTTTTTTAACCACCAATAAATTAACGCCTGTTCAATTAATCAATACTCATTGTCATTTAGATCATGTATTTGGAAATAAGTGGGTGTACGATACTTTTAAAACTGAATTATATATTCATGCAAATGAAAAACCTGTATTAGCTTATGCACCAATTAGTGGTAGCCAATGGGGTTTAAATTTTGATAATTATCAAGGTCCTTTACATTTTATTAATGAAGGAGATTTGATACAATTAGATGATGATAAGTTATCAATTTTATTTACACCAGGCCATAGCCCAGGAAGCATTTCATTTTATTGTAAAGAACAAAATTTTGTTATTGCTGGTGATATATTATTTTATGAAAGTATTGGTAGAACTGATTTGCCAGGTGGTAATCATGCAACATTATTAAATAGTATAAGAGAAAAGCTTTTTGTTTTACCAAACGAAACTATTGTATATAATGGTCATGGACCATCTACAACTATACAACATGAAAAAAATTATAATCCATTTTTATAAAAGCAAATTTTAAAATTTACTGAAAATATTTTTTCTGAACATCTACCTTTGTTCTAGCTTTCTAAAAAAACTTATATGGCTTTATAAAAAGTAATACTGTTGATGAATATATTTTCTAAAGCCAATTTCTTATTAATAATTTTTTAAATTATAAGATGAGCAACGGCATACCCATTTCTATTTCATTAACATCTACACTGCAAACAGAAAATGTAAGCAATAAAAAAAAGTACAATAAATTAAGAACATTACGTTTATCTGTTTTAGCTGTTCTTATTGCAATATGTATAAGTTTTGTTGCAAAATTTCTTATTCATTTAATAGACCTTATTACCAATATTTCTTTTTATGGTAATTTTTCTTTAGAGCCTGCTACACCAACACATCATACACTTGGTTTATTGGTAATTATTGTACCTGTAATTGGTGGATTAATTGTAGGATTAATGGCTTTATATGGTTCTAAAGCAATTAGAGGTCATGGTATTCCTGAAGCAATGGAACAAATACTTACTAATCAAAGTAAAATAAAACCTTCTATTACATACTTAAAACCTTTATCTTCTGCTATTACCATTGGTACAGGTGGTCCTTTTGGTGCAGAAGGACCTATTATTGCTACAGGAGGTGCATTAGGTTCTACCTTTGGACAATTAATAAAAATTACACCCAACGAAAGAAAAATATTACTTGCAGCAGGTGCTACAGCTGGTATGTCTGCAATATTTGCAAGCCCTGTAGCAGCAATATTATTAGCAATAGAATTATTGTTGTTCGAGTTTTCTGCACGTTCATTTATTCCTGTAGCATTAGCTTGTATTACAGGTGCTGCTGGTCATCATTTTTTATTTGGCAACGAAGTTGTTTTTCCTCTTAGTTCATTCATTGCTGCACCATCTAACTATGCACTATTTTTTTATAGTGTTATGGGAATTATTATTGGTTTTACAGCAGTAATTGTTACAAAAATTGTATATGGCTTAGAAGATTTATTTGAAAAATTACCCATTCATTGGGCTTGGTGGCCTGCAATTGGTGGTATTGCTGTTGGTGTTGTAGGTTATTTCTCTCCTCGTACTTTAGGTGTTGGTTATACAAATATTATAGATTTACTTGCTGGTAATATGCCTTTACAAATTGTAGCATCGCTATGTATTTTAAAATTTATTTCTTGGGCTATTTCATTAAGTAGTGGTACATCTGGTGGTACACTTGCACCATTATTAACTATTGGTGGTGCATTAGGTGCTTTAATAGGTAGCTTAGGTATGCAATGGTTTCCTCATGCAGGAATTAATATACCACTTGCTGTACTTGTTGGCATGTCTGCATTATTTGCAGGTGCTTCTAGAGCATTTCTTACTTCAATAGTTTTTGCATTAGAAACTACAGGACAGTCTAATGCATTATTGCCTTTATTAGCTACTTGTACACCTGCATATTTTATTTCTTTCTTCTTAATGGAAAATACTATTATGACAGAAAAAATTGCACGTAGAGGTATTACTACACCAGACTCTTATGAACCTGATATTTTAGAAAAAACTTTAGTAGAACAAATTGAAACTGATAATGGAATGGTTGTAAATGATACTATGGAAATTGAAGAAGTTCGTAATTGGATGTTGAATGAAACTGATATACATGCTAATTATTTTATTGTAGCAGATAATGAAGGAAATTATAAAGGTTTATTAAGCTCATCTAACCTGAATAATTCATTATACCAAGCTAAACAATCTGTTGCTTCTATCATTAAAAGAAATCATGTATTTATACAACCAACAGCAACATTAAAAACAGCTGTAGAAATTATGGCTAAAGAAAATATTGATATTTTACCTGTAGTATTAGAGAATAAAGTAATTGGTATTTTAACCTATCAACATATTATTGCTATTTATAAAACAGGAATTGATGAAAATGAGAAAAAGCAACAACATATTTCATTACAACGTCAAAGATTAAAACTATTAGTACACGGACAAAAATTGGTTTCTTTTTTAAAAAGTAAAAAATAAATACCATGACAATTGATGCAGCTCAACAACAAGTAGATAATTGGATTAAAACTGTTGGTGTAAGATATTTTAATGAACTTACTAACTTAGGCATTTTAATGGAAGAAGTAGGCGAATTATCTCGTTTAATGGTAAGAACTTATGGCGAACAATCATTTAAAGAATCTGATAAAGGCAAAGATATAGCAGATGAAATGGCAGATATTTTATGGGTATTAATATGTTTAGCCAACCAAACAGGCGTTAATTTAACTGAAGCTTTTAAAAAAAATATGGAGAAAAAAAATAATAGAGATTTTTTACGCCATCAACACAATAAAAAGATACAATAGTCGTTCTAGATATAAGTATTTAATAATATCTTATGAATATTAGTACCTTTTTATTTTCGCAAAGCATAGTAATTTATAGCTCAGCATTTATTTTAATTGTAATTGCTGCCATTATTTTTAAAGTATATTTTTCTATTTCTATTAAAAATAAATTAAAAGAATATCAAAGCGAAATAGCCAAAAGTCATTCTAAAATTTTGAAGTTAGAAGTTACTAATCAACAATTAAATCAGCGTGTACACGAATTAGAGAATATTATTCAACGCCCTAAAATTGCTTAATACATTTATTTTCACTTCATTTTTATTATTAAAACTTAGTTAGTTTTATCGCTTCTTTAGTTTAAACACTATTATCTAAAAATCTAGGTTTATTTTTCTGTTCATAATGTTTGCTTTTTCTTTAGGTTTGCCACCATTATGAGTACACAACAGGATAATATATTTCAACAAATTATTTCTCATGCCAAAGAATATGGCTTTGTATTTCCATCAAGTGAAATTTATGATGGCTTAAGTGCCGTTTATGATTATGGTCCTTATGGTAGCGAACTGAAAAAAAATATTAGAGAATATTGGTGGAAAAGTATGACACAACTGCATGATAATATTGTAGGTATTGATGCTGCAATATTTATGCACCCTACAACATGGAAAGCTAGTGGACATATTGATAATTTTAGCGACCCCATGATTGATAATAAGGATAGTAAAAAACGCTATAGAGTTGATCACTTAATAGAAGCTAAAGCAGATACTCTTGCACAAGAAGGTAAAAAAGAAGAAGAGTTTGCTTTATTACAAAAAATGGATAACCTTTTAGCTGCTGAAGATTTTGATGGACTAAAACAATTAATTTTAGATAACAATATTACTTGTAGTGTAAGTGGTACAGCAAATTGGACAGATATTCGCCAATTTAATTTAATGTTTAAAACAGAGTTTGGTGCTGTAGCTGCTGATAATCCTGATGATAATATTGTATATCTAAGACCAGAAACTGCACAAGGTATTTTTGTAAACTTTTTAAATGTTCAAAAAACTGCCAGAATGAAAATACCATTTGGTATTGCACAAACTGGTAAAGCTTTTAGAAATGAAATTGTAGCCAGACAATTTATTTTTAGAATGAGAGAATTTGAACAAATGGAAATGCAATTTTTTGTTAGGCCAGGTACTGAAGCTGAATGGTATAAATTTTGGAAAGAAGAAAGATTAAATTGGCATTTAAGCTTAAGATTGCCTAAAGAAAAATATCGCTATCACGACCATATTAAATTAGCACATTATGCTAAAGAAGCTTGTGATATTGAGTTTGAATTTCCTATTGGGTTTAAAGAAGTAGAAGGCATACATAGCAGAAGCAATTTTGACTTAAGCCAACATCAACAATACAGCAGAAAAAAACAACAATATTTTGATAATGATATAAATCCTGCAACAGGTAAGCCTTATGGCAATTATATTCCTTATGTTATTGAAACTTCTATTGGTTTAGATAGAATGTTTTTATTAATTCTTTCTAATGCTTATGAAGAAGAAAAAATAACTAAGGAAGATGGCAGTACAGATAGCAGAGTTGTATTACACATTCCTGCTAAAATTGCTCCTGTTAAATTAGCAATATTGCCATTACTTAAAAAAGATGGATTACCAGAAATTGCTCAAGAGTTATTAGCAAGCTGTAAGCCTTACTTTAAATGCTTTTATGAAGAAAAAGATGCAATTGGCAAACGCTATCGCAGACAAGATGCTATAGGTACACCATTTTGTGTAACGATAGATCATCAAACTAAAGAAGATAATACTGTAACTATACGTTATAGAGATAGTATGCAACAAGAACGCATACCCATTAGTAAAGTAAAACAATTAGTATTAGAAGCTATTTAATGATTAATAAAAATTAATGATGAGATGAAGAGCGGTGTTTTTTATACCGCTTTTTTCTTTTGTCTTTATTATATAAAAAATATAGAAAGAGTAAAAAATATATTACTGTTATTGCTAAGAATATTAATAAAAATTTTTTATGCATTAACTCTAAATAAATAAAACTAACTGCTGCAAACGTTAAACTCTCAAACAAAAAAATTAATTTAGCTGTACTGCCTAAAGTTTTCTCAAACCAATCTAATGCAGATGAAACAAATAAGAAAAAGAAAGCAATGAGAAGTAGTATAATGCAAATAGCAAATTTTTTATACTCAAACATTTTAAAGGCAATAGGTAATAATATTAACCCTGCAATAAAATGACAGATTCTTTTAAATCTTTCGTTTTTCATTCAATCAATAAGATTTGTATAATTGATTATCCATACAATTCAAGATGTATAGCTTTTTTATCATAACCCATAGCTACAATTTTTTCTTTAGCTTCATCAATCATATTTTTCCAACCACATAAATAAAAATGTGCTGGTTGTTTATTTTCTTGTAAAAGCTTTTCATACACTGCATGTACATAGCCTTTATAAGCACCTTCACATACTTCAGCCTCTCTTGAAAATACTGGATGATAAAAAAAGTAAGGAAGTTTTTTTTGTAATTCGTTTAATTCATTTTTATACAAAGCATCTTGTAAAGTTCTACATCCAAAAATGATATGAATATTTTTTTGTGGTTGAAGATTGTTATTATCTAAATAACTAATCATAGAACGAAAAGGTGCAATACCTGTACCAGTACAAATTAAAAAAGTATCTGTTTCTATATTTTCTGGTAAAGTAAATTTTCCTAATGGTCCTCTAAAAGTAAGTTCATCACCAACATTAATATGATTAAATAAATAATTAGTACCAGCACCACCCTCTAATAATACAATTACTAATTCTATTACATTAGTACCATCTGGTGCAGAAGCTATAGAATAACTTCGCCAACGTTTATTTTTTTGTTCATGAATTGGTAAATCAAGTGTTACAAATTGTCCTGATACAAATTCAAAATTTTGTGTTGCAGGAATTTCTATCCAAAATCTACGTGTACTTTGAGTCTCGTTTTCTATTCGGATAACTTTTCCAATTTTCCAAGGCTCTAACATAGTAGGTTTATTTTACCACAATTTATAATACTTCGTACACAAAAGCAAGTTTTTAAATAAGTATTTTATTGTTGATAAATTACCATAAACCAAACAATAGAAATAATACAACGATTATCTACACTATTGTATTAAAAAATAATGCAAATAAATTGCTGAAGAAAAATAGAAAAATAAAAATATTAAATTTTGTAGTGCCTTACATTTTCTTAGCATCTTCTACAAATTTGGCTAAGCCAATATCTGTTAAAGGATGTTTTAGTAAGCCTAAAATAGAATCTAATGGAGATGTACAAACATCTGCACCAGCAGCAGCACATTTTACAATATGATTAGGTGTACGAATAGAAGCTGCTAATATTTCACTTTTAAATCCTTGTACAGCATATATCTGTGCTATTTCTTCAATTAGTTGTACACCATCCCAACCACTATCATCAATTCTACCAATAAAAGGAGAGATATATGTAGCACCAGCTTTTGCTGCTAAAATTGCTTGTCCTGCACTAAAAATTAATGTACAATTGGTTTTAATACCATTATCTGTAAACCATTTAATGGCTTTTACACCATCTTTAATCATAGGAACTTTTACAACAATATTTTTATGAATAGCTGCTAATTTTTTTCCTTCTTCTATCATCTCATTATAAGTAGTACTAAAAACTTCTGCACTTACATCTCCACCATCTACTAATTCACAAATTGTTTTATAATGGTTCATAATTGCATCATTTCCTTTCACACCTTCTTTTGCCATTAATGATGGATTTGTTGTAACACCATCTAAAATTCCTAAATCATGTGCTTCTTTAATTTGTGCAAGATTTGCAGTATCTATAAAAAATTTCATGCTATAAAGTTTATTCATTTAAAAAAGTAATTTCCTTCATAAAGTATGAGGAAATTAACAGTAGTATTTATTCTTCTGAAGTAAAAAAAATGGCAGGCTACTCACATCGCACCGCTCAACCGCCTATCCTTGCTGTATTCCTACCCTGGGGAGTTTCAGCAGGAGCTGGTCGTATAAGACCTGCCAGTGCAAAAGTAAGGGTTCTGATTTTCTGAAAAAAGAAATTGAATTTTTTTTAAGAATTATCTATTAATTGTTATGTAAAGTGCTTCCTTGTATAAGAATTTTATTTTTTAAGCTGTTAATTTATTTTATGTAACATTGTTGTTAGCAAATTTAATTTATCATGGTTTCAGGAAAAAAGATGTTGAATCCTATTACTATTTTATTAATGGTAATAGTAATAGCAGCTATTGCTACTTGGTTTGTACCTGCTGGTAATTATCATAAATTATCTGTTGCAGAAAATAAAGAATTTGTCATCAATGCAAATGGTATCAGTACACATGTGCCATTATCTCAAAAAACTTTAGATAGTTTACACATATTAATTCCTGTAGAAAAATTTTTAAAAGGCGATATTAATAAACCAATTTCTATACCTAATACTTTTCATTTTACAGAAAGTAAAAAAGCTGGATTTATAGAAATTTTAAAAGCTCCTATTAAAGGTATTTATGAAGCTATAGATATTATTTTACTTATTTTAGTAATGGGTGGTTTTATAAATATTTTTAACGAAACAGGTGCATTATTAAAAGGTATTACTTACTTATCGTACAAACTAAAAGGCAAAGAGCAATTACTGATAATTATTTTAACTATTTTATTTTCTTTTGGAGGCTCTTCTTATGGTATGGCAGAAGAAACCTTAGTTTTTTATCCTGTATTAGTACCATTATTTTTAGCTGCTGGATACGATTTATTAGTTCCTGTAGCAGTAATTTTTGCAGGTTCGCAAATTGGTACATTATCTTCTTTTAGTAATCCATTTTCTACAATTATTGGCTCTAATGCTGCTGGCTTAAATTGGATTGATGGCATTTATGAACGTATAATCATGTATATACTTTCTACCAGTTTATTAATTTGGTATATTTTAAGATATGCTAAAAAAATAAAAAGCAATACAGCTTTATCATTAGTTTTAAAATATGATGGTGTGGTACAAACCAATTATCAAATACTAACTACAAACACTCAAGAACAAACAAAACTGTCTGCAAAAACGGGTTGGTTACTTTTTATTTTTGGTGCTACATTTATTACGATGATTGCTGCTGTCATTTTTTTTGATTGGTGGCTTGTAGAAATTACTACTTTATTTTTTGGTGCATCTTTATTATTATTTTTTATTACCAATTTAAAAGAAAATGAATTTATACATCAATTTATAAAAGGTGCTGAAAGCCTTTTATCTGTTGCTTTTATTGTGGGTATTGCAAGAGGTGTTACTATCATTTTAAATGAAGGAAATATTAGCGATTCATTATTATACTATACATCAAATCTTATAGGCACATTACCTCCTGCATTATTTATCATAATATTATTAGGATTATTTATTTTTTTAACGCTATTTATTTCTTCTTCATCAGGTATGGCAGTTTTAACAATGCCAATTTTAGGTGCATTAGCATTAATTATTCATGTACCAGGCAGAGAAATTGTAAACAGCTATTTATATGGTATGGGAATTATGGGTTTTATTACACCAACAGGACTTTTTTTACCTTCTTTAGCAATGGTTAATGTAAGTGCCAAAACATGGTTTAAATTTATTACACCATTTTTAGTGATATTATTTTTCTTATGTGCTATTGCATTATTAATTGGTATTTATCTGTAAGTAAAAATATTTTCTTTTCTTTTTAAATGATTACTTTTACAACTGTAGTTAAATAATTATTTTACAACTACTCTTATAAAAATTTGTACATGTCTATTCATAAAGAGGTAAAAAAAATTACTACCAATACATTGCAAAAAATGAAGCAATCTGGCGAAAAAATTTCTATGCTTACAGCATACGATTTTTCTTTTGCAAAAATTATTGATAATGCAGGTATAGATGTAATTCTTGTTGGCGATAGTGCAAGTAATGTAATGGCTGGTCACGAAACTACTTTACCTATTACATTAGAGCAAATGATTTATCATGCACAAAGTGTAATACGTGCAGTAAACAGGTGTTTGGTAGTGGTAGATTTACCTTTTGGCACTTATCAAAGTAATAGTGATATTGCTCTTGCTTCTGCAATAAGAATTATGAAAGAAACAGGTGCACATGCAATAAAATTAGAAGGTGGAGAAGAAGTAATTGAAAGTGTAAAAAGAATTGTGGGTGCTGGTATTCCTGTTATGGGGCATTTAGGCTTAACCCCTCAAAGTATTTATAAATTTGGTACTTATACTGTTCGTGCAAAAGAAGAAGCAGAAGCTAATAAATTAAAAAATGATATTAAGCTTTTAGAAAATGCAGGATGCTTTGCTGTTGTTTTAGAAAAAATTCCTGCAAGCCTTGCAAAAGAAGTAAGCCAAAGCATTCAAATACCTACAATTGGTATTGGTGCAGGTAAAGATTGTGATGGGCAAGTTTTAGTAATGCATGATATGTTAGGTATTAATGCAGAATTTAAACCAAGATTTTTACGTCAGTATTTAGATATGGCTACTTTAACTACACAAGCTGTACAACAATATGTACACGATATAAAACATCATAATTTTCCTAACGAAAAAGAAAGCTACTAAAAATGATATATAGAAGTAAAGCACCTTTAAGAATTGGTTTAGCAGGTGGAGGAACAGATGTAAGTCCTTATAGCGATGAATTTGGTGGTGCTATTCTTAATGCTACAATTTCTTTAAGTGCTAATGCTACCATAGAGCTTACTAATGAAGGCGGCATTCAAATACAAGCTCTTGACAGAAAGGAAATTCAACAATTTAATTTTGCCAATGAATTACCAATTAATGGTGTTTTAGATTTATCTAAAGGTGTATATAATCGTATTCAAAAAGATTTTGGAATTAATTTACAAAATTTTAAACTCAGTACATATGTAGATGCTCCTGCTGGTAGTGGTTTAGGCACTTCATCTACTTTAGTTGTTGCTATTATTGGAGCATTTGTAGAAATGCTAAAATTACCTTTAGGCGATTACGATATTGCACATTATGCTTTTGATATTGAAAGAAATGATTTAAAATTAGCAGGTGGCAAACAAGACCAATATGCTGCAACATTTGGTGGTGTAAATTTTATGGAGTTTTATGCTGGTGATAAAGTAATTGTAAATCCGTTAAGAATACGTTCTGAATATTTAAGTGAATTAGAAAATAATTTAGTACTCTATTTTACTGCAACAAGCAGAGAAAGTGCAACGATTATTAAAGAACAACAAAAAAATGTAGTACAAAAAAATGAAAAAAGTATAGATGCCATGCATCAATTAAAAGAACAAGCTAAAATGATGAAAGAAGCTTTACTAAAAGGTAAGCTACATGAAATTGGCGAAATTTTAGATTTTGGCTTTCAACAAAAAAGATTAATGGCAGAAAACATCTCTAATAATAATATTGAAAAAATTTACGATGCTGCAAAAAATGCTGGTGCTACAGGAGGTAAAATTAGTGGTGCTGGTGGTGGTGGATTTATGATTTTTTATTGCCCTGGCAATAGCAGATATCAAGTAATAGAAACATTACAAAACTTTGGTGGTGTAGTTAGGCCATTTTCTTTTACAAAATCTGGTTTAAAAACATGGACTATTCAATAACAATAAATTTTTAAAAAACTTTTCTCTAATTATCAATTTATGACACAAAAAATTGCCTCAATTATTCAAGCATCAATTGATGTAAAACAACAAGTATTACAAAGCCAACATATACAACAAACAATTGCTACTTGTGTTAATACTATTGTTGCAGCTTTTAAAAATGGCAACAAAGTTTTGTTTTGTGGAAATGGTGGTAGTGCAGCAGATGCACAACATTTAGCAGCAGAATTTAGTGGCAGATTTTATATTGATAGAAAAGCTTTGCCTGCAGAAGCATTGCATTGCAACACATCTTATCTTACTGCTGTTGGCAACGATTATAGTTATGATGTAATTTATGCAAGATTATTAGAAGGTATTGGCAATGCAGGAGATATTATTATTGGACTTAGTACAAGTGGCAATAGTGCTAATATTATTAAAGCTTTTGAAGTAGCTAAAAATAAAAATATTATTACCATTGGTTTTACTGGAGAAACTGGAGGTAAAATAAGAGACCTTTGCGATTATTTATTAAATGTACCAAGTAAAGACACACCACGTATTCAAGAATCGCATATTTTAATTGGTCATATTATTTGCCAATTAGTAGAAGAACAATTATTTTAATTTTTTTTAAAATATTGAATCATAAAATGTTTTCACTAAAAAATATTAATCGTTCTTGGACTTTATTTTTAGACAGAGATGGTGTAATAAACCACGAAAAAGAAGGCAGCTATATTTTTAATTGGAACGAGTTTAAATTTTATGATGGTGTTATCAATGCACTAAAAATTTTAAATAATTATTTTGATACAATTGTTATGGTTACTAATCAACGAGGCATTGGTAAAAAATTAATGACAGTTGATGACTTAAACCATATACATCAGCAAATGCTTGAAGCTATTGAAAAAGATGGTGGAAGAATAGATAAAATATATTATTGTAGCGATTTAGATAATGCTTCGCCCAACAGAAAACCTAATCATGGTATGGCTTTACAAGCACAAAAAGATTTTCCATCAATTAATTTTACTAAAAGTATTATTGTAGGCAATAAA
Organism: Bacteroidota bacterium; assembly: GCA_963169635.1. Lineage (GTDB taxonomy): Bacteria > Bacteroidota > Bacteroidia > Chitinophagales > Chitinophagaceae > UBA1930. The sequence goes on from CAUJDL010000066.1 coordinate 23,271, forward strand.
TTAAGCGATATGCAATTTGGCAGAAATGCTGGTATGCACACAGTTTTTGTTGCTACTACACATCCTTCAACTCCTTTTCCTCATTCTTCAATTGATGTAAGGTATAACGATTTATTGGCTTTTGCACAAGCTGTTCAACAAGCATTAAAGTAAAAACATTTTAATATCCACATACCCACATTTATATTTTTTGGGTAACTGCTTTATTTATCTTTACACTTTCAAAATTGTAGAATCTTTTATAAAATATTTTGTATGCTTAAAGTGGGCATTTTTGGTGTAGGACATTTAGGAAAATTTCATTTAAATAATTGGAAAGAAATTGAAGGCGTAAAAATTGTAGGATTTTTTGACCCTAATAATGATGTAGCAAAAGATGTTGCTGCTACTTATGGTATCAAACGTTTTTTAGATGAAGATAAATTAATAGATGCTTGCGATGCTTTAGATGTTGTAGTACCAACTGATTGGCATTTTGAAATTTGTATGAAAGTAGTACGTAAAGGAAAACACATTTTTGTAGAAAAGCCTTTATGCAATACAATTAAAGAAGCCAAAACATTGATGAATATGGTACGTGAGGCAAATATTAAAATGCAAGTTGGCCATGTAGAAAGATTTAATCCTGCTTATCTTGCTTTAAAAGAATTGCCTTTAAACCCTATGTTTATTGAAGTGCATCGTTTAGCACAATTTAATCCAAGAGGTACAGAGGTAAGTGTAATTTTAGATTTAATGATTCATGATTTAGATATTATTTTAAGCCTTGTAAAAAGCGATGTAAAATCTATTAGTGCAAATGGTGTTGCTGTAATGACAGATACACCAGATATTGCTAACGTAAGAATTGAGTTTAATAATGGCTGTGTTGCTAACCTTACCAGTAGCAGAATTAGTATGAAAAAAATGCGTAAGATGCGTTTGTTTCAAAAAGATAGTTATATAGGCATAGATTTTTTAAATAAGAAAACAGAAATTATTAAACTAAAACAACCAGAAGATAAAAATGTTTTTTCTTTTGATGTTGATACACCTAAAGGTAAAAAAACTATTGCTGTTGCTAACCCTGAAATTCCAGAAGCTAATGCTATCAAATTAGAGCTTACTTCTTTTGTAGATAGCATTGTAAACAACAAACCTATTGTAGTAAATGAAATTGATGGATTTTTAGCAATGGAAGTGGCTCATCAAATTTTAAATAAAATAAATAATACAGGATTATCTATCTAAGCTAAATTTTTATTGCAAAAAATTATTTAGTTCGTCTGCAATTTTTCTGTCATTACTTAGTCTTGGTACTTTATTTTGTCCTCCTAATTTTCCTATACTTTTCATATAGTCTATAAAACCATTTTTACGTACTTTTTTAATTTGCAACATTTGTAAAATATTGCCTTTAATTAAATCATCGTAATAAACATTTTTAGCTCGTAAATTATTATCTACTTTTTCTATAAAGCTTTGCATATTGGTTGGTTCATTTTCAAACTCAATAAACCATTCGTGATAGCTTTTTCCTTTGCCTTGTACTACATTTGGTGCAACAGTAAATTCAACAATACTTATATTTTCTTCTTTTGCTGCAGCTAATAAAGCATGTTCTACTTCTTCTGCAATTACATGCTCACCAAATGCACTAATAAAATGTTTTATTCTGCCACTTACAATTAATCTGTACGGGTTAGTACTAACAAATTTTACAGTATCACCAATATTATAAGACCATAAACCTGCATTACTATTAATAATTAAAGCATAGTTTACACCAACTTCTACATCTTTTAAAGAAAGTCTTGTTGGGTTCTCATTAAATATTTCTGTTGCTGGTATAAACTCAAAAAATATTCCACTATTAGTATTTAATAATAATCCTTCTTCTTTTTGCGAATCTTGAAAAGCAAAAAATCCTTCACTTGCAGGAAATAATTCTATTGTATCAATTTGTTTTCCTATACTTTCAAAAAGCTTTGCTTTATAAGGTTCAAAATTTACACCTCCTTGTACCATAACACTAAAGTTGGGAAAAAGTTCTGCAACTTTCTTTCCACTCTTTTCTATTAACTTATCAAAATACATTTGTACCCAAGGTGGAATACCACTAATTAAAGTCATATTCTTATGATAAGTTTCATTTACTATGGCTGCTAATTTTGTTTCCCAATCTTCTATACAATTTGTTTCATAAGAGGGTAGCTGATTGGTTCTTAAATATTTTGGCACATGATGATTTACAATACCACTTAATCTGCCTGTTGGTATATTACCTATTCTTTCTAATGTTGGGCTACCACTTAAGAAAATCATTTTTCCTGCTACAAATGCAGTATTATTTGTTTCGGCCATATAGCATAACAAAGCATTTCTGGCAGTATTAATATGGTTTGATATAGAATCTTTTGTAATAGGAATATATTTTGCACCACTTGTTGTACCACTTGTTTTGGCTAAGTAAATTGGTGTACCCTTCCATAAAACATTTTGTTTGCCTGATTTAATTTGTTCTATATAATTTTTAATTTGTTCATAATCTCTTATAGGTACAGCTTTTGTATATTCTTGATAGGTTTGAATGTTATTAAAAAAATGATCTTTACCAAAAACAGTTTGCTTTGCATGTTTAATTAAGCTATTAAAAATTGCTTCTTGATGTGCAACTGCATGTTGCATATCTTTTTTTATTTGCTTATAAATTATATTGGCAAAGGGTTTTGCTAAAATTGATTTAACATTCATCATAGTTTATCAAATGCTTATTGATTATATAAATATTCTACACTACCTAACAATTGTTTTTTCTTATCAAAACATTCTTCTTTTTCTTTTAAGCCTGTTGTAGCATTGTAATAATAAAACCAAGTATTATAATTTGTGCCTCCTGCTAATACTTGTATCATTTTTTGTAGCTTACCATTATTGTTGTATTCATACATAAAATCTGGTAGCATTTTTTTAAGTCTATTATTATATCTTACAATATCGGTTAGTAAATTTTGTTTGTTATAATAATAAAAATAAGATTCAATATTTTTTCCCTTTCTATACCAATGTTCTTCTGCTACTAAATTATTTTCGTCTAATACAAAATTTACAGTAATAGTATCTGTGTTATTTTTTATTTTAATCATTTTAGTAGGTTTACCATTATTTGCATAAAACCAAAGATGTTGTTCGTTAGATGCTGTAGTAATAAAAGTATCAATAGTTGTAGATTCAATAGACAAAAGCTTTCCATCATTAGCATAAGTATAATTTGTGGTAGTTGTAACGCCATCTGCAACAGAAATTGTGGTTGAAATTTTATGTTGATTAAATGTAGATTTTAAAGTAGATTTATTACCAGCAGAAGTTTTTGAATATGTAGTAATTTCAGTGGCATCTTCATTAATTTGTTGCTCTACAATAAAATCTTCAATAATGCTACCATCACTTTCTTTGCTTATTGCTTTTACTGTTCTTATTTTATTTTGTTTAAATAGTTGTTGTTGTTGATGAGAATTTTCTAACGATAAAATATCATTATAATAATATTGAGCATTTATATAGTTAAGTATAAAAAAATTACATACTAATAAGGCAAAAAAATATTTCATAACTTCAATTCTTTATCAAATGTAATAACTGCATAAACAAACTGCAAAAACAGATTTTTATAAAAGTAGTATTTTAGCACAATCCTGTATTTTTAATTAAATATTAACTAAATGAGTCATGCTAAAGAAAGAGCAGATAAAACCTGCTTAAACTGTGGTACAGAAGTAGTAGGAAAATATTGTCACAAATGCGGACAAGAGAATATAGAAATTAAAGAAAATTTTTTGTCGCTTATTAGACATTTTATTGAAGACATTACCCATTTTGATGGAAAGTTTTTTAATACTATCAAAGTATTATTATTTAAACCAGGTTTTTTAACTAAAGAATATTTAAAAGGAAAAAGAGCTGCTTATTTTCATCCTATAAGAATGTATGTTTTTACATCATTTTTCTTTTTTCTAATTTATTTTACTTTTTATCAGAGCGATAAAGATTTTGCTGCAAATCAGGTTTCAACTGTTGAAAAATCAAATAAAGAAAAAGCAAAAGATACTATTGCAGATGCTATTCTTAAAAGTTTTTATGAAGATAGTACAGTTAAAGAAAGAAAATATACAGTGGCTGAATATGACTCTCTTATAAAAACTGGTGCTATTAAAGATAACTGGCTTGAACAACAAGCTATACGAAAAACACTTCATTTATCAGAAAAATATAAAGGCAACAAAGGACAAATGATGACAGATTTTTTCAAAAAATCTATTCATACATTTCCACAAGTATTATTTATTACACTGCCACTTATTGCTTTACTCTTAATGCTCTTAAATATTAGAAGAACTGGCGAATTTTATTTTGTACATCATGCTATTTATACCATACATGTTTATTGTGCATCTTTTATTTTTATGCTTTTGGGTTTATGGCTTAATAGTTTATTAAAATTAGTACATCTGGAAAATGGATTTATTAATAGTTTTCTTACATTTTTGCTTTACACAATTAGCTTTTATTATTTATACAAAAGTATGAAAGTTTTTTATGGGCAAAGTGTATTAAAGACTACTACAAAGTATTTTATCTTACTCTTCTTGTCATTATTTATTTTCACTTTTTCTTTTATCATAATGTTCATATTTGCTTTAATGACTTTATAAAAATTAATTCATGAACAACACAGCAGAAAATTTTTTACGATTAGTAAAAATTATGGACGAACTAAGAGAGCAATGTCCATGGGATAAGAAACAAACAATACACAGCTTACGCCCCATGACTTTAGAAGAAGTTTATGAATTATGCGATGCCATAATACAAAACGATTGGCAAAATATGAAAGAAGAACTTGGCGATGTGTTATTGCATATTTTATTTTATAGCAGAATTGCTCATGAAAATAATGCATTTAATATTAATGATGTCATTAATACAATTTGCGAAAAATTAATTACTCGTCATCCTCATATTTATGGAGATGTAATTGTAAAAGATGAAAACGATGTAAAGAGAAATTGGGAACAAATAAAACTGAAACAAGGAAAAAAAGAAAGCGTATTAAGTGGTGTACCAAAAACTTTACCTGCTGTAATTAAAGCTACAAGAATGCAAGAAAAAGCAAAACAAGTAGGCTTTGAGTGGAAAAAGATTGAAGACGTTTGGGAAAAGGTAAATGAAGAAATACTTGAGCTACAAACTGCTATTAAAGCCAACCAACAACAACAAATTGAAGTAGAATTTGGCGATGTTTTATTTAGTTTAATAAATTATGCACGGTTTTTGAATGTAGATGCAGAAGCTGCATTGGAAAAAACCAATCAGAAATTTAAAAACAGGTTTCAACAGATAGAAGCTATTGCAAAAACACAAGGAAAATCTTTAACAGATATGAGCTTGGAAGAAATGGATGCTATATGGAACAAAATAAAAAAACTACCTAACAACACTTGATAAAACTTGCTAAAATATTAGTACCTCATAAAAAATTATTGCTATTAATGGCAATAGCTTTTTACTTATTATCTTTTATTGTTACAAAATATACAAGCAATATAAATGCTCCAGAAAAAGTACAACAAACTTTAAGTAACGCCATTCAACAAAAAGAAAATAGCTTTTATCAATTTTTAGCAGATACTAATTTCATAAAAAAAATTATTGCTAATCCTACCAATATTCAAGAACAAAATAGTCTTACAGATTATCCAATTGGTATTTTTATTTATTCTTTTAATAAGCCACATCCTCATTTAATTTTTTGGAACAGTAACAAATATTCTTTATCTAAAGATGATATTTATAAAAACGATACTGCTTTATTAGTACAATATCAAAATGGAAGTTTTGAGTTTATCAAAAAATCTATTTGTTTTAATGATAGCTCTTATAGTATTATTGGTTTATTGCCTATTTACTGGGATTATTTTTTAGAAAATAAATATTTAAAAGATGCTTTTGATGAAGGCAATAATGCAGAACAATTTTATGAAATTACTGATAATAAAAAAGGTATTAGCATTTACAATATACATCAACAAGAGCTATATAAAATACAAAAGAAAACAGGAAATATTAATGCTTCGTACGATTTGCTAACTATTATTTTAAGATTACTTGCAGTTGTTTGCTTATTGGTTTATATACATATTTTATCTAAACAAGTAGTTGCCAAAAAGGGTTTTAAAAAAGGATTTTTAGTATTTGTTAGTTCGCTGTTTGTATTAAGGCTCATAACTTATTTTATCAACTTTCCTTTCGATAAAACTAAACTTGCCATTTTTGACCCCTCAATTTATGCATCAAATATTATTCATCCATCATTAGGCGATTTATTAATTAATAGTGTTTTAATTCTTTGGATAGTTTATTTCTTTAAGTTTAACAGTACTATTTTTTTATCTGCATCAACAACAATTGATACTAATAATAAAAGAAAAAAAATAATTCCTTTTTTAAATCTGGTATTGTTAGTATTAGTTACATTATTATTAACTAGTACAGTTAAAAGCCTTGTAATAGATGCTAAAATATCATTAGATGTTACCAATTTCTTTAGCCTTACATTATACAGTGTTTTATGTTTTTTAATTCTTTGTTTTTGTGCATTAATATTTTTTCATTTATCGCATATACTTCTAAATGCTGTATTTAATGCAAAAATTAAACTGAGTATTCAATTATTTTTTTGTACAGTAATTGGTTTAATTATTTTAAGTTTTCAAACAGGTAATGTTACCAATCTATTTAATATGCTAAGTATTGCTTGGCTATTAATTTATCTTACTATTATCAACTTCAGAAAAAAAGATATACAATTACATATCATTAAATCTTCTTTCTTTATTGTATGGATTGCTTTTTTCTCTATATCAATTGCTGCTTTGGTAATGCAACAAAATATTTATACAGAGTATGAGCAAAGAAAAAAATGGGCAGAAAAATTAGCAGAACAAACAGACCCTAATAGCGAAACATTATTACAAATTGCTACGCTTAATTTTAGTAATCATTTTTTAAGTACCAACTTTAATAGATTTCATCAAGAGTTTTCTAATATTTTTATCAAAGATAGTTTGGTAAACGAAAATTTTTCTGGCTACCTTAATAAATACGATACAAGAATTTATACTTATGATAGTGTATTTAATCCTTTGTATAATGATGATGCAGTTACTTACTCAGTTATTAAAACTACTATTTTAAATCAAGGCAAAGCAACCAATATTCCTAACTTATACAGTTATGAAAATACCAATGGAAGAGAAAGTTATATTTATGAAAAGGTGATTAAAAAAGACACCATCATTCAAGGATATTTATTTGTAACTGTAAAACCTAAAAGGTATAAAAGTGAAGCTTTGTATCCTGAGTTGTTTAGACAAGTACAAAATCTTTCTACCGATTTTAATACTCATTATGCTTATGCTATTTATAACAATAATATTTTAGTAAATAGTTTTAATGATTACAGTTTTCAGTACGATATTTCTACCAATACATTACCTAATAAAAAGTTTGACAATAAAACCAATGATGGCTTTAATGAATTATGGTATAGTACAGGTACAGGAAAAGTAGTAATTATTGTAAAAAAACATACTGCACTACTAGAGCTAATGGCATTATTTGCTTATTTGTTTTGTGTGTTTATAGTATTAATTGCCTTATTTCATTTAACTAATTTTATTATAAAATCAAAGCTTAGTAAAAATGAGTTTAAAAATATTTTTAAAATTTCTATAAAAAATCAAATACAGTTTACCATTATTATGGTAAGTGTTTTTTCGTTTATAATTATTGGTGCTACTACTATTTCATTTTTTATTTATAGGTTTCATCAAAACAATGAAGAAAGACTTTCTAAAAATATTCAAATAATTGCTAATCAAGTTGAGGTAAAATTAAAAACTATTTATGCTCATCTTTCTTTTGATGATATGTTAGATATTACTACCATTAGTTTTGGTAATAATCTTGAAAAAACTATTAACGAAATTTCAGAAATTTATAATACCGATATTAATTTATTTAATACAGATGGTACTTTAATAGCTTCTACACAACCTTATATTTATAACAAACAATTATTAAGCGATAAAATGCAACCAACAGCATTTACTGCTTTAAGTAATTACAAAAAAAATAGCTTTACACAATCAGAAAAAATTGCAGAGCTTGATTATTTAAGTATTTATGCAACAGTAAAAGATGATGAAGGAAAAACTTATGCTTATGTAAATATTCCTTATCTAAATTCTCAGGCAGAATTAAGTCAGGAAATTTCTGGTTTCTTAGCAACATTAATGAACCTAAATGCTTTTATATTTTTATTAGCAGGTGCAATTGCATATATGGCTACTGATAGAATTACTGCATCTTTTAGTATTATTAGTAATAAAATGAAAGCTATAAATATTGAACAACAAAATGAAGCTATTGAATGGAATAGAAATGATGAAATAGGTGTTTTAGTAAGTGAGTATAATAAAATGGTAAAAAAATTAGAAGTCAGTGCAAAAGCTTTAGCACAAACAGAAAGAGAAGGTGCTTGGAGAGAAATGGCAAGACAAGTAGCTCACGAAATTAAAAATCCATTAACTCCTATGAAACTAAGTATTCAATATTTACAAAAATCTATTGCTAATAAAAATGAAAATATAGAGCAGCTTACTAATAGTGTTGCTTCTACATTGATAGAACAAATAGAACAGCTTTCTAAAATTGCAGGGGATTTTTCTCAGTTTGCCAATATTGAAAATGTACAACCTACTAAATTTAATTTAAACAATACAATTGCATCGTTGGTTGCTCTTTATAAAACAAGAGATAATATTTTAATAGATTGGCAAAATGAAAATGAAGCATATTATATATATGCAGATAAAGTGCAAATAAGTCGTTTGTTTAGCAACCTTATGCTTAATGCTATTGAAGCATCTAACAACAATAACATTATTCATATAAAAATTTATCAAAAAGTAAATAAAAATTTTATTGAAACTTATATAGCAGATAATGGCACAGGCATTACTGATGATATGAAACAAAAAATATTTTTACCCAACTTTACTACTAAAACTTCTGGTACTGGTTTAGGTTTAGCAATTTCTAAAGCTATTACAGAAAAAGCCAATGGTACTATATCTTTTACTACAACAAAAAATATAGGTACTACCTTTAAAGTAGCATTACCACTTGTATAAACTATTGAAAAAAAATTAAAGAAACTAAGGCTTAGAATAAATTATATCTAGGACACCAATCGCCATATTTATTGCCTAAAATAAATCCTAATAAAAATTCGTGTGTGCCTTTGCTTACAGTATTTAAACGAGAGGTTGTTAAATCGTAAGAATAACCAATATTAATACTGTTACTTAAATTTACACCAAGCATTCCTGCAAAACCATCTTTATATCTGTAAGATGCACCAACCCAAGCATAATCTTGATACTGAATTTTAGCATTCAAATCAAAACCAATTGGCATAGGGCTTACATATCTTACAACAACAGAAGGTAAAAATGTTAAATCATCTGTAAAGAATAAACGATAACCAGCACTTAAAAATAAATGTGGTACTAATTTTCCTTGCTCTAATCCTACATGATTATTTGAGTAAGTAACTTTTTGAGGTACTATTTGTTGAGCAGCTAAACCAATAAAAAAATCTCTGTCGTACAACCATAAACCTGCACTAATATCTGGTCTAATATTATTGATATAACCACTACCAGCTACAGCAGGATCTTGTGTGCCATTAGCAAATTGTAATTTAGAAGCATTTAATCTTAGGTTAGAAATACCTGCACTTAAACCTGCACTTAAAGTTGTATGAGGACCAATACCCATGTGATAAGCATAAGTAGCAGTAGCAATTAAATTATTTAATGGTCCTGTTTTATCATTAATAATAGTAAAACCAACGCCACCATGATTTTCAGGAGCAGTATAATCTTTAACCCAATTTTTACCTCTTGGGTTTTCGCCTCTTGCATGAAAACTTGTAGCAGTTTCTCTTTCATATACATCTTTCTTAGTTGGAGCATGTATAGTAAAATACGTAGTTACAGGTGCATCTTGTAAACCCACCCATTGCATACGATGACTTAATTTTACATCAGTATAATTCTCAATACCAGCAACAGCAGGATTAAGAATAAAATTATTCATGATATACTGAGTGTAATAAGGTCTTTGTTGAGCATTAGCATTTAAAAAAATAATACTTGCAGCTACAGTTAGTAATAGTCCTATCTTTTTCATATCTTTCAAAAGTACAAGAAAGACACAAACATATTGTTTTATGCTGTTTGATAAGCTATTTTTTTTTATTTTTTTTATAAATGGAATATTATTAACCTAATAAATTGATTTTCTTTATAGAATTATATAAGTCTTTATTTAATAATTAAAATTTTTTATGATGTGTTTTAAGATATTTAGCCATTAAAACTTATAAATTTTAATAAATTTCTATTAATTTTTTGGAAGGAAAAATGAGAGTCATTACCTTCGCCGTCCCTTTAAAAGTACTGGCCTATAGTATAAAGGTAGTACGACAGATTTTGATTCTGTTTGTCTTGGTTCGAATCCAGGTAGGCCAACTTTCAAAACCTGCTTTTAAGCAGGTTTTTTTATTACTCATCATACATCAAAAATTTTTAATACACAATTCTTAAACATTAAGTATGTTTAAATTTTGCCACTCATTTCATACGTTTATCTTTGTAGCTCATTTTTAATAATTATGATGAATCCTTCTGTAAAAGTATTTTCAGGTACAGGTTCTCAAAAATTAGCTGAAAAAATTGCTCAACGCTTTGGCAGACCACTTGGTAAAGTAAATATTCAAAAGTTTAGTGATGGGGAGTTTCAACCCATTTTTTTAGAAAGTATTCGTGGCGATTATGTGTTTTTAATTCAAAGCACATTTGCACCTACTGAAAATTTAATGGAATTATTATTAATGATTGATGCTGCAAAAAGAGCTAGTGCTAGTAAAATTGTAGCTGTAATTCCGTATTATGGTTTTGCCAGACAAGATAGAAAAGATAAACCTCGTGTAGCAATAGGTAGTAAATTAATTGCTACTTTATTACAAGCTGCAGGTGCAGATAGAATTATTACAATGGATTTACATGCACCTCAAATTCAAGGTTTTTTTGATATACCTGTTGACCATTTAGATAGCAGTGCTATTTTTATTCCTTATATAGAACAATTACAATTAGATAATTTAACTTTTGCAGCACCAGATGTTGGTAGTACTAATAGAGTAAGAGAAATTGCCAGCTACTTTAATGCAGAAATGGTTATATGCGATAAGCATAGAAAACGTGCAAATGAAATTGCCAGTATGGTAGTTATTGGCGATGTAAAAGATAAAGATATTGTATTGATAGATGATATTTGTGATACTGGTGGCACATTAGCAAAAAGTGCAGGTTTATTAAAAGAAAAAGGTGCTAAAAGTGTTAGAGCATTTTGTACACATCCTGTATTAAGTGGTAAAGCTTACGAAAATATTGAAAACAGTGTTTTAGAAGAATTAGTTGTTTGCGATACGATACCATTAAACCAAGAAAGCAAAAAAATAAAAATAATTTCTGTGGCAGATTTATTTGCAATTGCTATAAGAAATGCTTACGAAAATAAAAGTATTACCAGCCTTTTTGTACATAGCCAATTAAGAGGAAGAGATAAATAAAAGCAGATTTTTTATTTTAAATATTGTAAAATTTCTTCACTTTCTGGTTTTACATTACTAGCAAAATGGGCAATTAAATACCCTTTTTCATCAATTAAAAATTTGTTGAAATTCCATTTAATATCTACATCCATTACTCCATTTTCGCTTTTATTGCAAAGCCATTTATATACAGCAGAAGCACTATCGCCTTTTACATTTGTTTTTATAGATAAAGGGAAAGTAACGCCATACCTTATTTTACAAAACTCACTTATGGCATCGTTATTACTTTCTTCTTGATTGCCAAACTGATTACAAGGAAATCCAACAACCACTAATTTATCTTTATAACGATTATTTAAATCTTGTAACTCTGCATATTGATAAGTGTATTGACAGTTAGAAGCAGTATTGACAATTAAAATTTTCTTTCCTCTAAATTTAGAAAATTTAATATAGCCACCATCTATACTTTCTACTTTAAAAGAATAAATTTTTTTACTCTTTGTATATGTAAATGAAAGTGTACCAATAATAATAAATGAGAGCAATATGAAATAGAGCTTTCTCATAAGGGTACTGTTTGTGCAATAAAGATAATGCAAAAAATAAAAATGTTGCCTTGAGGGGTTGAAATATTAATAAGATTGTATTCTATACACCTTGGTTGTACTACTATTAAGTTTAATAATTACTAATTTAATTATTTTGTATGATAATAATTAAAACTCAAACCTGCTGCTTTAATTAATTGCAAAAATCTCCCAATTTCAGTAGCTTCTATTGTTGTATTTTGCTTTTCATTCATTATTGCTGAAAGCATAGATTCTAATTCTAAAAACTCTATTTTAACTTTATAACTACCATTATCAGATAAATTATTTAAAAAAAAATCACAATTTTTAAAATTATCTAATTGTTTACATTTCTGTTTTTTTAATTTAGTTATAGCAATAAAATAAGTAAAATCGTATGAATTGGTTTCTTCATAAACTTTATCTCTGAATGCTTTAGCCCAAATTGGATCTACTAATTCTCTAAATTTTTTCCATACTTCACCTGTTCCTACTCTTATATTTCTTTTTTCTTTGTCATTTAAATGTTCAAAATAAAAATCTACATCAAAACCATCTTGCCAAGATTTACAACTAATTACAGAAACTCTTTTTTCAAACTTTTCATTTAAATGAACTGCTATAACATCAATATCAGAAGGAACAGCAAATTTGCTTCTTTCAATTTTATTTAAATGAATTATATCATTTTTACTAGGTTTAAATTTTACATTATGCTTTGTAAATGTTGAAGCTTTTCTAAGAAAAAATCCATCAACTAATTGCTCTAAAATATCTTCTTTCATTTGCTTTTCTATTATTAATTTTAATATAGATAATAAATAGTTTCTTATGCTTTATTGCTTTTCATAACAGCCTAAATCTGTTATGCCTACATTTCTATTATTACCATCTAAATCTATTAATAAACCTGTGTTGGTACCTTTATCTATTGCAACAGAAGTGGGTCTTAAATGAAAATTATAATATCTGTTATTTATATTAATACTATCAAACTCAGGTGCAGCATTTTTAAGTTTATTACCTGTAAAGCTTGCTGTAGCTGGTTCTGCATCTTTTAACTTATAAAGTGTATTATTAAATATTACATTAAATGGTGTAGTGCCCTGCTTTTTTATATTTATTTCATTTTCTGGCAAGCCACCTTCACCATAAAAAATACAATTGGTAAATACTGCATTTAATGAGTTGTTAGTAGTATTATCTACTACATTACTAATATTTAATACAGGATATTTATGCTGCAAATAATAATTACCAATACTTACTACTGTACAATTTGTAAATTGATAGTTGCCACCAGCAGTTAAAAAAATATTATAACCGCTATTTGATATTAAACAATTATTTGCTTCTATAAAAGAGTTGCTGCCACCTACAGCTACATCATAAATATTATCTAAAATACATTCGTTTAAAATTAATTTTGGGTTTGCATTGATAGATGGGTTTTGTGCTATTGTACCTTGATAAGCATTTTTAATAATACAGTATTGCATTTCATTGTTTGTACTATTATCTAAAAAATAAATACCAGGCCAGCCACCAGGAAAATTTTTATATGGCTCATCTAATCTATCTCCTATAAAAATAATTTTTGTGCTATCATATTTTTCGCCAATAGCTTTTAATGTTCCTTTAACTATCATTGGTGCATCTGCATGAAAAAATACTTTTGTTCCTTTTTGAATATTTAATGTAACATTAGGGTTTACAGTTATTGAGCCAAGTATTACAATGGGTAATGTATTTTGCCATGTGCTATCTGTTGTTACTTGTGCATTTCTTAAGTAATGTGCATTTTGTCCATAAGCTTCTAATTGTACAAAATGTGTATTGCCATTATATGTAATGCTAATACTATCTTGTGCTATAAAAGGTAAAAGATTACTATTTGGATTTATTGTAACCATTGCAAAAACATAAATACTATCATTGGCATTTATATCAATATCATTAAATAAAGAGCCTGCAACACCATCTACATTTATTTTAAAAAAAGAATTGCCACCACCCATTAATTGTACTTTACTTAATCTTAATTTTTTATTATTAGGATTAAATATTTTAAATGATTGTGTAATAGAACCTGTAGAAGTAAAAACTGTATCGTATCTCAGTGTATCTGTAGATGTACGTAATAATGCATTGCTACTGGTAATAAAACTTTCTTTTTTACAACCAATACTAAATACTATTATCAATAATATTATAAAGCCAATATATTTTTTCATACTTGTTTCAAATGTAAAGCCATTTATCATTACAATCAAGTAAGATACTGAATAAAAACTTAAAGATATATACTACATAAAAAAAGCCTGCATAAAATGCAGGCAATAATTTTCAAGAAAATAAATTCATTAAGATGCTTTTGTAGCAGCTTTAGTAGCTACCTTTTTTTTATGTGGTCTGCTTTTACCAAATGAACCTTGAAAACGTTTGCCTTTGGCAGTTTTTTTATCGCCTCTTCCCATGATAGTTTTTTTATTAAATGATAAAATAATAGAATCGCAGCAAAAATAAAAAATCCTGCTGAAAGTAGCAGGATTTTTTACAGTAGTTTTAAGCTACTTAGATTTTTGAGCTTAACTCTTTACCAGCTTTAAAACGAGCTACTTTTTTAGCTTTAATTTTAATTGATTCGCCAGTTTGAGGGTTACGACCAGTACGTGCTGCACGTTTAGAAACAGAGAATGTACCAAAACCTACTAAAGTTACTTTATCGCCTTTTTTTAAAGTTTTAGTTACTGCTCCTATAAAAGAATCTAAAGAAGCATTAGCTTGTGTTTTTGTGATACCTGCATCTTCTGCAATTTGTGCAATCAATTCAGCTTTGTTCATAATTAATTGTGTTTTTAAAATTGTTTAATTTGTTAGTGAAAACAAATTTAGATGCTTTAGTTAATAAACAAAATATTTTTCTTGTATAATCTGTTTGTTTATATACTTTAAAACCCTTACAGATAAAGGATTTGAAAGAATTTACAACTTTAATGAAAATGAATTTATAAAAATAAAATCGCTGAAAGCCTTACCAGCAAAGCGTTTTATCAAGTTGTGCTGAAATTCAGTACACACAAGCCTTTCAAAGGAATATAGGGAAGATTTATTATAACCAAAATATAAATAAAAAACTATCCACACTCAATTCACAACTTGCATTAACGACCTAAAAGCAATGAATTTATTGCCCCAAGCTTTAAAACTTTCTTCTCTTAAAGATGCTGCATGTAGCTCTATATAACGGCTATAATTGGCTTTACTTTCTGCATAATATTGTACAGCATAAGTAAGGCCATCTGTATCATCAGTATCTAATAATTGTACAAACTGATAATGCGTAAAACAATTTGTAGCCATTACTGCTGGTATATGAATATTTTTCATCCATAAAACCCAAGGCTCATGTATTGATGATTCTATTTTTACTGTAACATTATAAATAAACATGAAAATATTTTTACTGTAAAATGCTTTGTATCATTTAAGCATCATTTTTTTTTAGCTACCATTGTTAATATTGTTGCAACACCTGTTAGTTCATCAGTATCATCTATCATTTCTACCAACCATTTTACAATACCTTTTGGTATATCGTTTTCATCTTTTTTATCTTGTGCAATTTTTTCTTTACAAGTAAATCTGATATAAATTTCTGTACCAGGGTAAACAGGTTTAGTAAAGCGTAACTCATCAATACCATAATTAAGTAATACAGGATTTTTCTTAATGCCTTCTACAAACAAACCTGCAGCAGCACTCATAATAAAATATCCATGTGCTACTTGTTGTTCAAACATAGTACCTGAGAAATCTGTTTCTTTAATATGAGCATAAAAATGATCGCCACTTAAATCAGCAAACTTATCAATATCTTCAGCAGTTATTAATCTTCTTTCAGTAATCAGTTGGTCGCCAATTTTTAATTCTTCAAAATATTTTGTAAAAGGATGTTTTGTATCAACTATACCTTTGGCACCTGGCATATATACATCACTAATTGCAGTAATCATACTTGGGCTACCTTGTATTGCTACTCTTTGCATATAATGTTTTATACCACGTAAGCCACCCATTTCTTCACCACCTCCTGCACGTCCTGGACCTCCATGAACTAATAAAGGCAATGGACTACCATGACCTGTACTTTCTTTAGCACAATCATTATTTAATACTAAAATTCTACCATGATATGCACCTGCACCTAATACATATTCTTTAGCATTTTTTGCAGATGCTGTAACAATTGTACTTACTAATGAGCCTTTACCTAATTTAGAAAGTTCTATTGCTTCTTCTAAATTTTTATAAGGCATTAATGTACTTACTGGTCCAAATGCTTCTACCTCGTGTACTTCTTTTGATGCAAAAGGATTTTCATTTAATAATAATAATGGACTCATAAATGCACCTTTTTCTGCATCTGCATCTATAATACTTACACTATCTAAACTACCATAAATTATTTGCGATGATGCTAATAATTTTTGTACTTGCTCTTTTACTTCATTTCTTTGTTGAATACCTACAAGGCTACCCATTCTTACTTTTTCATTAAGAGGGTTACCAATAGTTGTTTGTGCAAGTGCTATGCTTAATGCTTCTTGTACATCTGCTATTTTATTTGCTGGTACAAAAATTCTTCTTATAGCAGTACATTTTTGACCACATTTTACCGTTATTTCTTTTCTTATTTCTTTAATAAAAATATCCCATTCTGCAGAGCCTTTTTCTACATCATCTGCTAATACAATACAGTTTAAAGAATCTGCTTCCATATTAAAAGGTACATTTTCTGCTAAAATGTTTTTGTGCGATTTTAGCATTAACCCTGTAGAGGCACTTCCTGTAAAAGTTACTACATCTTGACTTGTAACAAAATCTAACATATTACCAGCACTACCACATATTAATTGTAATGCACCTTTAGGTAAAATATTAGATGCAATAATTTCTTTTACTACAGCTTCTGTAAGATAAGATGTAACAGTAGCAGGCTTTACAACAGATGGCATACCAGCTAATAAATTAACTGCAATTTTTTCTAACATACCCCATACAGGAAAATTAAATGCATTAATATGTATAGCTACACCTTCTTTAGGCACTAATAAATGATGCCCCATAAAAGTATTTTGTTTTCCTAAAGGATGATTTTCTCCATCTAAACAAAAAGGTGTATCTGGTAATTTTCTTCTTAGCGATGCATTAGCAAATAAGTTGCCTATACCTCCTTCAATATCTACCCAACTATCTGCTTTTGTAGCACCTGTTTGGTAACTAAGATTATAAAAAGTATCTAAATGTTTTCTTAAATGAATAGCTAAAGCTCTTAACATTAAACCACGTTCATGAAAAGTCATTTTGCGTAATGCTGCACCACTTTTTCTAGCATAGGTTAATACTTCTTCAAAATTTATTCCCTTTGTACTTGTAGTAGCAATAGGATTTCCTGTAACAGCATTGTATAAAACTTGTCCATCACCATCGCCAATAATTTGCTTACCTAATATATAGTTGTGTAATTGTTGCATAAAAAATATTTTAAAAAACGAAAGATACAAAGCTAAGGATAAGCATCAAAGTAATTTTAGTTTATAGTTTTTGAATGTATAAAAGCAGCGTAATTCTGTTTGTAATTTTTTTAAATAAAAAAAGCTGATAAAAAAATATCAGCTTCGTTAAAATATTGATGAAAGAAAAAACTATTTATTCATACTTGCTAAAAACTCTTCATTATCTATAGTACCTCTCATTCTTTTTAATAAATCGCTCATAGCTTCTTCTGTAGTCATACCATTAATATAAAGGCGTAAAATATTCATACGTTTTAAAACATCTGGCGATAAAAGTAAATCGTCTCTACGAGTAGATGAAGCAATTAAATCAATAGCAGGATAAATACGTTTATTGGCTAATCTTCTATCAAGTTGCAATTCCATATTACCTGTACCTTTAAATTCTTCAAAAATTACTTCATCCATTTTGCTACCTGTTTCTATAAGTGCAGTAGCTAAAATTGTAAGAGAGCCACCATTTTCTATTTTACGAGCTGCACCAAAAAATTGTTTTGGTTTTTGCATAGCATTTGCTTCTACACCACCACTTAATACTTTACCACTACTTGGTGCTACTGTATTGTGTGCACGTGCCAAACGAGTAATACTATCTAATAAAATAATTACATCATGACCACTTTCTACTAATCTTTTTGCTTTTTGTAAAGCAATATTAGAAACCTTAACATGCTTTTCTGCAGGCTCATCAAATGTAGAAGCAATAACTTCTGCATTTACACTACGTTCCATATCTGTTACTTCTTCTGGTCTTTCATCTATTAATACCACCATTAAATAACATTCAGGATGGTTAGTAGCAATTGCATTGGCTACTTCTTTTAATAACATAGTTTTACCTACTTTTGGTTGGGCAACAATTAATCCACGTTGTCCCTTACCAATAGGTGTAAATAAATCCATTAAACGTGTACTATAATTAGTAGGATTAGTAAATAGATTTAATTTTTCGAATGGAAATAAAGGTGTTAAATAATCAAAAGGCACTCTATCTCTTACCTCATCTGGTCTTTTGTTATTTATTGCATCTACTTTTAATAAGGCAAAATATTTTTCGCCTTCTTTAGGAGGACGAATAGTACCAGTTACTGTATCACCTGTTTTTAAGCCAAATAATTTTATTTGAGAAGGAGAAACATAAATATCATCTGGCGATGAAAGATAATTATAATCGCTACTGCGTAAAAAGCCATAACCATCTGGCATCATTTCTAAAACACCTTCACTAGATACTACTCCATCAAACTCAATATTAAATACTGGTTCTCTTTTAGGCTGTTGATAATGTTTAGGAGGTTGATTAGGTATTGTTTGTTCTGTATTATCTGCATCTTCTTGTGCTACTTCATCATTTCCTGTAGCCATTAAAATTTGTTCTGCTAATTTTTCTATATTATCCGTATTGTTTGCTTCTTTATCCAAAGCATTTGATTTAGATGTTGTAGCAGCTTCTTTTTTAGCAGTTACTTCTGTATCTGTTTTTACTTTTTTAGTTTTTGGAGCAAGTTTTTTATCTATTACTTTAGGAGCTTCTTGCATTATTTCTGCTTCTTCAGTAATATTGGCAGTAGTTGTTTTTATTGCTTTACGTGTTCTTACTTTTTTACTGTTACTATCTTTAGATTCACTTTCTTTTACTGCTTGTTTATCTAAAATTTTATAAATAAGTTCTTGCTTATCTAATTTTTTTGCGTTGCTAATTTTTAATTCCTCTGCTATATCTAATAGCTCAGGAAGTAGCATATCATTTAGTTGCAAAATGTCGTACATACACTAATATTATATGAGAAAAAATTTGAGGTTTTCTTTGAAAATAATTTCTGTTTCAATAAATAAAATGAACAATTAAAATAAAAGTTGATTGTGCTGATATTTTTTGGAAAAAATAAAAACTGATGTGTTTGGAGTTAATTTCTGAGAACCTATCAGCCCGTTTCCAATGCAATGTTAAGAAAGCTTTTTGAAAAAAAAATATTTTTTTTAAAACGATTAAAATAGGAGTATATAAAAAAACCTTTGTCAGGCTTATATTTGCCATCAACTTACTAATAAATAAAGCTACTTTAAAAGTATTTATTAGTAAATATCAAGTAATTTTTACAACAATATTAGTTTTTATATCATACTAATATTTTTTAATAAACAACAACTATGTTTAGCAAACGTATTAAAGTAAAAGAGCTATTACAATTAACACCTAACGAACAAGAAGTTACTGTAATGGGTTGGGTAAGAACATTTCGTAACAACCAATTTATAGCATTAAACGATGGTAGCACTAATAATAATATACAAATAGTAGTAGCATTAGGTTTGTTAGATGATGCTACTTTAAAACGTATAACTACAGGTGCAGCAATAAAAGTTATTGGTAATGTAATACCAAGTGTAGGCAAAGGACAATCTTTAGAAATTAAAGCTAATAGCATAGAAATTTTAGGCGATAGTGATGCAGAAAAATATCCATTACAACCTAAAAAACATAGCCTTGAATTTTTAAGAGAAATTGCACACTTGCGTTTTAGAACAAATACTTTTGGTGCAGTATTTCGTATAAGACATGCATTAACTTTTGCTATTCATCAATTTTTTAATGACAAAGGTTTTTTAAATATTCATACACCAATAATAACAGCAAGTGATGCTGAAGGTGCAGGAGAAACTTTTAGAGTTACTACCTTACCAATAGATGGCACTGCACCACGTAATGCAGATGGTAGCATCAACTTTAATGAAGATTTTTTTGGTAAAAGCACTAACCTTACTGTTAGTGGTCAGTTAGAAGGCGAATTAGCAGCTACTGCATTTGGTAATATTTACACTTTTGGTCCAACATTTAGAGCAGAAAATAGTAATACTACAAGACACTTAGCAGAGTTTTGGATGATAGAACCTGAAATGGCTTTTTATGATATTGAAGATAATATGGATTTAGCAGAAGAATTTATACAATATATTATTAGCTATGTGATGGAGCATAATAAAGAAGATTTAACTTTTTTAGATGCCAGACTTGCAGAAGAAGAAAAACAAAAACCACAAAACGAACGACAAGAATTTGGATTAATAGAAAAATTAAAATTTGTAGTAGAAAATAAATTTGAACGTATTACTTATACCCAAGCAATAGATATTTTACTAAATAGCCCTGCATACAAGAAAAAGAAATTTAAGTATGATGTAAAATGGGGTATTGATATGCAAAGTGAACATGAAAGATATTTAGTAGAAAAACATTTTAAAAAACCTGTAATTGTAAGCAACTATCCTGCTGCTATAAAAGCTTTTTACATGAGATTAAATGATGGTGAAGAAGCAGGTAAAGAAACTGTAGCAGCAATGGATATTTTAGCACCTGGAATTGGTGAAATTGTTGGTGGAAGCCAAAGAGAAGAAAGATATGATGTACTATTAAAAAGAATGCAACAATTTAATATTCCTTTACAAGAAATGAATTGGTATTTAGATAGTAGAAGATTTGGTACTGTGCCTCATGCAGGTTTTGGTTTAGGCTTTGAACGTATGGTACAATTTGTTACAGGCATGACTAATATTAGAGATGTAATACCATTTGCCAGAACACCTAAAAATTGTGAGTTCTAAAATTTACATTTCTAAAAAATACATTTACTTTTTGCATATTGTAGCAATACTCACGTATCTTTTTTACTTACCTTTACTTTAGTAAAGTTTTGATACAATTTAAATACATGCAATATGAGTACAGATACAGTTCCTGTTCTTACAGCTAAAGATTTTGCAACAGACCAAGAAGTAAGATGGTGTCCTGGTTGTGGCGATTACTCAATTTTAGCACAAGTACAAAAAACATTACCCGGTATTGGTGTACCTAAAGAAAATATAGTTTTTATTAGTGGTATAGGTTGCTCTTCTCGATTTCCTTATTATGTAAATACTTATGGCATACACTCAATACATGGTAGAGCAGCAGCTATTGCAAGTGGATTAAAAGCTGCCAGACCAGAATTAAGTGTTTGGATAATTACAGGTGATGGCGATAGTTTAAGTATTGGAGGTAATCATTTAATACATTTACTCAGAAGAAATTTTGATGTAAACTTACTTTTATTTAATAACCAAATTTATGGTTTAACAAAAGGGCAATATTCACCCACATCAGAACAACAAAAAATTACTAAAAGTACACCTGCAGGTAGTATAGATCATCCTTTTAACCCTGCTGCATTAGCTTTAGGTGCAGATGCTACATTTGTTGCAAGAAGTATGGACAGAGATCCTAAACATTTACAAACTACACTTGCCAGAAGTCATCAACATAAAGGAAGTTCTTTTGTAGAAATATATCAAAACTGTAACATCTTTAACGATGGTGCATTTGAAATATTTACAGAAAAATCTACTAAAGCAGATAATGCAATATTTGTAGAACAAGGGAAACCTTTTGTATTTGGTGCTAATGAAAATAAAGGTATTAAGTTAGATGGCTATAAACCTATAATAGTAGATTTAGAACAAGGTGCTTCTAAAGATGATTTATGGATACACGATGAACATGATTTTTATAAAGCACAAATACTTACCAGAATGTTTGATGACCCAACATTTGAAGGACACATGCCTAGACCATTTGGTGTATTTTATGAAACTGAAAGACCATGTTATGAAGATTTAATGGCAGAACAAATTGAAAATATTATTGCTACTAAAGGAAAAGGCAATTTAGATAAACTATTAAAAGGAAATGAAGTTTGGGAAATTGCAGATAATTAATTTGTAAAGTAAAAATTTAATCTTAACAATTTTTAATTACTTCTATTACTATTTATCTATCATAACTAATTAATTTTAGCTATTCATTTAAACAATCACTTCTTTTATAAATAAAAAATTATGCGTTGGATTTTTTTAATAATACTGACTTCATTTATTGCAAATAATTTACATGCACAATGTGCAACTTATAAAATTACTTCAAGAGGCGATACCTTAAACTGTACAGATGTAAATGGTAATAAAAGAGGAAAATGGAAAATACATGTTGACCCATTAAGAGGCAATTCAGGTTATGAAGAAGAAGGCATGTATGCAGATAACAGAAAAGAAGGTGTATGGCGTAGATATAATTTAATGGGCGATTTAATTGCTATACAAAATTATAAATGGGGTAATCTTGATGGCATATCTCAATACTTTGTAGTAGCAGGTTTAGAAAGAGAAGAAAGTTGGAAAGCTATGAACCCTTTAAACCCTTATGATACTTTTTTAGTAGAAGATATTGATGATGAAAATAAATATGTAGAAGTAATTTTACCTAATGATGGCAAAAGTTTAAAACATGGTAGATGGACTTGGTACAGACCAGGAAGTACAGGAATTGTTAAAACAGAACTTTGGTCGTTAAATAAATTAGTAGTGCCGAAAGAAAATGAAGAAAAAAAAGTAACAGACACAACTGCACCAACAAAAAAAGTAATTAAGCCAAAAGAAGTAGAAAAATACGATAAGAAAAATAATAATAAAAAATCTATAAAAGTAAGAGATGGCCGAACTGGATAAACTACTTACTTTATCTAAAACTTATCATTGATGATAGTGGATAACGAATATTTTTATACATCATCATATCTACTTTTACTTTACCAACAGCAATAGGGCTTTCAATTCTTAAAGGCAAATGGTTTTTATCATCACTTACCCAAACAGTCATTTTTTCTCCACCTTCAAAAATGGTTCCTTTAATTAATAAAGGTTTAAATTTTATAGCCCTAAATTTTCCATAACGTGTTTTAATAGTTTCTTTACCCATGTATTTTATATACATGTTAAATAATTCATTATCTAAAAACAAATTAAAAGGTATTTTATCGCCTACTTTGTATTTACTAAAATCAATATTTCTAGCATAATAAATAGCACTTAAAACATCTTGCACACAATCAGTTACTTTAAATACACCTTTACTAGTAATAGCTGAGTTTGTTTGATGATTAAAAGTAATATTTTCATAAAACTTATAACCACCTTCATTTACATTTCTAATAAATTTTAATGGTTTAAAAGATGCGGTATCAATAAATGTTTCGTAACGATCTCTTACTTTAAAAATCCAATCATAGCTAGAGTTTGATGTACCTAACCCAACAATATGATAAACAGGTGTATTATTCAGCATTTCTTGCGATACAGTAAAACTTGCAGTACCAGCATCAATATATAATCCTAATGCATTGTAAAATATTTTAAAAGTAATATTTTCTCCATCTTGAAAAGTTGTATTGGTAATTCCACAAAAATCGTCATCTGCCGATGTAAGTGTAATCCACGAAATGGATGCAATAAAAAATGTTGTTATTTTCTTCATACTATTATTTCTTAAATAATTTTACTCCTAATATAAATAAACTTCCTGCAATAGCAGGTATTACTCTATTAATAAACCATATAATAGCTGCTGTAAAAATTATGCCAAGTATATTAATACTTATTAATCCAAATAATTGCCTACTTACTTCGCCTCTTAAACCTAACTCTGCAATAGGTATTGTAGGTACCACAGCTAATACCAAAAATAATACACAAACCATCCAAGCCAGCTGTACTATTGATGCCTCTACCTGAAATAGTTGTAGTAATAATAAATATTGAACTACAAATACAACGTATCTAAAAAAAGAAAGTAATAAAACTTTTGTTAATTCCTTATAATGAAAATCTTCTAATTTCTGAATATAAAAAATATACTTAGCAACAAAAGGTATTTTCTCCATCAATTTTGTAAGCCATGACAGTTGAAAATAAATGAATAAAAAAATAACTGTTACAAAACTTAATGAATACATCATTGCATCTAACCAAAACTTACTTAATCCTTGTAAATGATGTGTATCATCTAAAATATTTAATCTTACATAAGCCAAACCTATTAAGCCCATTACTAAGGTTATAATTAATTGGCTTAAGCTACCTACTATAGAAAGTGCAATAGCTCTTAATCTATTACCATCTTTTAAATAAATTACTCTGCCTACATATTCTCCTATACCATTAAAAGTATTTAATGCTACTGCTTGACCTGTAAATATGGCTCTATATGCTCTAAAAAAAGGAACTACTTGAATACCCTTAACTAATATTTGCCATTTCTTAGCTTCTATACCCCAATTAACAAACATTAAAGCAATTACTACATATAATTTCCAAGCTGCTGCTGTAGTATATGAATTTAAAATTATTTGCCATGCCTGAGAAAGATTAGGCTGCTCTTTTACTTGCTGATAAATAGAAAAACTTAACCAAACAAATAAAGCAGGACCAATGATATAATTGACAAATATTTTATATTTCCGTTTCAGTAGTTAAATTTTTGGTGATACAAAATAAGGTATATAAATATGATAAAGAAAAATAACCATTAATTTTTATAATTAATCAAAAAAACATAGTATATTAGTTGTCCTTTAATCCAAATTAATATTTTAATACAACTTTTTTTTGGAATAAATTTTATTAGGCTGTTACCCTATTTTTGTACCAAACACTAACTATTATGGATTTGGAAAAACTTGCCACCAATTTTCAGCAAAAAATAAATGAAGAAATAAAAATAGAACCAAAAGATTGGATGCCTGATGCTTATAGAAAAACAAATATTAGGCAAATAAGCCAACATGCTCATAGCGAAATTGTAGGTATGCTACCAGAAGGAAATTGGATTACCAGAGCACCATCATTAAAACGTAAAGCAATTCTTTTAGCAAAAATTCAAGACGAGGCAGGGCATGGTTTATATTTATATTCTGCTGCTGAAACCTTAGGTATTAGCAGAGAAGAAATGCTAGAACAATTACATACAGGCAAAGCAAAATATTCATCAATATTTAATTATCCTTCTCTTACATGGGCAGATATGGGTGCAATTGGTTGGTTGGTAGATGGTGCTGCAATTGTAAATCAAATTATTCTTTGCAGAACATCTTATGGTCCTTATTCAAGAGCAATGATTAGAATTTGTAAAGAAGAAAGTTTTCATCAACGCCAGGGCTTTGAAATTTTATGGGTACTTTCTCAAGGTACAAAAGAACAAAAAGCAATGTGCCAAGATGCTATTAATCGTTGGTGGTGGCCAAGCCTAATGATGTTTGGTCCTAAAGATGATGAAAGCCCTAATACTGCTCAAAGCTTAGCATGGAAAATAAAAATTAAAACTAATGATGAACTAAGACAACAGTTTGTAGATATGATTGCAGAGCAAGTAAAAGTTTTAGGAATGACATTGCCAGACCCTAATTTAAAATGGAATACCAAAAAATTGCATTACGATTTTGGCGAAATAAATTGGCAAGAGTTTTGGAATGTTGTAAATGGTAATGGACCATGCAATAAACAAAGATTGAATGCCAGAATTAAAGCTCATAAAGATGGTGCATGGGTAAGAGAAGCTGCTTCTGCTTATGCTGCTAAAAAAAATCAACCACAATCAAAAGTAGCCTAATGAAAAAAATATTTTTATTTAGTAGTATTATCATTTTTACTCTCTTTAGTTGTAAAGAAAAAGCAGTAAAAAAAGATACAAGATTTGCTTTAAGAAGCGATACACTAAATACTGTAAAGCTTAGCGATACATTAGTAATTTTTGAAGGTACTTGCAGAGGTTGTGAATACGAAAACTCTACAAATTTTGATATAGAAGATACTACTAAAAATATTCAATTACTAACCATTATAACTATTGATAATAACCCACCTGATATGGCTGGTGGTAGTGTTGGTAAAGAAATAGAATTAGTACCTACTAAAACAGGTAAAGTAAATTTAAAGCTTTATAAGTTTTGGACAGAAGAAAAAACAGCAGAAGACTCTGGCAAAGCTATCACTTATCAAATAGAAGTTATCAATTAAAATAATTTATTAAACAATAACAAAATTTACCCCCAAAAAATAAAACACTATGAACAACTTAATAAAAAAATATTTTTATGGCGATTATGGCGAAATTGAAGAAGGCGGCTCTAACACTTCTCAAGAAAACCAATGGCCTTTATGGGAAATTTTTATTCGTAGTAAACAAGGTTTAGATCATAAACATGTTGGTAGCCTACATGCTGCAGATGCAAAAATGGCTATTGAAAATGCAAGAGATGTTTATACCAGAAGATTAGAAGGTGTAAGCATTTGGGTAGTAGAAAGTAAATATATTACTGCTAATAACCCAGATGAAGCAGGTGAACTTTTTGAACCTGCAAAAGATAAAATTTATAGACATCCTACATTTTATAAATTACCAGACAAAGTAAATCACATGTAAAATTTTTCTTTCAATAAGAAATTTTTTATAAAAATATATAAAGACAAATAGCTTATTATGAGTAAACAACATGCTTCGGTAACTAACGAGCATAAAATAAATTATATTTTATACTTAGCAGATTCTACACTTATTCTATCACATAGAAATAGTGAATGGTGTGGACATGCTCCTATTATAGAACAAGATATTGCACTTACTAATATTGCATTAGATTTATTAGGACAAGCAAGAAGTTTTTATCAATATGCTGCTACACTTATAGGTAATAATGTTACTGAAGATAGCCTTGCATATTTAAGAATAGAAAATGAATATAAAAATTTATTACTAACAGAATTACCAAATGATGATTGGGCAAATACTATTTTAAAACAATTTTATTTTTCTGTTTATCAGTATTATTTATATCAGCAATTATTAAACAATAGCGATGAGCAAATTGTTGCTATTGCTAATAAAGCTATTAAAGAAGTTGTTTACCATGTTCGTTGGAGTGGAGAATGGGTTGTAAGACTTGGTGATGGTACTGCTGAAAGTCATCAACGCATGAAAAATGCTATTGAAAATTTAAAAAACTATATTGGCGAAATGTTTATTGCTGCTGATTTTGAAACTGCTTTACAAATAGATGTAAACAACATTCAACAACAATGGCAAGAAAAAGTAAATGCAACTTTTGCAGAAGCTACCCTACCATTACCAGAAAATATTTTTAACCATACAGGTGGCAAAAATGGAGTACATACAGAATACTTAGGTTATATTTTAACAGAAATGCAATACTTGCAAAGAACATATCCAAATGCAGTATGGTAAATGAAAACAACATATCAATTGCAACTATTTGGAGTATTATTGAAACAATTCCAGACCCAGAAATTCCTGTTATTACTTTAAAAGATTTGGGTGTTATAAGAGATGTAAAAATTGATGATGATAATAATATTGAAGTAATAATTACACCAACATATATTGGCTGCCCTGCAGTAGATATGATGAGTATGCAAATAATGCAAGAGCTTGCTGAGCATGGATATAAAAATACAAAAGTTACTAAAATACTTTCTCCTGCTTGGACTACAGATTGGTTAAGTGAAGAAGGAAAAAAGAAATTGAAAGCTTATGGTATTGCACCACCTAATCAAAAGCAAATAGTTTGCACACCAGATTTATTTCAGCAAGAAGAAGCAGTACAATGCCCACGTTGCGACTCTTATCATACAAAAATGATTGCACGTTTTGGCAGTACACCTTGCAAAGCATTATATCAATGCAACGATTGCAAAGAACCATTTGATTATTTTAAATGTCATTAAAAAATTTATCAAACAAAATAATATGTCATCTGTTTTATTAGAAGTAAAAAATGCAATTGCTTTTATTACCTTAAATCGTCCAGAAAAATATAATTCATTTAATAGAGAAATGGCTTTATTGCTGCAAGAAATTTTAGATAATTGTGAGGCAGATAAAAATATTAGAGCCATTTATATTACTGGTGCTGGTAAAGCATTTTGTGCAGGACAAGATTTAGCAGAAGTTGTAGATCCTAACGGACCAGGTATGAATAAAATTTTAAGTGAGCATTATAATCCTATTATCAAGCGAATAAGAAATATTAATAAACCTATTATTGCTGCAATAAATGGTGTAGCTGCAGGTGCTGGTGCAAATATTGCTTTAAGTTGCGATGTAGTTATAGCTGCTGCTAATGCAAGTTTTATTCAAGCATTTTCTAAAATTGGTTTAATACCAGATAGTGGAGGTACATTTTTTTTACCAAGATTAATAGGCTTTCAAAAAGCAAGTGCATTAATGATGCTTGGCGATAAAGTAACTGCTGAAGAAGCTTTACAAATGGGTATGATATATAAAGTTTTTGCAGACGATATTTTTAAAACTGAGAGTGAAAAAATTGCTGCAATACTTGCTCAATTACCTACAAAAGCATTGGCTTATATTAAACATGCTTTAAACCAATCGGCACAACATAATTTAGAACAACAATTATTGTTAGAAGACGATTATCAACAAAAAGCTGCTATTACCAAAGATTATAAAGAAGGTGTAGCTGCATTTTTAGAAAAAAGATTACCAAAATTTATTGGCGAATAAAAGCAATAAATAATTAATTATATTTTCTTTAAAAGGAAAATTACATTACTAACTGCTTAATAAAAATTAATATGAGTACTACACCACAACAAGTAGTTAATCACATGATGGAGCATGATATGTTTTCTCAGTGGTTAGGTATTACTGTGTTAGAAATAAAAGAAGGTTACAGTAAAATACAAATGACTGTACGTAAAGAAATGATGAATGGTTTTGGTATAGCTCATGGTGGTATTGCATTTAGCTTTGCTGATAGTGCATTTGCTTTTGCTTGTAATAATAGAAATAATTTATCTGTAGCTTTAGATACCTCTATTAATTTTACAAAACCTGTACATACAAATGATGTATTAATTGCAGAAGCAAAAGAATTACATAATGGAAAAAGTACAGGCTTATATCATATTACCATTACAAATCAGCATAACCATATTGTTGCAATGTTTAAAGGCACTTGCTTTAGAACAAATAAAAATTTAGTATAGTTTTTCTTAAAAGAAATTTTTTAATACTGCCCTGTACTCAGCATTACTAAAGTACAAGCTTCTATTGTTTCAATATTATTTTTTTCTGCTAATTGTACTAATTCAAAATTTTCTGTACCGGGATTAAAAATTATTCTCTTTGGTTTTAATGAAAGAATATAATTGTAATAGGTTTGTTGTCTTTGAGGATTTAAATAAAGTGTTACAGTATCTATATCATTAAACATTATAGGTTCTTTATGTACTGTAATATTTTCTATTGTTGTTTGTTTGCTACCAATTGCTTCTACAGTATGTCCATAAGCTAATAATTTTTTTACAGCTTTATTACTATATCTTTCAATATTATCAGAAGCACCTAACACTAAAGTTTTTTTATTCATACAAAAAAAATTATGGCTTGTATTTAGCTTGTTCAAAAATTTGTTTTGCAGGGGTATTAATTAAATCTTGTAATGTTTTTTTATCATTCTTCTGCATCCATTTTTTTACAATTTGCCAACCTACAAATTTTCCTATAAAGCCTGGTGAGGTTTCTCCAAAAGCAGTTGTTTTTGGGCCATCATTCATATACTCCATTACAATAGATGGTTCTGTTTGATAAATTAAATCATTTGTTATAAAAAAGCTCCAGATAGATGCTTCACTTTTATAACATGCATCTAACTGATTTTGTGTATAGCCAATTTTTAAACTATCTGCAGCATAAGGTAAAAATGCATCTAATACATAAAGCTTTTTACCTGCTTCTATCATTTGTTCTATTAATGGTTTGCCTTGATATGATTGATGAAAAATATCGTCAATAATTACATTTAAAACATTTATAGGTATATAAGCTTTATCAAATCTTCTACTAATAAATGTTGGATAAAACTGTTGCATTGCAGGCTCTTTATACATTGCATAGTCTTTACCCATATTTAGCTGAAGCCCAACTGCCATAATATTTTCATTAATTCTTACAGCACCAGAGCCACCACTATTATCACTTAACATTATAAAAGCATCCCAAGGACCAATGTATGTTATTAATTGTGTTGGTAGCTGATATTGAGGAAAATAATATTTTACAAATTGAAAGCCTTGTTTAATATCTTTTTCTGCTGCTGAAAAATCTTTAAAAATATTTTTACTATCTGCATATACATTGCTATAAGCATTGGTAAAAAGTTTTACTGCATTAATTACACTATCAGGCTGTGGATTTATAGCTAATAAATTGTATAAATAATCTATTGCAAAGTTTGGATATTTTTCAAATAATGTTTGAATAGCATTATCTAAATGTGTAGTATCCATAGAAAAAAAATCTTGCTCAAAACGTTGTGTACTAAGCTCTATTTTTATATGAGATACATCAGGAATTTTTTTGTTATTGTTACAACCTGCAAATACAAATAGTGTAAAAAATGTTATGCTGATAAAAAGAAAATACTTTTTATAAAACAATATAGTTTCTTTTAACTTTAATAAATGGAGCATGAAAATATTTTAATAGCTAAAAAATTAATTACCAAAAACACTTAAAAATTTAATACGCATTATTTTTAATTGCTCCCATGTATAATTATATTCTGCAAGTTCTTTTTGTGCTACTTCTAACGAAGAGGTTTCGCAACTTTTAAAATATGCTAAAATTTCTTCTTGGTCTATTTCATCTAACCAATCATCTATTGCATAATCTAAATTAAGTCTTGTACCACTTGCAGTAATAGTTTCCATTTCTTCTAAAAGCTCGTTAAGGGTAAGTCCTCTAATACTTGCAATAGTTTCTATAGGTATTTTTTTATCTATATTTTGAATAATAAAAATTTTGTTACTGCTTTTATTAGCCACACTTTTCATTACAAAATCATCGGGCTTTTCAATATCATTTTCTTCTACATATTTAGCAATTAGTTCTACAAAAGGTTTACCATATTTTAAAGCTTTGCCTTTACTAACACCCTGACATTTTTCTAACTCATCTAATGTTGTTGGGTATAGTGTACTCATATCTTGTAATGAGTTTTCTAAAAAAATAACAAATGGTGGCAATCCTTTTTTCTTAGCTTCTTTTTGTCTAAGTTCTTTCAGCATTTCAAACAATACATCATCTGCACCAGCAGAAGCTTCACCTTCTACTTCTACATCATCATCATCATCGTCTGCATCATGAAAAATATTATTTAATACAATAGTAAATGAAGTAGGTTTTTTCATCCATGCTAAACCCTTATCAGTAAATTTAAGTAAGCCATATTCTTCAATATCTTTAGTAATAAGATTTTCTAACATCATTTGTCTTATTAAACTATTCCAAAAATGTGCATCTTTATCTTTACCTATACCAAATACAGGAGATTTATCGTGTCTGAACATGGTAATTTGTGGTGTAAGTCTGCCCATAATTACATTAATAGTATAATCTGCCACAAATCTTTCATCTAAAGCTTTAATAACTTTCATCGCTTTTACTACATCGTCTTTAGCTTCTATTTTTTCTTTTGGATGTTTGCAATTATCGCAATTGCCACATTTTCTATCGCCCCATTCTTCACCAAAATAATGTAGTAAAATTTTTCTTCTACAAACACTGCTTTCTGCAAAAGCAACAGTTTCATTTATTAGTTGTGCACCAACTTCTCTTTCACTCAAAGGTTTATCTCTCATTAAATGTTCTAATTTAGAAACATCTTTATGAGAGTAGTATAAAACACAAATACCTTCTAAACCATCACGTCCTGCTCTACCAGTTTCTTGATAATAATTTTCTATTGATTTAGGAATATTGTAATGAATGACAAAACGAATATCTGGCTTATCAATACCCATACCAAATGCAATTGTTGCTACAATTACTTGTACTTCTTCGTTTAAAAAATCGTCTTGTCTTTTGCTTCTAAGTTTTTGGTCTAATCCTGCATGATAAGCAACAGCTTTAATATTATTAGCCATTAAAACTTCTGCTAATTCTTCTGTTGTTCTTCTGTTTAATGTATAAATAATACCACTCTTACCTTTATGATGAGTAATAAATTTTACAATATGTTTTATAGTATGTTCTTTCTTTAATTTAGGTTGTACTTCATAAAAAAGATTAGTACGATTAAAAGAAGAAATAAACACATTAGGATTTCTTAAGCCTAAGTTTTTAATAATATCGCTTTGTACTTTTGGTGTAGCCGTAGCTGTTAAGGCTATTACAGGAATATGAGGATTTATTTCGTTCATCATATCTCTTAACCTTCTATATTCTGGTCTAAAATCATGACCCCATTCACTAATACAATGAGCTTCATCTACACCAAAAAATGAAATATTTAAATCGCCAAAGAATTCTAAGTTTTCTTCTTTAGTAAGTGTTTCTGGTGCTACATATAAAAGTTTAGTTTTTCCTGCAAGTAAATCTTCTTTTACAATTTTTATTTGTCCTTTGTTTAAAGATGAGTTTAAGAAATGTGCTACATCATCTTGTTCGCTATAACCTCTAACTAAATCTACCTGATTTTTCATTAAGGCAATTAATGGAGATACAATAATAGCACATCCAGGCAATAGCATTGCTGGTAATTGATAGCATAAACTTTTACCACCACCAGTAGGCATAATAACAAACGTATCGTTATTGGTTAATAAACTATTGATAGATTTTTCTTGTGTGCCTTTAAACTCTGTAAAACCAAAATACTTTTGTAACCCTGCATGAATATCATAATCATGCTGCTTTTTTACTAAATTGTTGGGCTTTGTAACACTATGCTTTGAAGTAGTTCTAGAAACAGCTGATTTTTTAGCTGTTGTTTTTTTTGATGATGTAGGCATAATTTCTGTCCTCTTCTTCTTCTTAAATACTTTTAAACCTAAAAGATACTGAATATTGGATAATAAATAATATTTATTTTAAAAGGACAGCGAAGTTAATCATTTAATAATGTAAAAACAATAGATAATAACGATATTTTAAAGATGCTTTACCTATATACTTAAACTTAAAAAATGCTATAAAACAAAAAAGCCTATCTGACAAACAGATAAGCTTTATAAAAAAAGTAGATAACTAATTATGCTTTTTTAGCTTCAGTTTTAGATTCTTTTTTAGTTTCTTTTTTTGCATCTTTTTTGCAGCAAGATTTGTCTTTAGACTTACATTCAGTTTTTTTGTCTTTACCGCAATCTTTTTTATCGCCACAATCTGCAAAAGCTACACCTGAAATTAAGAAAGCAGCAGTAGCTAACATTAAAATCTTTTTCATAATTTTTATTTATTTTAGGTTTAAAAATTTACTTGATACACAAAAATAAGGGAATAAACTATACCTTTTGTTAATTATTTTCTTAAATTTTAAGAAAATATACTTTTTTACCAAGTTCCTAAAACAGTAACGCCACCCTGTACTTTTTGATTTAGCTGTACATTTATTTTAGTGCCAACAGGTAATAAAATATCTACACGGCTACCAAATTTTATAAATCCATACTCATCACATTGCTTTACTTGCTGACCTACAGTAGTATAATTACAAATTCTTTTGGCTAAAGCACCTGCAATTTGTTTATATAATATAGTACCATAATTATTTTTTACTACTACACTCCATCTTTCATTTTCTGTAGAGCTTTTAGGATGCCAAGCCACCAAATATTTTCCTTTATGATATTTATTGTAAATAACTTCTCCATTCATAGGATTTCTATTTACATGCACATTAGCAGGGCTCATAAAAATGCTTACCTGTATTCTTTTATCTTTAAAAAATTCTTCGTCTATTGTTTCTTCTATTACTACAACTTTACCATCTGCAGGGCAAATAATTTTATTATCATCTTTTGTTAATGCTCTATTAGGTATTCTAAAAAAAGAAATGATGAATAAAAATAGTAATAGTGTAATTAAAAAAATAGTAATAGCTAACCATGGTATTGATGCACTAAAAAAATAAAATGATGCAACATTTATTATACCAAAAATAA
The DNA here is from genome assembly GCA_963169635.1 of Bacteroidota bacterium. GTDB lineage: Bacteria > Bacteroidota > Bacteroidia > Chitinophagales > Chitinophagaceae > UBA1930. Next base: position 57,992 of record CAUJDL010000066.1, read on the forward strand.
AAGCAGTAATGCCAATGGTTTGATATCCTTCTCTATGAATTGTCATACTAAAAATTGAACAGCGAAATTAGTATAATTTTTAGTAATTAAATAAACAACCTATTTAGTTATTACATCTTTCAGCTTTTGGGGTTATTATAAAATAGCTTACTAAATAGTTGCTAATTGTAATTCTAATTTAGAGAGTATTAATGTGTTTAAAGGTTCTTGCTTAAAATTATTGAGCAATTCTTTATAATAATTAATACCCAATTGTAAATTTTGTTTAAACTTAGAAAAATACTTTGCTTGTTTTTCATTAATAATTTCGCCACACTCTTGAATTTGTTGTTGTAAATATTTTACATACAACTCAAGTTCGTTTATAAATACATGTGGTCTATCAACTTGATTGTTTAAATTTTTTCTTCCATAAATATGGCTTACCATATCTGCTAAAGAAAATATACCTGAAAAATATGCAAGGTTTGGACCAGGACAAATAGTAACAGCAGAAAGTTTATGAGCTACAGGCATATTAGATTTTAATAATGCAGAAGCTGAAAGGCCTTCGCACAAACAATCTCTTTCATGAATTTTAGCAATTTGTATTTCTTTTTGTGAGGCAGAAATTTCTTGAGCATTAATTTGTTTTGTTTTTAAATCTATATACTGACGAGAGGCTGTACAAATTGGTTTTTCTGTAAATTCTGTATTGCTTGATAATAATTTTTTATAACATGGGCTACCAGCTCTGCCTTTGTCTATTCTTTGTTTTCTTTGAGCTTCTGAAGTACTTTTTCTAAAGTTATTAAAAGGTACACCTAATGGCGATGCATTACTTAAATAATAATCTTCTTTTTTTGCTGTAGATAATTGCGATAAAGTATTATCATCTACATTAGTTGCTTCTGGCACTAATAAAAATGGACTACCCCAACCTGCACTATCTAATTGAAAATATGCTATTAAATGTGCATGTTCTGCTGCTGTACCAATACCTCCTTGTGCAGATAATTTTTGCGTTGGATTTTGTATAAACTCATTTTTACCATTTGCTTTTAAACTTTCGTTACATAGTTTTAGCAACTCTTGATAAAGGGAATTTCTGTTTTGTTTAAACTCTTCTAAAATAGGACCCATTAAAATACCTTCTGTAGCAAATACATGTCCACCACAGTTTAAGCCTGACTCTATTCTAAATTCAGAAATCCATAAACCTTTTTTTGCTAAAATTTTTCCTTGAATTAATGCAGAACGATAATCACTAACTTTTAAAATAATTTTTTTATTGAGTACACCATTTTTATCAGGAAAAAAATCTTCAAAATTTTCTGTATAATTATATAATCTTGGATTATAGCCAGCAGAAAAAATAACAGAAGAACTTAAATTACTATTAGCAAATCCACGCAAAGCACTTAAAGCATCTGAAAATTCATCTGGCAATGGTGTACCATCTTTGGCATAATTTACATTATCTACTTTTGCCATAATATTTACATCAATATCACCTGCTGTAACATTATTTCTTAATTGATTTTGTAAATCATTTTTATTAGTTTCATTTTGTTCGTTCTGCATTTTAAAAAACAATTTACTTAATGCAGAATCTTGTGGTAACATTTCAAAATATTTCCAAAGATGATTGCCTTTAATAAAAGGCATTTGTTTCATTTTATTTATTTGATTATCTATAATTTCTTTTACAATATTTAGATAATGTGTAATACGCTTTGCTCTAAAATCGTGTTCTTTTTTGTTGATAGGAGTATATACAAAATTGTTTTGATTGCAATGATACTGACGCATACTTTCTATTAAATCATCATCCATAATAGAAATTACAGAAGCAATACCAAAAGGAGCAACTTTAACTGGTGTGTCTATACTATAGCTTAATCCTAAAACAGGAATATGAAAGCTATGTTTTGAAGAATTGTTTTTCAAAATAAATTAGGTAGCTAAATGTGAGGTGCAAATGTAGTTGAAATGAACTAACGACAATTAAATCTTTTATTCTAAACAGTTAAAGCATTAAGATTGCTGATACTCAGGTAGGTTAAATAATAGGAATTTTTAAATAAGCTAAAAATAGTTTTTTATTTCAAGCTATATTTATATTGATATCTTTCGTACAATTGTTTTTGTTTATTATCTAAGCTTACTTCTCTTCCTTGAATAAAAGCATGAATTACATTACTTGTTTTCATATCTAAAATATCGCCTGTACTTACTACAATATTGGCATCTTTTCCTTTTTCTAATGTACCAGTTTTATCATCGATACCTAAAATTTTTGCAGCATTACTGGTAATAGCTTGTAAAGCTTGTTCTTTTGTTAGTCCATAAGTAACAGCAGTACCTGCATTAAACAATAAGTTTCTTCCTCTTGAGTTAGCATCTACATCGCCAATGGCAAATAATACACCTGCTTGTTGTAATAAGAAAGGAGTTTTATATGGTTGATCTACATCATCATCTTGTGTAATAGGTAAGCTGTGCATTTGATTAAGAATAACAGCTACATTATTTTCTTTTAAATAATTTGCAATCATCCAACTATCTGCACCACCAACAATAACAGGTTTAAACTGAAATTCTTTTGCAAACTCAATTCCTATTTGCATTTCTTTTACAGTTTCGGCATGAATGTAAAAGTTTTGCTGAGGTCTTAAAGGTTTTTTTACACCTTTCCAATTAATGGTAGGATAAGCTTCTATTTCTGTAAATAAGCCACGAACAGCTTCGAACTTTACATTTGTATATGTTGGTTTTTCAATGGCATAATATGCTTTAGCATCATTAAAAAACTGACGTAAATTTTCTATTCTGGCAAGTGCTGTTTGTAAAGGATTAGTATTTGTTGTAGGCATAAACCACATGCTTCTTGCAACTAAATTGGGCATTCTAAAATGAATTCCTGCATCTGCTTTATACAATGCATCTTCCCAATTCCAAGCATCTAATTGCACAACAGATGATGAGCCACTTAATATACCACCTTGTGGAACAATATTGGCTAATAAAATTCCATTGCTTCTTAATGTACCAATAATTTTACTATCTGTATTATATGCTACAATACTTCTAATATTTGCATTAATATCGCCTAATTCTCTTACATCTAATACTGCTCTTACAGCACCTATTTCGTTTAAACCTAAATCTGTTTGCGATGTAATAATACCAGGATAAATATGTGCTCCTTTACAATCTATTACTTTTACATCTGCTATAGATGCTGCATGTCTTACATCTACTATTTTGCCTTTAGAAAAAACAATGATTCCATTTTCTATTACTTCTCCATTACCAATATGTATGGTAGCATTAGATAATGCAATAGTTTCTGTTTGTGCTTTTGCAGGATACACTGTTTCTTGAGCAACACTGTTTAATACTAAAATGCTGAATATGGTAAATAATAGTTGTTTCATTCTTTTTAGTTTAATGGTTTACGAGTTTACAAGTTTGAATGTTCACAAGTTTACAAGTTTGATGTTGTTTTGTTTTTATTTTCTGTTTTTATATTTTGTTCCTTTTAGTTCAGATTGTTCTAAATAATCAATTAGTTTTTGCAGCATAACAATTAATTCAATAACCTATAAACTTCTTAAACTTATTGAACCTCTTGAACTCATTGAACCTTTTGAACCTTTTGAACCTTTTGAACTTCTTGAACCTCTAAAACCCATCTTCTCTATCAAAAATACTTTGACTATGTTTATGATCTTCTTCACACTCATTAATTACATCAATTCTTGGACGAGCAGGTTGCATTTTTCCAAAGTTGGCAGGGTTCTTTTTTGCTGCTAATAATTTTTGAATAAGTCTTGCTTTTTCGGTTGCTATATTTTTTCTTAGTTCAATATCTTTTTCTCTGTCGTAATAAATAGTACCATCTACAATAGTGTATAAAGCTTTAGCATAAATGCTTAATGGATGATTGCTCCATAAAACTACATCTGCATCTTTACCAACTTTTATGCTACCAACTTTTTTATCAATATGCAACATATTAGCTGGGTTTAATGTTACCATTTTTAATGCTTCTTCTTCATTTACATTACCATATTTAATTGTTTTAGCAGCTTCTTGATTTAAACGACGAGCCATTTCTGCATCATCGCTATTGATAGCTACATTTAAACCCATTTTTTGCATAATAGCAGCATTGTATGCAATAGCATCTTGTACTTCCATTTTATATGCCCACCAATCGCTAAAGGTTGATGTATTTGCACCATGCTTTTTCATTTTATCTGCTACTTTATAACCTTCAAGAATATGGGTAAATGTATTAACAGTAAATCCAAATTTTTCTGCTACTTTCATCATCATATTTATTTCGCTTTGTACGTAAGAGTGACAAGTAATAAATCTTTTTTTATTCATAATTTCTACTAAAGCATCTAATGCTAAATCTCTTCTTTTAATTGCAGGTAGTTTTTGATAATCTGCTGCACGTTGAAAAGCATCTACATAAACTTGTTCAACACCCATTCTTGTATCTGGAAAACGATTATTATTTGTACTACGAGAGCTTTTTACATTTTCGCCTAAAGCAAATTTTATAAAACCATCTGCACCTTCAAACTTCATTTCTTCTGGACTTTTACCCCAACGAAGTTTTATTAATTGTGTTTGGCCACCAATAGGATTACAGCTACCATGTAATAAATGAGATGTAGTAACACCACCACTTAATTGTCTGTATATATTTATATCTTCAGGATAAATTACATCGCCAATTCTTACTTCAGATGTTACGGCATGTGTACATTCATTTACACCACCTGCTATAGCTATATGTGAGTGTTCGTCTATAATACCTGCAGTTAAATGTTTGCCAGTACCATCAATTATTTTCCAAGACATATCTAATGTAATAGGAATATTTTTTCCTATTCTTTCTATTTTGCCATGATTAATTATTACATCAGTATTTTCTAAGATGCCCTGTTTTTCATTTGTCCAAACAGTAGCATTTCTTATTAGTATTTTTTCTTGTTGTGGAGCAACTTGCCAACCATAACCATTAAAAGGATATACAACATTGGCAATAGTAATACTTGTACTATCTTTTTTATTTTTATTAGTTGATGTAAGTGTAGATATTGAATCTTTTTTGGTACTTGTTGTTAAATCTCTTCTTGCATATAATTTCCAAGTTACTACACTACCATTTGACAAATAACCATTACCAGCCCAAGCATCTGCACCAATAATACCTGTTAAATTATTTTGTTTTCCTTTATCAGTTTTATTAGACCAATTAATACTTACTAATTGATTGTTTAAAGTAAGTTTTGGTTTAAATGTTATTGTATCTTCATAAGGTTTTAAAGATAATACAGGTTTATCATCAGCTCCATCTATAGTAGCTTCAAAAAATTGTGTTTTGCCATTTGTATTAATAGTAAAAATATATTGACCTTCATAATTATTCCAACCAGCATCATTAATGATATATTTTTTTCCTTGAATCCATGATTGAAAAATTTTAGCAGAGTCTGAAAAAATATTATGATTAGTAATAAAAAAATTAGCCAATTTACCGTTATCTAAACTTCCAACAATATCATAACTATTTACCCAAGTAGCAGGAATACGTGTTAAAGCATCTAAAGCTGTAGATGCTGATAAACCATTATGTACAGCTTTTCTTAAATTAGATAAAAATTCGTTGGCAGATTTTAGTCCATCTGTAGTTAAAGCAAATGGGATATTTTCTTTTTCGAACATTGCAGGTTGATAAGGAGCCATTTCCCAATGTTTCATATCTGCTAAGGCTACTATTCTTGCATCATTAGGATCTTCTACATCCATAGCAGCAGGAAAATTTAAGGGTAAAATAACTGCTGTATTGTTAGCTTTAAAATCATTAAGTCTTTGATATAAATCTGCAGTTCCTTTTATGATATATGTAGTGCCAAATTCTTTGGCAATTTTATTAGCTCTAAATGCATTATACTTATCGTTAGTTATATCTATAATTTGAGGTAGTAATAAATTATTATTCCATGCTTGTAAGCTAATATTTGTACCTTCTGTAGTTGGATTATTTTTATACCATAAAGCATCTATATAAGTTTGACGAATTAAGGCAATAACACCCATTAAAGAGCCTGGATAACTTTGTGTAGAGCTACCTTTACTAAAAGAGTAAAATGCTGCTACTTTTTCTTTTACTAAAGATAAATTTTCTTTTTCATTGCCTAATGTAACCAATGCACCTGTACCTCTTGCAATACCATCTTGCTGATGAATAATAACAGTAGCAAAGCCTGCAGCTCTTAATTCTTTTGCTTCATTTTCGTTATGCTGAAAAATTTCAAAAGCATTTGTTTCGGGTTTTATGGCTTGGTTCCAATTGTAGGCACCTTTTGTATTACTAGCAAATTGTTGTGGTTGTCCAAAAGTTCTTGTTGCTGTATTTGTGGTATTAGCAATACCATATTTTGTAAATAAATCTATAAAAGAAGGATAAATAAATTTTCCTTTACAATCTATTACAACAGCTTCTTTAGGTATAGGAATATTAATGCCAATAATAATACCTTTTCTTATTACCATTGTAGCATTTTGCAAAGTAGTAGTTGCATCTTTAATGATAGTAGCATTGGTAAATGCATAACAGGCTGTTCTTTCATCTGCAGTACCATTTACAGGAAAAGTTTCTTGTGCTTGTACTATTGAGATAAATAATAAATAGATAAATAGCAGCTTTAGTTTCATAAGCATTAAATTAATGTTGGCAATAATGCATAAAACTAAATAAAAAAGAAATAAAATAAAAAGTTTAAGGATAGATGGTTTTAAAATAAAAAAAATCCATCACAAACAATTCATTTGTTATGACTCTATTATAGCATTGATTTGAAAGCTATGGAATATTGTGATTGGTTGTTGTAATCCCCTTTTACAAAACGTACTTGCCTACGCTCTATGGCTATGAGTAAGAGACGGTGCGGGGAAGAAAAGCCATTGTAGCGTGTCTGTAACAGGTGATTGGGCATTTAATCTTATACCGGCTATAAACACTATTCCTAATATCAATAGTAATCTTATCATAACGGATTGGAAAAAAGATTCGTCAATACTCCTCTACTTTTACATCTTTCACTAAAGCATCTTTATATAATGCTTCTACTATGGGTATCCATGCATTAGACCCTAAAGTATCGCTGTCATAAGACCACCAGTCTCTCAAAAAAAGAACAGGGTGAACAAAATCAATATTTATTACTTTTATGTGAGTGTTTAGCGTATCTACTCCATTGTTTGAAAAGAAAACATTATGATGTATTGCACTTTTTTCACTACCTACTACTTCTTCAAAATACAATTCAATGCCTTTAACTTTTATGGTATCATTTAAGTGATTAATTGCATACCAACCGGGTCCAGAGTATTCAACAATTCCTTGCTTTAGCTCTTTCAAGCTATCAAGTAACGTAGAAAGAGGTTGATTGATAAATAAATTTTTCTTTTGTTCTATGTTAATTTTAAGCCATTGTAGCGTGTCTGTAACAGGTGATTGGGCATTTAATTTTATACCGGCTATAAGCACTATTCCTAATATCAATAGTAACCTTTTCATATTTTATTATTTACAAATTTTAATAATATATTTCGTCTTCCCACCTTCCATTTGTTCTACAAATTTAAGCTCTTTAAACCGCCCGTCTGTATCTCTCATTAAAAGTTTAACAGGTAAGCCTGCTTTTTGGGCTACAATTAGCGAGGCATAAGTTTCCAAATATTCTTTAGGATACTTGCTGTTTTTTAATCTTTCATGAACTTCCCAAAATATACCTAAATAAGTTTTTTTATCTTTAGGCGTACCAACCCAACTATTGTAATAGGGGTTTCTTATATTTTTAGAGGTATCTTCGGGGTCAGGAATAGAATCTCTTGTATCTATAAAATCTGTTATAGATACAGGTTTGGAAGTATCGTAGTAATATTCTCTTACAATAGAGGTATCGGTTGGCATTAATGCAAACTGTTCTTTGTTGGGTCCTCCATATACCGTAAACAAAGCCTGAAACCTTCTTTTTCTTTTTGCGGTATCTGCTGTATTGGTAATCAACGACCAATAATCTCTTGGGCTTGGGCTGGGTACAACTACGGTACTATCATCTAATTTATAGGTATGTAAATGCACTGTGGCTACTGTGTAATCACTAATATATAAAGCAACTGTTTGAGCCTGCCCTGCATCAACATAATCAATAGCCTTATAAGTATAAGGGGTATCGGAGCCAATTGTTCTTATGGAAAAACCTGCTTCTGTTGTTCTGGCACGGCTGCTGTCCCTCAGTTTCTTCATGTATGCAGTAGTATCTATATATTTCATTATTGTATCGCAATACACTCCCCTCCTTATTGCAGAGTCACTACAAGTAGTGTCCACTATGGGCTTTACCGTATCAGTTCTCTTTTTACCACGAATAACTTCCATATCCCCATTATCCAATACAGTAGCAGGTTTAGTAGGCGGTGTAGTAATAACATTAAAAATAACAGGATTAGGCGGAGCAATAGCTATGGGACATTGCCGCATTTTTGTTACGCACCGTACTTTGCAGGACACGATGCTGCGAAAAAAGCCTGTGTTATCTTTCTTTTGCTACATTTTATCTTAATACACAACCATATCCGTTACAATTGCGTTTTTTAGCAATAACTTTAATTTTCTTTCAGCAGTACCATCTCGCTGCCAAGCTATCCATTCTTCTAAATCTACATTTACTTTATTACTGATAGTTATGTTTAAATCCGACATCGCAAATCCTTGCCCTGGAATCCAAGGAAAGAATAATAAAAAATCCTGATAATAAGCCATGCCTTTTCTCCTGCTGCCCATATTATCAGGACGTGAAAAATCAATGCCTGCGACTTTTATATCATTAAACAATTTGCTCAAAGGCTGACCAATATAATTGGCTTTATTGGCATAAATGCTGTCTCTTAGTATTCTCATAGAATCTACTTGACTGTACGTTTTACTTACAGCTATTGCCATTATCAATATAAAAAATATCTTTTTCATTATTCACAAATTTTAACTTCAATACTTTGTTTTTATTATTGCTTTCGTAGTGAATTTCTTTAGCTAATTTACGCATCTCCCCGTCATCGCCTTTTATATATAAATCAGCACTTATTAAAAAAGTATTTCATTAAATGTAAATTTACTAAAAGTTTCTACTGCACTTTTTCAGCATTGGCAAAAATTTTCTTTTGTTTCCAATTGTACCAAGGTTTTGGCATAGTTTTCTTTAATACTGTATCAATTGTTCTCATACCAAATAAATTCCATACACCATTTAACTTGCCTGTAAAAGAAGATTGCATAGCTCTATGACTCATGGCAAAACCACTATCTAAATATTCCATGTGATGCCAATAAGCTGCAGGCATAAATAATGTATCGCCATGCTCTAATATTACTTCATAACCTTTTGCATTTTTTATCGCAGGATATTTTTCTAAATCTAATTTACTTTTTTCATTATCATAATAATTACTAAAGTCTGCAAGGCTTAATACTTCAAAAGGTTTTCTATAAAGTTTATATTGTTCGGAATAAGGAAATAATAATACACGTTTTCTTCCAACAAATTGTGTATGTAAAATATGACTAAGGTCTATATCAAAGTGCATGTGTGTAATAGAACTTTCGCCACCTGTAAAGAGCATAGGATATTTTTTTACAAAACCTTTCATTAAATGTTCGGGCCATGTAAAATCTTTTTTTAATTGTGGTGCATGATCGAAAATATTGAATAAAAAAATTCTCCATCCAGCAGGACCTTTACTTATCATATCTACATAGTTGCCAAATGTTTTATAATCGTCTGCTGTATTAATAGGTGTATAAGCATCGCTTTTTACATTGTTATATAAAGCTACTTTAACATCGCCTACTAAGGCTTTAAAATATTGCCAATTCCATTTTTGATATGCAGGCCACTGATGAGAAAGCTCTTTAATTACTACAGGTATTTGTGGTTGATAATATTTTTCTTTAAATACCTCAGCAGAAATATTATTGACAACATCTACAGGTTGTAAATACATAAAACAACTTTTTAAACTACAAATATATTATAGGTTTAAAAATAAAAATTATCTTACTTGATGAAAATTTATACTTCTGTTTTTTATAAAAAAAGCTACGAAATAAATAAATCTTTGTATAAAGTAGCACCTGATATTACTGCATATTTTTCTAAATCTGTAATACCTTCATTTGCTAAAACTTGCTCGTCTATAAATGTATTGCCAGTATAACTTAAGTTTTGTTTAGATAAAATATAATAAGCTGCATCTGCAATAATAGCAGGTGTTCTGCTCATTTCTGCTAAAGCTTTACCACCTAATAAATTTCTTACAGCAGCAGTATCTATCGTTGTTAGTGGCCACAATGCATTACTTGCTATTCCATCGTTTCTAAATTCTTCTGCCCAAGCTAATGCCATCATACTCATATTGTATTTACTCATGGTATAAGCAATATGTGGACTAAGCCATTTAGCTATTAAACTTATTGGTGGCGATAATGTAAGTATATGTGCATTAGTAGATTTTTTTAAATAAGGCAAACAATGTTGAACTAATAAAAAAGTACCACGTACATTAATATCATGCATTAAATCGAAACGCTTAGCTGCTGTATTTTCTGTATTGGTAAGTTGTATTGCAGATGCATTATTGATAACAATATCTATACCTCCAAAACTTTCTACTGCTTTAGCAACTGCATTAATAATTTGTTCTTCATCTCTTATATCTGTTTGTACAGCTAAAGCTTTGCCACCAGCAGCTTCTATCTCTTTCGCTGCAGAAAAAATAGTACCTCCTAATACAGGATTTTCTTCTACACTTTTTGCAGCAATAACAATATTTGCACCACTTGCTGCTAACTTTAAAGCAATAGCTTTTCCAATACCTCTACTTCCTCCTGAAATAAAAACTGTTTTATTATTAAATGGCATATCGTAAAAAAATAATAGTTATTAAAGCAATAAATATACTGTATTTTTTATTTGCTTTATTTTATTGCAACAAGCTATCTAATGCTATATGAAATTCTTTAAAATCGTTTACATTATTATGTGCTGCTTTTTGAATAGTAATAAATTTATCGGTTGGTTTTAATACATTTTTAAGCTTTGTAGTGTTACTGTTAGGTATTACTTTATCTTCTGCTGCTTGAAAAATGGTAATTGGTGCTAATGTATTTTTTAAATAATTAATGGTTGGTAGTTTATAATGTATCATTCTGTTTACAGGATACATAAAACAATATCGCTGAAACAAAGAAGGAATACTACTATAAGGTGTTTCTAAAATAAGCTGCTGACAATTTTTTTTATTAGATAAAAAAGCTGCTATTCCTGTACCTAAGCTTTTGCCATATAAAATAATTTGCTGCTCTGCAAATTTTGTTTTAGCCATATTATATACTTCTATAGCTTGTTGTTGTAAAGCTTGTTCAGATAATTCACCTGTACTTTTTCCGTATGTAGGATAATCTGGCATCCAAACTTCATAACCATGTTGGGTAAAGTTTTTTGCATAAGCTGCATACCTATTTATATTATCTCTATTACCATGAAAATAAAGCACTACACCTTTTGTAGTAGTAGTATCTTTAGGAAAAAACTGCACCATATTATATACAATATTATTATCGTAATTAATATTTACTTCTTTAAAAGGTGTATTAAAATTATAACGATAATTATCTGCTAATGCTGTTGGATGAAATATAAATTTTTCTTGAAAATAATAAATGACTAAGCCAAATGCTCCATACAAAAGCAATAAAACTTTTACCCAACGAAAAATTATTTTTTTATTCAATACCATTTTTATTTATTAAATATTTACGATAATCCCATTCTGCAAAAACGACTATATAATTTTTCGTACAAAGGAATAATTTGATGAATATCAAATTTACAAGCATGCTGATATGCAGCTTCTTTCATTTGTTGTAATTTTTCTTCGTTAGATAAAATATTAATAGCAAAATTGCTCATAGCATTTACATCACCTACATCTGCCATAAAACCTGTTTCGCCATGTTTATTAATTTCAGGTAAACCTCCTGCATTAGTACTTATTACAATTACTCTTGCAGCCATGGCTTCTAAAGCTGCTAATCCAAAACTTTCATACTCGCTGGGTAAAAGAAAAATATCACTTACAGGTAATATTTCTTCCATTTGCTCTTGCTTACCTACAAAACGTATATCTGCTTCTATGTGCAATTGTCTTGCTAATTCTTCTATTACAGGTCTTTCAGGTCCATCGCCTACCATCATTAGTTTTGCAGGAATTTTTTTTCTTACAGTTGCAAATATTTTTACCACATCATCTACCCTTTTTACTTTTCTAAAATTGCTGGCATGTAAAAATATTTTTTCTCCATTAGGAGCAACAACTTTTCTAAAAGCATCAATAGGTTTTTTGCTAAAGCGTTCTATATCTACAAAGTTGGTAATAACATCTATGGATTTATTAATAGCAAAATGATTTAGTGTTTCTTGTTTTAAATTTTCGCTAACTGCAGTAATTGCATCACTTTCATTAATAGAAAATGTAACTACAGGCTCATAAGTTTTATCTCTACCAACTAACGTAATATCTGTACCATGTAAAGTAGTAATAACAGGAATATTACGACCAATTTTTTGCTGAATAATTTGCTTTGCCATATATGCTGCACTTGCATGTGGTATTGCATAGTGTACATGTAATAAATCTAAATCGTAATTCATAATTACATCTACCATATTACTTGCTAATGCAACTTCATAAGGAGGATAATCAAATAAAGGATAAGTAGGCACTCTTACTTCGTGATAAAAAATATTGGCATTAAATACATTTAATCTTACAGGCTGTTGATAGGTAATAAAATGCACTTGATGACCTTTATCTGCCAATGCTTTGCCTAATTCTGTAGCTAATACACCACTACCTCCAAATGTGGGATAACAAACAATTCCTATACGCATAAATCATCAATATTAAATAAATAAAAAGTGTGTGAAGTTAAGTTTAACTATAAAAACTTACTAAACTTTTATATAGATTTTCCGCTTATCCATAATATAAACAATTAACCAATAAAAAATAATTAAGCTAATAGCATATATCATTGAGCCAACTCTTAAATCTGCTGAAATATTTTTACATACATGTTCATAAAACCAGCCAAATGCTGTAACATAAACAGGTTGTCCATTTTCATCTATACTATCTGTAATTCTAAATAATGTTAATAGCCTTGGTAAAAAACCACTCAGCACAAAAATGAATAATGAATTTTTTCCGAACACATCAAAAAAACTACTCCATGCACCTTTTGCATTTTTAAACTCTAATAAATAAATCATTACACCAATAGTAACAATAGCAAGGCCTGTAGTATAAACAGTATAACTACTACTCCATATTTTTTTATTAAGCGGAAAAACTAAATCCCAACAATATCCTGCAGCTAAAAAAACAATGCCTATCACAAATAAGTTGCTTAACATTTCAAATGTTTTGCCTTTTTGTTGAATATAAAAGCCAATAAGATAACCAAATATTACTTGTGCAATAGCTGCTGTAGTACTTGATATTCCTTCATAATCAAAATGAAAAACTTTGCCATCAACTTTATCTATATGTAACATGTGATGTTTAGAGAGTAAAGCAATATCTACATTTCTTCCAAAATATCCTGTTATAGAAAATGGATCTTGTGTATTACCTGCAACTAAACAAATAACCCAATAAGCAAATAATAAAATTGCTGCAAAAACAAATGCACCTTTAGGTTTTAAAAAATAGGCTACCAAAGATGCAATAAAATAACAAATAGCAATTCTTTGTAGCACACCCATTATTCTTATTCCATCTTCAAAACTACTGCCATCGGTATTGGTATGAATAAACGACCATTGTTTAAACACTAAATTATTACCACTCCATTGTAAAAAAGGACTGTAGTTTAAAAATAATCCAATAGCAAAAATGAGTAAGGAACGTTTAATTATCTTTTTTAAAAAATAGCTATTTCCTTTAGCTTGAAATTTAGGCATTACAAAAGCCATTGCATTGCCCATAGCAAAAAGAAAAAAAGGAAATACTAAATCTGTTGGTGTACAACCATGCCAAGCAGCATGCTCTAATGGAGGAAAAATATGACTCCAAGAGCCAGGGTTATTTACCAAAATCATTAAAGCAATGGTAGCACCTCTAAACACATCTAACGAATAATATCTTTGTTGCTGCATGAAAATTTTTTTAACTCAAAGACTTAACGAATGTAAGTATTTTGATGCGAAGATTTTTGTATAAAGTTGCTTATTGTCTTTTATAAAATAATGTACTTAAGAAAACAATCATTGTAAAAAGGTATTTACTTATTAAATTTTCTTTTCCTTTGCTAATCTTAAATTTTATTTATGAATACTTGTTATGTTATAGATGCAGTAAGAACACCTATAGGTAAATATGGTGGTAAATTAAGTAATACAAGACCAGATGATTTATTAGCTCATGTTATAAAAGCTATACTACAACGCAATAAAAATATTGATGTACATAAAATAGAAGATGTAATTGCAGGTGCAGCCAACCAAAGTGGAGAAGATAATAGAAATGTAGCAAGAATGGCAGCATTATTAGCTGGCTTACCTACAACTGTTGGTGGCAATACTGTAAATCGTTTATGTGCAAGTGGCTTACAAGCTGTAATGGATGCTGCAAGAGCCATTATGTGTGGTGATGGTTTATTATATATTGCAGGTGGTGTAGAAAGTATGACAAGAGCACCTTTTGTAACAGCTAAACAAGATAGTGCTTGGGGCAGAAAAACAGAAAGTTATGATACTACAATTGGTTGGCGTTTTATTAATAAAAATTTAGCAGCAATGTATCATCCTTATAGTATGGGAGAAACTGCTGAAAATGTAGCAAAACAATGGAATATTAGTAGAGAAGCTCAAGATAATTTTGCATATACATCTCAACAAAAATATGCTGCTGCTTTACAAGCTAATAAATGGAAAGAAGAAATAATACCTGTAGAAATTTTAGAAAATAAACAAACAATTTTATTTGAGCATGACGAACATCCAAGACTTTCGTCAATAGAAAAATTAGCTGCTCTTAAACCTGCATTTGTAAAAGATGGAACAGTAACAGCAGGAAACTCATCAGGTATTAATGATGGTGCAGCAGCATTATTATTAGCCAGTGAAGAAGCAGTAAAACTTTTTAATTTACAACCATTAGCCAGAGTAGTAAGTATGGGTGTTGCAGGTGTAGATCCTTCAATAATGGGTATTGGTCCTGTGCCTGCATCTCAAAAAGCATTAGCAAGAGCAGGTATTACAGTGAATGATGTAGATTTAGTAGAGTTGAATGAAGCTTTTGCTGCACAATCTTTAGCATGTATGCAAGAGCTACAATTAAACGATGCTATTGTAAATGTAAATGGTGGTGCTATTGCTTTAGGTCATCCTTTAGGTTGTAGTGGTAGCAGAATTTCTGCAACACTTTTGCACGAGCTTAAAAAACGTAAAGGCAAATATGGTTTAGCAACTATGTGTATTGGTGTAGGGCAAGGTGCTGCTATGGTTTATGAAAGTTTATAATATTGATAAGGTTTTACTAAGCAATAGCCATTTAAAACAGCCAGCAATTCTCTTATCTTTGCTGCTCTTAAAAATTAACTACCTACAGTGAAAGCAAGAAATATTATTTTACTGATTGCAGCAATTATTGTTGCAGATCAGGCATTAAAATTTTACATAAAACTTAATTACTATACTGGCGAAGAACATAAAATAATTGGTAATTGGTTTAGACTACATTTTGTAGAAAATGAAGGAATGGCTTGGGGCTGGAAATTTGGTGGAGAATTTGGTAAAATTGCTTTAACCTTATTTAGATTAATTGCTGTAATCTGGGGAACATTTTTAATTAAAGATTTTATTAAGAAAAATTATCACAAAGGCTTTATCATTTGTGCAGGTTTAATTTATGCTGGTGCTTTAGGCAATTTAATAGATAGTATGTTTTATGGATTAATTTTTGATATTAGTTATGACGAAATGCATACACATTTTTATGGACAAGTAGCTAAAGCTTTTACTGGTGTACATTATGGCTCTTTTATGCATGGCAGAGTAGTAGATATGTTTTATTTTCCTTTATTCAGTGGTACTTTTCCTAATTGGGTTCCTTTTTGGGGTGGCGAAGAATTTGAATTTTTTAGACCTGTATTTAATATAGCAGATGCTTCTATTTCTGTTGGTATTATTGCTATTCTTATTTTTCAAAATAAATTTTTTAAGAATAACGAAGTTAAAAAAAGTGCTACTGTAGAAACTTCTACTATTGTAAATGATACTAATCAAGTATTATAAATTACACTACCAAACACTTTTATTTTACCAATATGTTTTTTAAAAAAGAATATAAAAATTTATGGATAGCTTGTAGCTTAACTTTTGTTACTGCTATAATTTTATTTTTATTAAACTACAGTATTGGTAAGCATCAATTTTTTCTTTTACTCAATAACGATTTAGGTTTTCTGGCAGATAATTTTTTTAGATTTTATACCAATGTTGGCGATGGTATTGTTTGGGCTGTTTTATTATTTGTATTTATAAAATTTAGAAAAAAATATTTACCCTTATTAATTAGTGCATTTATTATTAGTACAGTGTTAGTACAAATATGTAAATACCTTATTTTACCTAACGAGCCAAGACCTATTGCTGCAATTAATGAAACTGAACAAATACATACAGTTGCTGCTATTAAGCCTCATAGAATTTCTACTTTTCCATCAGGGCATACTGCTGCTGCATTTTGTTTTTTTCTTATTGCTTGTGTAGTAGTTAAAAAAAATTGGCTATTACCTTTAGGTTTTGTTGGTGCTTTATTAGTGGGTTATTCAAGAGTATATTTAGCACAACATTTTCCTTTTGATGTTGCAGCAGGTATGATAACAGCCATAATATCTGTTTGTTTAGCTATGCTAATACAACAATGGTGGAGTCATAAAAAAGCTTACACTACTTAGTGTTATTTCTTTTATTATTTCCTCTAAATGAGTGTCGTTGTTGTTGTGATGGTTGAGATGATGTAGTTTGTTTATTATCGCTACCCTTATTATTTGTTTTTACATCATCTTTTTTATGTGTAGCTACAGACTGATTTTTTTGTTTACGACGTCTATCAGATTTTTCTAAACTTCTTAAACTTATTTGTCCTACTACATCTACAAATTGATGCTCTACTTCTTTTTGTTTATTGCTTACAATTTCTACAGCTTCTAACTCATCTGGTTTTATACCTTTAGCATTTAATTGTAATATTTCTTTTACTCTTTGTATAGTTAAAGGATAATGTTTAGTACTTCCTTCTAAAGTGTACCACATTAGGTTTTTAAAAATATCTTTCTTAATTAAATAAGCTTTGCCTCTCATTGTTTCAAAGCTATCTGCATTTTCAGGAAAATATTGTAGTGCATCTAAATAAGTATCTAACTCAAAATTTAAACAACATTTTAATCTGCCACATTGCCCACTAAGTTTTGTTTGATTAATACTTAAGTTTTGATAACGAGCAGCTGCTGTACTTACACTTTTAAATTCATGCATCCAAGTGCTGCAACATAATTCTCTGCCACAACTACCAATACCACCAACTTTAGCTGCTTCTTGTCTTAAACCAATTTGCCTCATCTCTACTTTTAGTTTAAATTCTGCGGCATATTGTTTTATCAATTCTCTAAAATCTACTCTATCATCTGCTGTATAAAAAAAAGTTGCTTTTTTACCATCTGCCTGAATTTCTACTTCAGAAATTTTCATTTGTAAATTATGTTGTATGGCAAATTCTCTACTCTTAGCTTGTACTATAGGCTCTCTATCTTTATTATAATAAAAAGATTCTAAGTCTCTTTCATTGCTTTTACGCAATACTTTTTTCATTTCTGGATTAAACTCATCTACATTTTTTTTCTTTAATTGTAAACGAACTAATTCTCCTGTTAAAGAAACTTCACCTACATCAAAACCATTAACACCTTCTACAGTTACAAAATCTCCTTTCTCAAAACTTATTAAATAATTATTTCTAAAAAACTCTTTTCTGCTACCTTTTTTAAAGCTTACTTCTATTACTTTACAACTATCTTCAATATCTGCTACAGGAATATTTGCCAACCAATCGTACACATCTAAACGATTACAAGCTCCACTATTACAAGATGAAGTTTGATGATTACCTAAAGGTTTATTATTATTAAATGAATGATAACTCATTTTTTCAAAAATCAAAATATTAAAAAATAAAGGATAATTGATGGTAATAAACTTTGGTAAAGTATTAAAACTTATCAACCCATTTTAGAAGTATGTAGTATAATAATCTGTAATTTTTAATTGAATATATATTTATTATTACCGAATTATTTGCTTTGTAAATTTTTATTGCTCAAAAAATACTTCTTCTTTTCCGCTAATGCTATTTACTAATACTTTTTAATTTATTACTTATTTATCCCTGACTATCAAAAATAAGGATTTTGCAGATAAAAGTAATTGTCAAACAGTTTTATCGTTATAAATTAACTATTCAGTTTAGGTTAAATGCCTCATTAATATTTAAAAAAAAGAGTTTTAATACTTTTACATCTTAACAATTTCTACCAAAAAAAATCGTTAATTTACATACGCAAAAAACAACTTAAAAAACACATAAAAAATTAGATTATGATAGAGCAAATTAATGAAGGTTATGTAAAAGTAGAAAGTGAACATGGTATAGTTACTATAGAGTTTCATCATCCTCAAAGTAATTCGTTGCCAGGTAAATTATTAGATACTTTAGCAAAAGATATACATGCAGCAGGTATTCATGCAGATACTAAAGTAATTATTTTACAAAGTTCTGGAAGTAAAGTATTTTGTAGTGGTGCAAGTTTTGATGAATTAGCAGCTATACAATCAGAAGCTGAAGGATTAAAATTTTTTAGTGGCTTTGCAAAAGTAATTAATGCCATGCGTAAAGCACCTGTATTAATAATTGCAAGAATACAAGGTAAATGTGTAGGTGGAGGTGTAGGTATAGCAGCAGCTGCAGATTATGCTATTGCATGTGAAGGTGCAGATGTAAAACTTAGTGAGTTAGCTGTAGGTATTGGACCCTTTGTAGTAGGGCCAGCAGTAGAAAGAAAATTAGGTGTTAGTGCATTTTCGCAATTAGCTATTGATGCTAATTTATGGCGACCAGCAGATTGGGCAAGAAGAAAAGGTTTGTTTGCAGAATTGCATAATGATGTTGCAGGTATGGATGATAGTATTGCAAGATTATCTAATAGTTTATCAAGAAGTAGTCATGCAGCTATGAGAGAATTGAAAAAAATATTTTGGCAAGGCACTGAGCATTGGGATGAATTATTAGCAGAAAGAGCTGCAATAAGTGGCAAACTAATTTTAAGCGATTTTAGTAAAAACTTTATTGCCAATTTTAAACAAAAACAAAAGAAATAAGTTTTAATAGTTTATTAAAACAATGGGGCAATTTCATAAATGAAATTGCCCCATATTATTTTTCTTAAAAAATAGTTTATCTTTTCATTCCTTTCATCATAGGAAAACCACCCATTGGCATTTTATTCATCATTCCCATCATTTTTTTCATTTGTTCAAACTGTTTTATAAAAGCATTCAGTTCTGCCATATCTTTTCCACTTCCTTTTGCAATACGTGTTTTACGAGATGGAGATAATAAATCTGGATTAGCTCTTTCTTCTGGTGTCATACTTTGTATCATTGCTTCTATACCTTTAAAACTATTGTTATCTACATCTACATCTTTAATAGCTTTTCCCATACCAGGTATCATACCCATTAAATCTTTTAAGTTGCCCATTTTTTTAATTTGCTGTAATTGCTCTAAAAAATCTTGAAAGTCGAACTGATTTTTTCTAATTTTCTTTTCTAATTTTTTAGCTTGTTCTTCATCAAATTGTTGTTGGGCTTTTTCTACCAAACTTGTAATATCTCCCATGCCTAAAATTCTTTGAGCCATACGGTCTGGATAAAACACATCTAAAGTGTCCATCTTTTCGCCACTACTCATAAATTTAATAGGCTTATTAACTGTATATTTAATAGATAATGCAGCACCACCTCTTGTATCACCATCTAATTTAGTAAGTACTACACCACTAAAATCTAATCTATCATTAAATGCTTTTGCAGTATTAACAGCATCTTGCCCTGTCATACTATCTACAACAAATAAAATTTCTGTTGGGTTTACTGCATTTTTAATGTTGGCTACTTCTGTCATCATTATTTCATCAATAGCCAAACGGCCTGCAGTATCTATAATTACTACATTTTTATTTTTAGCTTTTGCTTCGTTAATAGCATTTTTAGCAATTAAAACAGCATCTTTTGTATCTGGTTCTTTATAAATATCTACACCAATTTGTTCTGCTAAAACTGTTAATTGGTCTATTGCTGCTGGTCTATAAATATCTGCAGCAACAACTAATGGCGATTTGCCTTTTTTATTTTTTAAATAAGTAGCTAATTTTCCTGTAAAAGTAGTTTTACCACTACCTTGCAAACCTGCAATTAATATTACAGCAGGATTACCTTTAATATTAAAATCTGCTGGTGTACTACCCATTAATTCAGTTAACTCGTCTTGAACAATTTTTACCATTTGTTGTCCAGGACTTACAGCATTTAATACTTTAGAGCCAATAGCTTTTTCTTTTACTTTATCAGTAAATTCTTTTGCAATTTTAAAATTAACATCAGCATCTAATAAGGCACGTCTAATATCTTTAATGGTATTAGCAATATTTAAATCATTAATACGAGATTGACCTTTCAGGTTTTTAAATGCCGATTCTAATTTTTCTGATAAACTATTAAACATAATTTTCCTGTTTTATTGTAATATGCTTTTATCTTAACTAACTATTAGTTTTAATAAGCTGCAAATATAGCAGCAGTAAAGGTTTTTGTATAAAGTAAATTGTGTATTATTTTATAAATTAATGGTAGTATTAATTATCAACTAATTATTGAATAAGTAAAAGTGAATGGCTATTTACTTTGTTTTGCTAATCTTCTTTTTTGTAAGCTAATTAATAATACTGGTAATAATAATAAATTAGTGGCAGTACCTGTAATTAAAGTAAATGATGTAAGCCAACCTAAAGATTGAGTACTACCAAAACCACTAAAACAAAAAATGACAAACCCTGCAATTAATACTAAAGATGTATAAATAATACTAATACCTGTATGTCTTATTGTTTGTATTAATGTTGGTGCTACTGCTTGATTATATTGTGGTAATTCTTGTTTATAATTTACCAAAAACCTAATAGTTACATCTATTACTATACCTAATGCAACACTAAATACTAATACAGATGCAGGTGTTAATCTTATACCTAACCAACCCATTAAACCTGCTGTAAGTAATAAAGGAATTATATTAGGAATTAATGAACATAATAAAATTCTTAAAGACTTAAATAAATATAACATGCAAAGTGCAATTAATAAAAATGCATATAATACACTTTCTTTTAAGCCTGCAATAATAAAACTACTACCTTCTAAAAAGGTAATACTAGTACCTGTAAAAGTTATTTTATAAGATGATGTATCAAAAATTTCGCTGGCTTTATGTTCTAAATCTTTTAAAAGAATAGGCAATTGTACACTACCAATATCTTTCATATTTACACTAATACGTGCAGTTTGTCTGGTGCTATCCATAAAGCCTTTTAATAAATTAGTAGGGCTTTGTTTTTTAGTGTTTAATGCAGTATCTGTTGTATTATTTGTTTTTAAATAAGGACCAAGAAAAGCCATATCACCTTCGTAAGGTACAGTATAACTTAAACTATCACCATCATAAAAAGCTTGTTTAGCAAATTTCAATCCTTCAACAAAGCTTAATGGTCTAGCTGCTTCATTTTTATTAGCTATATAGGCAGATAGTTCATCAATTTTGTTTATTGGGTGCATATTACGCAATAAACCATTTTTCTTTTTAGTATCTACCATAATTTCTAAAGGCATTACACCTTTAAAATTTTGTTCAAACCATTTTAGGTCTGTATAAATTTTATCTGTCTTTGGTAAATCATCTACAATAAAACCTTCACTCTTTAATTTAAAAAATCCTACTAAAGCAAAAGCACAACAAATAATGGTTGTAGCATAAATCCATTTTGCATGATGAAATGACCAACGTTCTACTTTAGTTAAAACATTTTCTAAAGTTTTATTATCTAAATATCTAACATGTATAGGTTTTGGCTCTGGTAAATAACTTAATAATGCAGGTATAAAAATTAAAGAGATAAAAAACAAGGCCATAATATTTGCACCTGCTACAATACCAAACTCTTTTAATAGCTGACTATGTGTTAATGCAAATACACTAAAACCAATAGCTGCAGCTATATTGCAAAATAATGTTACCACACCCATTCTGCCTATCATAGTTATTAATGCTTGTTGCTTATTATTTGTTTCTTTAAATGATGTATGATATTTATTTAAAAAATAAATACAATTAGGAATACCAATAACAACAATTAAAGGAGGAATTAATGCTGTTAGTAATGTTATTTTATAACCTAATAATACAATTGTTCCTAAACTAAATACAACACCTATTAATACTACCATTAAGCTTATAAGCATTGCACTAAAACTTCTAAAAAATAATAACAAGGTAATAGCAGAAAGTAATAAAGAGCCTATTAAAAACCAATTCATTTCGCTTTTTATTCTATTACCTATAGTAGTACGAATAAATGGTAAACCACTTGTATGTAAACTAATGCCTGTACTTTTTTCAAACAAATTGGCTTGTGCCATTATATCATTAATAAGTCTTGTTCTGCTTTTGCTGTTTACACTGTCTTTGTTAAGTTGTACACCTATTAAATAAGCATTTGTGGTAGTATTATATAATAATGTTTGATAAAAAGGAAGGTGTAAAAAAACATCTTTATCTGCATCTAAATTTTGTTGTTGTGTATAAGGTGCATGAAATATTTTTTGAGGTACAAGTTTTTCGCCAGTGGTATCTTTAATTAAATTAACTGCTTGAGGAATACTTAAAACATTTAATACACCACTTACTTTTTTTAAGTTGTGATGTAATACATCTACTTCATTAAAAATATTTACCTTAAAAAAATCTTTACTCTCAATACCAAAAACCATGGTATTACCATCGTCGCCAAATTTTTCTCTGAATTGCTGATACTCTTTATACTTAATATTATCTGTTGGTATGGCTCTTGTAAACTCGTAACTTAACTTAACCTTAGTTGCAAAAAAAGCCATAATACCTGTTGCCACTAATAAACAAATCAATAATAATAATCTAAACTTTACAATAAACTGCCCTAACTTATACCACATAATAATTAATTGTAGAAATGAATTTCAGGCTGCAAAGAAAAGTTTTTTTATTGAGTTATTGCTGCTTTATAGCTCTTATTGTTTTGATAAAATTCCTGCAAACCTTTTTACATCTGCATTTGGATGTATAGGTGCTTGGTGTAAAATATTTGCTGCTAACTGATGTGCAAAATAAGGAGCTAAAGAACAGCCTTTAGTACCCATACCATTTAAGATACCTAAATTTTTATTTATTGGATGAAAACCAACAAAAGGTCTTCTTTCTAAATTTGCTGGTCTTAATCCTGCAAAATGATCTACTATTTTATACGGAAGTTTTAAAAAGCTTTTTAGCTTTTGCTCCATATTAGTACTAAACTCTTTACTTGGTAAATCATTTAAATAATTCCATTCATAATTAGAACCCACCCACCACAAATTATCTTTCCAAGGTACAATAGCACAACTTTGTTTATAAATATTTTTTCTGGGTAAGTCATTAATTTCTGCAATAAGAGATTCGCCTTTATTAGGTGCAAAAGGCAATAAATTAAAAAATGGAAATATTGTATTTGCTACACCATCACAAAAAATAATAGTACAATCTTTATATTCATTAATATGCTCTTGTGTAAATTTTTGTTCAATTAAAATTTCTTTTTCCAACAAATGTTTTCTCCATGTTTGTAATAAATGCTGAATATTAATTTGCCAACAAGGATTTATTTCTCCTATTCCAAAATCGTAATTAAAAAATTGTCTCCAAGATTCGGTATTAGTTACATTTAATAAATAAGTTTCTTCTTTTACTCTTTCATCAAAAGCTAACTGCATTTGTGCTGTTGGATGAAAATCTAAAATATTTGTTTGATGAACAATATTAATTTGTAAAAATTGTTCAAATGCTTGATATGCTTTGATAGCAAAAGGCATAATTTCTTCAATCATCCATGTTCTTACAATTCTTCTGCCTGTTACAGGATTAATAACACCACTGGTAATATTGCTTGATGCATTGTTTTTAATTTCATCAAACACTAATACATCTTTTCCTTCTTTCAATAAATAGTAAGATAAAAATGTGCCACTAATACCCTGACCTACTATAATAATTTTAGAATGTGATAACATGATTAATTTTTATGAGAAGTTAAAATAGCCAACTGTGTAGCTGCATATACTTTTAAATCTTGTATAAATGTATTGTAACAATTATTTAAGAAGGAATAATTTTTTATGAAAGCCTTAAAACAAGTGTCTGAACTATTTAAATAGTTTGCTCTTTTTACAACACCCATAAAACTTTTTTCTATACCCCATTGAAATTGATAATTGTACAACCAGTTTTGTTGTTGCATGTAAGGCAACATTTGCTGAAACTTATAAGGCAAAACCTGTTCATTATTTTGTAATACAGTATATGTTTTTTGTACAAAGTTTTGCAATGCAGTAGCATCTTTAAAACAGCTAATATCATTGGCTAAAAAATGATCGTAAACAACATCTACAAATGCACCTGCATATAAGCGTACTAAAGGTGTAAATACTTTTTTAGCTTCTTTAGTTGTTGCATGATTATCTGTAAAACTATCTATATCTCTATGTAGTTGAATGCCTAATTGTATTGCTGCACTATATTGAAATTTAGCTTTGCCTTTCACAAAATCACTAATCATATTGCCTACCAATATTTCATGATGTTCAAAAGAAAAGTATGCGTGGGCTAAATAATTCAACTGAAAATTTATTGAAGAATGAATTGTACAATTTCTGTTACTAATTGTGTGTTTAATGGTAATGTATTATCTGTATAAGTTTTCATACCTGCATCATCACAATCATCTGAAGTATCTTTTAATGTATGTGTCATTTTATTAATGATAACTAATTTATTTTTAGTATTAGCATTAAATAAAAGTTGTGCTTCTTGAGGTTTTACTTGTATATCGCATGTGCCATTAATAATTAATACAGGCACTGTAATTTTTTTAATTTCTGCTGTTGGATTATATTTTAACCAAGAAATCATATAAGGTTGTATAGATGGTCTAAATAGTGAATATAAATATTGTGGTACATCATCTACTTGTTCTCCTTTTTTTAAACTTGTTAAAATATCACTTACCTGATTGTAAATTTCTTGAGGTTGAGATGCTACTTGCTCTAATATTACTTTATCTATTGCATTACCTGCACCACTTAAAGAAATATAACCTGCAGCTTTTGTTTGTTGTGTTGCTATCATAGCAATTAAAGAACCTTCGCTATGACCAATAAAATAAATTTTTTGATAACCTAAACTATCTTTTGCATAATGATAAATAGAAACTGCATCATTAATAAAATCTTCAAAGAGCATTTTACTTTCATCGTTACTTTCCAATTTACTTTTACCAATTCCTCTTTTATCGTAACGTATAGAAGCTATTTGATTATTAGCTAAAGAAGCTGCTAACATTTTATAAGTATTAGTATTTACCCCCATTGGATTATTTCCATTTCTGTCAGTAGGTCCAGAACCTGCAATAATAATAGCTAATCTATCTTTTGAATTGGTATTAATTAAAGAGCCATCAATAAAACCACCTTTAATTTGAATAGTAATATTGGTATCTGTTGGTTGTTGTGCATTTACTTGTAAAAAGCAAAAAAGAAATATAGCTAACAGATAAAAACTTTTTTTCATAACGTATTTTTTAATCGCCACACAAAGGTATAGCTACCAAATTTATATTTTAACCTAATTACAACAAGTATTAATGTTTTTTTAAGAAATCTTTTGTAATGCTTACCAGTATTGTATTTCATCAAATAATTTTTTTAAATACATTAAAATCTTATTACCATTCATCCTTTTAAAAAGCCCTTCATTGCATTTTATATAGAAATACTTTTAAAGGGGTGTAACAAATTTATTTTTACATAGTCAAACATTACTGAAAAAACTTTTTTAAATAATTTAAAAATAACAATCATGAAAAAATTAATGTTAATTGCATTTGCATCAATCCTATTTTTTGCTAATGCCAATGCTAATAATGGAAACGAAATTAGCCCTGTAGTTACTCAAACATTTTATAACCAATTTAATCAAGCAGCAGATGTATTATGGAGCCAGTTTGATGGTTATGTAAAAGCATCTTTTAAATATAATGGAGAAAATATAGATGCTTATTATAATTATGATGGCTCTACTGTTGGTGCAAGTAAAAAAATAAATTTAGAAAAATTGCCAGAAGCAGCTTTAAGAAGCTTTACTAAAAAATATCCTTTTCCAATTTATCAGTTAAAAGATTGTATAGAGTTTACTGATGCAGATGGAACAGTTAATTATTACATTTCTTTAGATGATATTGCTACTCATGATAGAACTATTATAAATATTACAGCAGATGGCAATGTATATTTCTTTAAAAAAATGTCTTTAAAAAATTAATGATTTAGTAAAATAGTTTAATCTGTTTTCTAATTGTGCTAAAGTATCATTGTTTTAACAAACAGATTTTGTAATAGCCATTTATTCTTTTTACTTTAGCCTTATGAGATTAAGTTTTGTATGCTGTTTTATTGTATTAAATTATTTTGCTTTTGCACAAGCTAATAAAGATAGTTTAATGTTAATAGAGCAGCATTCTTTTTATAATGACACTTTAAAAAAATTAGATAGTTCGTTATATGAATTTGCTAAACTTAAAAACAATTTATTACAAGTAATACAAGAAGAATATTGCTTTTGGAATGAGCCAATAATGAGAACAGAAATGCAAGACGCTTCTGTACAAAAAATTAAAGATTATTGGCAGTGCTTAAATATTAAACCTACTACTAAACAAGTAAAAAATTTTAATTGGCAAGAAGCACATCCTTGGAGTGCAGCATTTATTTCGTGGTGTATGCAAAAAGCAGGATATGAAGAATGTTTTTTATTATCACCTAATCATGCAAAATATATTATTTGGGCAAGAGATAATAAAATAAGTGGAGCAACTAATCATCCATTTTGGGCTTATTCTATTAATGATAAAGTAGCTAAATATCCTGTTGCTGGTGATTTACTTTGTAAAAACAGAGAAGGGAAAAACTTTAACTTAGATAATATACATCGATATGCTATATCTCATTGCGATGTAGTGTTTGATGTAGATTATGTAAATGGCATAATCATAACTATTGGAGGAAATGTAGCTGATAAAGTAAATAAACGTTGGGTATTTTTAGATGCTAATGGTTATATAGATACTAATGCTGCATGGCTAAGTTTTGATGCTAATGGTATTGCTACAACTGGTAGTCAGCAAGATTTTTTTAGTATTATTAAAGTTCAATAATCAAAATATTTTATTGGATATTTATTTAAGAAATCAATAATAATATATTTCTTACTTAAGTTTGCAGCTATATTTAAAATTTACAATGAAAGTAACAGAGCATATAGCACAAGCTAAAGATACCCTCATTTCTTTTGAAGTTCTTCCGCCATTAAAAGGTAAAACTATACAAACTTTATACAATCATTTAGACCCTTTAATGGAGTTTAAACCAAGTTGGATAAATGTTACTTATCATAGAAGTGAAAGTGCATTTAAAAAGAAAGCTGATAGCACTTTTGAAAAAGTAGAAGTAAGAAAAAGACCTGGAACAGTTGGTATTTGTGCTGCCATTATGAACCATTATAGTGTAGATACTGTACCACACCTTATTTGTGGAGGTTTTAATAAAAGAGAAAGTGAAGATGCATTAATTGATTTAAATTTTCTAGGTATTAATAATGTATTAGTATTACGTGGCGATGCAGAAAAAAATGAAGCAAATTTTATTGCTGAAGAAGGTGGCCACGAACATGCTATTGATTTACAAAAACAAGTGGTAAACTTAAATCATGGTATATATTTAGATGAAGATATAAGAGATGGTGGTAAAACAAATTTTTGTATTGGTACTGCTGGTTATCCTGAAAAACATTTTGAAGCACCTAATATTGAAATTGATTTAAAAAGATTAAAACAAAAAGTAGATGCTGGTGCAGATTATATTATGACACAAATGTTTTTTGATAATGAAAAATATTATCAATATGTAAATGAATGTAGAAAAATGGGTATTACTTTACCTATTATACCAGGCTTAAAACCTATTACTTCTAAAAAACAATTATCTATTTTACCAAGAACATTTCATGTAGATATACCAACAGCTTTATCTACAGAAATTATGAAATGTAAAACTGATGAAGATGTAGAAAAAGTTGGTGCAGAATGGTTATTGCAACAAAGTAAAGAATTAAAAAAGTTTGGTGTACCTGTATTACATTATTATACTTTAGGCAAACCAAAAGTTATTTGGAATGTTGTAAAAGAATTAGTGTAACCTTTTTACAACTGCATAAAAAACCTCTTGCAAAAATATTTAATGCAAGAGGTTTTTTATTTTATTAATAGTTGAAATTATTTTGTTACAGAAAACTGTACAGCAGATTTTACAGGCTCTCCATCTTTAGTAATACCTTGTATAATTGCAGTAAAATTGCCTACAATATCAGAAGTATAAAATTCTATATTAGTATTACCATTTACATCTGTACTTACATTTGGCGACCAATGTAATAACATTCTATAATCTGGTACTCTGCTATCTTTTTGTTCTTTTAACTCGTACTTTGGTACATAAAATTCTCTTTGTTGTTGTATAGCATTATACTCAATTAATAACGACTCTTTATCTAAAAGTGTAGTACCTAATTTACCATTATAACTTGCATAACTGATAATACCATCAAAAGCATAAGCACTTTGATAAAATTTTCTTGTTACTACATCTATCTTCTGAATTTTAAGAGGATTAGTAGCCATAATATTATCTACATCAAAAACAGGAACACCATCTAATAACACTAAAGGCTCAGTATTAAAGTATTGAAATCTTGGAGCATCTACATTAGAGAAAACAAATTTTCCTGCTTTTTTTCTAACATTTACACCAGGTATATATTCTCTCATTACTTCTTCCATTGTTGTAAATCTTGTATAGTTATCTAACAAGTAAGATTCATCTGCTGTTACATAAAATGGTTTGTAATTAAATGTTTGTATAGCTGTAGGTTTTTTGGCATAAATGTTTTCTGCCTGTATATTGATACTATAATTATTTAACTCATTTTCTATTGAACTATTTAAAGAAAAATGAGGTGTATAAAAAGTAGTTTCTTTACTCCAATAAGGACTATTAATATCAATTCTATAATTACTATCTGTTCTATTATTTGTTTGTACAACCAATTCAGTTTTATTAGAAACCTTTGGCATTACAGCAATAAAATCTCCTTGTAGGTTAGATTGTGCTGCAGCAAAACCAAACTCTTTTCCTGGAATACTTATATAAACACCAATACCATCAATAGGTGCTAAAGTTGTTTTATTAATTACTTTACCTGTTATAAGTTGGCTTTCATATTCTGGTAAGTATTTTTTAGTTGTTGATGATGTTTGTAAAATTTCGTTCCAATTAAATCTTCTCCAACCTTGTGTAAGTAATAAATTATCTAAAGCATTATTAGATGCTTCAGTATTTGTATTTAAATAATAATCTGCATTTTCAATATTTCCTTTTAAGTTAGAGGTAAGCCATAAATATTGTTGTATATCTATGGTAGATGCATGTTGTAACTCATCTGTTTTAAAAACAGCAACAGACATATTTGCATTAGCAGGTTGCTTTTGTGCATTAAAACTTGTTAAAGCAATATTTACTTTTTCTCTATTAGTAAATTGTTGTTGATTAATTTTTGTTGTTATCAAATCTGTGTTTGCAGGTCTTTTATAATACAGTCTTTCGCAAACAGGTTTGCTGTTACTATTAAATAAAGTAAAATAGTTTACACCATTTTGTAATACATCTTTATCAATATTAAAAACAACTTTTCCGTTTTGTAAATTTTGCAACTGTTTATAGCTGATTACTTGATTATTATGAGCAATTAAATAAACATTTTCATTATTAAATTCTGTAGTAGCATTTACTGTAATACTTACAAATTTTTCTGTAGCTTCTGTAGATATTACATAACCTTTATCAAATACTGTTGGTAAGCTGTAATTCAGTGTATCATTGCTTTCTGTAACAATTACTGCCTTATATGTTTGATTACTTAATGGTGTAAATAAAAATGAACCAATACCCAATTGTTGAGGTGCAAAACTTGCAACAACTTCATTTTGTTGGTTAATAATATTGCCTCTAAAGCTAATGCCTTTACCAAATTGATTAACTGCTTTAAAAGTAATTTTGCTTTGTATATTATTTACTAAATTACCTCCTTCAGGAAAAAATTGTACATCGTATTGTTTAACAGGTGTTGCAGTATCATTATTTTTTTCAAACACATTTACAATAGATATTTTTTGATGAAACACTAATTCTTCAGGATAATTTTTCATCCAATTTGTATATGCTCTAAAAACATAATTACCTGTTGCTAATGTAAGTGGTAAAACAAATTGCCCATTACCTGTACCATCTTGCAACTCAATAGTAGCTTGCATTACAGCTTTTTTATCTGCATTAATAATTTCTACATATACAATTTTACTAAGGGTAGATAATTTGTTGGTTGCAGCTGCTGTATTATATACTTTAAACCAAATAGTTTCTCCCGATAAATAAAAATTTCTGTCGGTATGTACAAATACTTTTTCTTGATAATTGTCTGATACGTATTGTTGAAGCTTTGTGTTTAATTGTTCATAAGCATTGTTTTGTGCTAATAATTTTAAACTACCTAACAAGCAAACAACAATCAACAATTTAATTTTATACATATTAATATCTCTTAAAAATTTTGCTTAAAAATGATTATTACCAAAATGCTGGTTTTTGTGTTACGCCTCCAAAATATCTACAATCAGAGCATTCATAGCTTCCAGCTAAAAAAGCACCATTTACATCTTCTGCAATAGGTAAATATCTTCTTGTAACATAGTAAGTAGCCATAGTACTTTTAACTTTAGGTACTACTACCATTTCGCATTGAAAAGGATAATACATTACCATTAATGGTGCATCATTTCTATCTATAAAAATTCTTTTTTCAGCAGTAGTTGCAGCACTTATATAACCAATAACAGGCTCTTCTGCATTAGTTACACAATGTAAGTTGCCAATAAGTTGTGTAGGTTGTACATCAAATACTGAGCCTCCTAATTCTGTCATTTGTTTTAGTTGCAACCAATATTCATACGCTTCTTTAGTTAAAGCATATTGTTTTACTAATAAACTATAACGCTGATTAAAACGATTGCCTCCTTTAGGTACAAATAATATTTTTTCGTTGGTAATAATATCTGCTGCTAATCTTTCTGTAGTATTAATAAATATTGATGAGTTTTTTTCTGAGCTCCAACAACGATACACTTGTTCATCTGGTGTTCTTAATTCTATAATAGTATCTTTTACAAATTTGTACAACGATTCAAAGTATGCTTTATACTCCCAAGTTTCTTCACAATTCCATTTATAATAAGTAGCATTTTTTGTAGCATCATGTGTATTAATATAAAACTGAATACCATTTTTTTCAGTATCATATTTCCATGTTAAGCTATCAATTGCAGGTGTTTGTTTTGTTGTAAGTAAATCTGATTGATATTCTTTATTAGTTGTAGTAATTATTTTTAAACGATAAGTTTCTGTAACATTTAAAGAACCACTATATAAAGAATACTCTCCTTTACTTTTATTTACAGATGTAGATATTACAGTACCACTTGCAGAAAGAATAAATAATTGTGCACCAATTTCTGCTTTTACAGTAGATGTACTACCTAATTTTTGTGTACGAGATAATTTAAAAAAACTACTATCGGCACCAGTATTCACAAAACCTTCTACCACTAAAATATTATGGTCTTTTGTAACTTCTGGTGGAGTATATGTTCTTCTGCAACTAAATGCTACAGCAGCTATCAGCGTTATATAAAATAAATTTTTTGTTTTCATTTATGATTAATGATTAAAATTTAAAGTTGTAAGTGATAAATGGAATTGCAGAACCAAAAATTGAAAGTTGGTATCCTTTAATTTTTTTATTTTCTGTTGTGAAATAAACTGAATAAGGATTTTTTCTGGCAGTAATATTATACACACCAATAGACCAAGAACTGTGTGCTAATTTTTTTATTTTATGATTGCCTTCAATATTCATTGAAAAATCTGCTCTAAAATAATCTGGTATTCTGTATTGGTTTCTTTCAGAATAATAAACTCTATCGCCACCACCATAATTATAAATAGCAATTGGTAATGTAATTGGCCTACCTGTACTATACACTGTAGTTAATGATATATTAAACCTATGAGAGAATTTATAATTACCAATAAAATTAAAGCTATGAGGTTTATCAAAGTTTGCAGGATAATAACTGCCTTTGTTTACAGGATAATTTACATTAGGCTCATCTGTTTGTAACATTGTTCTAGAATAAGTATAACTAAACCATCCATTTAATTTGCCTATATTTTTTTTCACCATCAATTCTATACCATAAGCTTTGCCTTTAGAGCTTAATACATCTGTTTCAATATGCTCATTCAACAAAAGCTTTGCACCACTTTTATAATCAAGAAAATTATCTAACCATTTATAATAAACTTCAATAGAAGTTTCTATATCTCTTTTAGGAAAGTTTTTATAAAATCCAACAGAAACTTGTTTGCCATATTGAGGTTTAATATGTGTATCGCTAAGCTTCCAAATATCTGTAGGCGATATTGATGTAGTATTAGAAAGCATGTGCATATACTGACGTTGTGTACTAAAACCTACTTTAACAGATGATGTTTCTGATAAAGTATATCTGGCAGAAAATCTTATTTCTGGTCCCCAATATGTTTTAATGGGTTGTCCATTTTTATAAAACAAGGTATCTTGTATATTACTTAAATTTCTTTCTGCACCAGGTAAGTAAGTAAAAACTCTTGATGCACCAAATGCAGTAAATGCAGATACTCTAATACCTGCTTCTATGGCTAATTGATTATTTACTTCAATTTTATCGCCAAGATAAATGGCATTTTCAATACCCTTCTCTTGTTGTACATTAATTGGTACAACTAAAGAAGCTGCTCCATTTGGTTGAAAATTTCCTGGATTTAATAAATAATAATTTCCATTGTAACCAAAGTTGATACGATGTTTATTTCCTATTGTTTTAGTAAAATCTGCTTTAAAGTAATATTGATTAATATCAAATTTTAAGGTATAAGCATTTAATGGTTTTAATGAACTTTCAATACCATAATTATAACTATCATATCCTGCAGTCATTTCACTAAAGAAACCATTTTTAAAAATATGTTTCCATTTTACATTGATATTCTTATTCATGTATTGATAAAGGGTGTCTTTATCTAATCTAAATTTATCTTTACTTAAATAACCTGTTATATAAATAAAGTTTTTAGTATTTAATTGTTGAGATATGTGTAAGCTTAAATCATAAAAATTGGCTTTACTATTTCTAAAACTTTCGTCTTTTAAATTCTTTAAAATCCAATTAGAATAAGTAGTTCTGTAACCAAGAATGATAGAGCCTTTTTCTTTTTTAATGGGTGTTTCTAACATTAAATGACTTGTAAGAGGACCAATACCTCCTGCACCACCAAATTTCTTTTTATTACCTTCTTGCATTTTTACATCTAA